>NZ_MKZL01000067.1:0-241316 GCF_002803315.1 Paenibacillus sp. GM1FR | reverse complement strand
CTTCATAGGGATAGCTCTCCTTTGCTGTGTAGCTCTGAAATGGTGGTCTTCTTACTGTCCATTTTAACCTACGATGTGCAGCAATATGGAGGGCTATTTTTTGCGGTTACGTTCATCATAGCTAGCGCAAAATAACGTCTTATAAGGGCGATGCTGCCACGTAAGGATTGGATCTAATATAGAATAAAAAGTGCACACCTGTTGATGTATTTTTTACTCTTCACTACCGTTTTCTTTCGCCCAGATATTGAGTAATTTATCGGATGGAAGCAGGAATGTGAAAATCCCCAGCAGTGGCAGAAAGCTGCACATCTGCATTACCGGTGATACGCCGAAGACGTCAATCCAGTTCCCCAGCACGAGTGCGCCCAAGCCTCCCATACCAAATGCCAGACCTGTGATCAGGCCCGAGACCGTTCCGATTTTGCCCGGAATCAGCATTTGCGCGTATACAACCGTAACCGAGAAGCTGGATAACATGATAAAACCAATAATGGTTAGCAGTACGCCTGTCCAGAACAGATTCGCATAGGGCAGCAACAGAGCCAGTGGAGCAGCTCCAGCCATGGACAGGAAGATCAGGTTACGTTTGCCGAATCGATCCGCCAAGGGGCCTCCGAAGAACGTGCCAAGTGCTCCAGCAGCCAGGAACAAGAAGATATAGATCTGCGCGTCTTCTGTGGACAATCCAAAAGTATCTTTCAGATTAAACGCATAGAAGCTGCCAATGGAAGCGATATACCAGGAACGAACAAAGACGAGCAAGATCAATAGCGTGATGGCGGCAGTAATCTTTTTACGTAAAGCAGGATTGGGTGCACGACGGGCAGCAGCCTGTCTACGCAGGTATCCTCCCGATTGCAGCATACGTCCATACCAACGGGCGATGTAGATCTGAACTGCAATCCCCATGGCAGCAATGCCAGTAAATCCAATGGCACCGAACAGTCCAAACGGGATAAAGATCCAGCGTGTAAGCAATGGGGCAAGGGATTGCCCAGCATTACCACCGACCTGGAAGATGGATTGTGCCAGCCCGCGGCGCTGACCAGCAGCCATATGCGATACCCGTGAACCTTCCGGATGGAAAGCGGCGGAACCCAGACCGACAAAGATAACGGAGATCAGGACAGCCATATAACTGTCAGCGAAAGCCAACAGCAACATGCCGGTAAATGTAAAGCCCATGCCAATGGGCAGGATAGATGGTGTCGGTTTTTTATCAGCAAACCAGCCTACGACAGGCTGCATAATGGATGCGGTAAAGTTAATAGCAAATGAGATCCATCCGATCTGAGTATACGTGAGATGCATAGAATCTTTCAGAATCGGAAAAATGGCTGGAATAACCGACTGGATCGAATCATTGAAGAGATGAACCAAACTGATGGCAATGAGTATCCGGTAAACGGTGCTTTGGGCATCCGATCCGGGTGGGGCTTTCGAACGCGCTGTGGCGTCCTTGGTTAATGAGGTTTGTGTAGACATGTACAATTCTCCTTTGGTCGCGGTCACGAGGGATCAGCGCCTGATGTTGTAATATATGCGTGTAAGCATATTGTTACATAATAGGATAGATTGATTGGACCGACAAGGGGAACAAGGGAAAACGTTGATGAATTCAACTCTATTTCTGAGGTGTTTATTAATAGCATTACATTTACAAAATAAACGTATTACTTTAGCATCTACTGTAAGAAGACCCATATTTATGTGTGAAAAGACCAGAGGAGGGATGGATGTGAAAAAGATATCACCTTATGCTTCTACCAAACGTGAGTTGGTGATGACCATTATATATATGGCTGTAATAACGTTTCAGGCTGTCTATGTTGCACCGAAATCTCTATCCGCTGCCATCGTCATATTTATCATTTTTCAATCGATTGGTGTGCTGATGTTGAGACATTACATTAAAAAAATCAAAGCACTAAAGGAAGATCAGTCTACTTGAATGCGCTGCGATCCAATTGCGTTGAGACACTTAGTCTCATACAGGTGTATACTAACCAAAGAAAAAGCCGGATCTCTTCAGGTTTTGAAGAGTTCGGCTTTTCTGTGTCCTATAATTTATTTTAGTTATAGCAGAGTTTATTTACCCGCCAGTTTAACGATTATCAATCGTCTCCGGGTACATATCATGGTTCATCATGCGGTGGTCGGCCATCTGCTCGTATTTCGTTCCAGGCTTACCATAGTTCGTATACGGGTCAATGGAGATGCCGCCGCGCGGTGTGAATTTGCCCCATACTTCGATGTAGCGGGGGTCCATCAGCTTGATCAGGTCGTTCATGATGATGTTCACGCAGTCCTCGTGGAAATCACCATGGTTACGGAAGCTGAACAGGTACAGCTTGAGAGATTTACTCTCGACCATTTTCACATCCGGAATGTAGCTGATATAAATCGTTGCAAAATCCGGCTGACCCGTAATCGGGCACAGGCTAGTGAACTCCGGGCAGTTGAATTTCACAAAATAATCGCGGTACGGATGTTTGTTATCAAAGCTCTCCAGGATGCCCGGATCATATTCAAACGTATATTTTACATTCTGGTTGCCCAGCAACGTCACATCTTGCATCTCATCAGGTTGTCTCATCGGTTCGTAAACGCTCCTTGTTTCCGCCAAAGCCCGAAGCCTCGCGGTATATATGAATAGGCAATTTTGCCTGATTAATTCTCTTTATTATCTGAGTGAATTTCATCCTCATCTGTACATCATGCCGCCCATTTCACCCATACTGCCCATTAAACGCCGCGTTTGTTGCCCCATACCAACGTATGTAGCTGCGGAAGAACACGAACATCATTCAGGTCATCGGAGGCACTAACTTGGTCGATCAGCCACTCATAACGAGCAAGCAGTGAGGACGCCAGATCTGGCGTATCGGCGGAAGTCACATCCGGGTTCCCGGTTTGTAAAAATAAATCCGTGCCCGGATACCGCGCATGCACACGGCGAGCATAGTCCAGGTCTGTCTCATCGAAGATCACGATCTTCAGACTGTGACTTCGTTCTACCGGGCCAGCGGCCAGCCGTTCGATCAGATCATCCAGCACGGCCCAATCGGTGTCCATGCCGGAGCTGGGTGGCTTAGGCGAGACGGTGACTTCGTCAATGTCCGTCAGCCAAGGCTGCCAGCGGGAGCCTTGTGTCTCCACCGCGGTGCGGATGCTGTTCTCCCGCAGCAGGACAACCAACCCGCCCAGCGAAGCGAGCAGGGCGGGATTACCGCCGGAGATGGTAACATGGGAGAAACGGGTGCCGCCAACGCGGCGCAATTCTTCCCATACATCCTCTGGCGTAATCATTCGAATCAGGTCCTTGCCACTGCCGTCCCAGGTAAAGGCCGAGTCGCACCAGGAGCAGCGATAATCGCAGCCCGCGGTGCGAACAAACATCGTTTTTTGCCCGATGACCATGCCTTCGCCTTGAACAGTCGGACCAAAAATCTCCATCACGGGAATACGAGCCTCTTTGCGAGATCCCGTCTCATTCACCTGGTGTGTCACACTACTCATGGATCATCCACTCCCGTCTCGCTTCCGCGTAACTGGTGGGTGTCTCGAAGAGTCGGACAAACTCCGTCCGCCCACCATCGGTCAGCCCAGCATAGGGCTCCGTCTGGAGCGCATGTTCCATCTGTTCAAACAGCCAAACGACCATATTTTCAGCCGTTGTATTCATTAAAGGAAGTGTTTCGTTGAGGTACTGATGATCCAGATATCCCTCAATCTGAGTTTTCCATATATCTTTGATATGTCCAAAATCAACCGTCAGCCCGGTTTCACCCGGATAACCGCTGATGCCAAAAATAACTTTATACGTATGACCGTGCAGGTTCTTGCACTTGCCTTCATAACAATGCAGGTGATGTGCTGCGTCAAAGGTGAATTCTTTGCTTACAAGCACACGTTTGCGGTGATAGCGCAGCTGGGTGGGGAGAATATCTTCTCCGATGCGTTGCAGATGCTCTACAATACGGAATGTTCCCGGCTCTCTCATCGTATATCCACTCCCGCCGATTCAGCAGCAGTACGTTGCTGTACATAACGATCCAGTCCGGCTTTGCGCAGCTTGCAAGCGGGGCATTCTCCGCATCCATCGCCGATCACGCCGTTATAACAGGTCAAGGTACGCTCGCGGACATAATCAAAAGCACCGAGATCATCGGCCATCTTCCACGTTTGGGCTTTGTCCAGCCACATGAGCGGGGTATGAATGACAAATGGATAGTCCATCGACAGGTTAAGTGTCACATTCATCGATTTCACAAATGAATCCCGGCAATCCGGGTATCCGCTGAAATCCGTCTCGCATACACCTGTAACCAGGTGACGTGCTCCTTTTTGCTTGGCCATAATGGCTGCAAAACTGAGGAACAGCAGATTCCGTCCATCTACAAATGTACTCGGCAGTTCACCTTCTTCATGCGTAATCTCCACATCCGTGCGAGTGAGCGCATTGGGGGCAAGCTGATTTAACAGGCTCATATCGAGTACCGTTTGCTGTACGCCCAGATCACGTGCGATCTCTGTTGCACATTCAATCTCTAACTTGTGGCGCTGACCATAATCAAACGTAACGACCTCTACTTCGGCAAACTGTTGTTTGGCCCAGAACAGACACGTGGTACTATCCTGACCGCCGCTGAATACAACGACTGCTTTTTCTTCGTTCAACATAAAAAAACCTCTCTATCTTCTTGAGATCAAACCATGCACATAGGCATAGAGTGTCGGAAGAACAGAGAAGTTCATGAACTGGCATCCATCAAAAAACACACCTTCTCGATAACCGCTTCAAAAAAGCAGGCAAGAGTAAGTGTCCTTAGTTTTTTACGTACATGATTGCATGGTGACCGCAACGTGTACGCAAGACTTATACTGACCATCACATGGTCAAGTCTTATAGAGGGAGTTCGCGAACCTCTCCCATGCCACAGGCATGGATTTTCTTCTTTAATTGTCTGAACCATTATAACATGAAACGGTGTGGTGACCACCCCACTGGAGCATAGTGGCAGCTAATTGGTCGGCTCCATCAACTAACAGCTTATTTGATCAATACATTGCCGAAAGGGATCACTTCTTTCAGAATTCGTTTGAACAGTCCCTCATCGTTAAGATCCTGTTCCAAGCGGTGATTCTCACGTCCAGCCTGAAAGAGTACAGATCCATGTCCTGTCATCTTCCAATGATAATTCATATGCTGACTGGCAAGGTTGTTACCATATACGGTGAGTTCCAGATGTGCATTTTCAGGATAGGCAATAATACTGCCAGCATCCACATAGAGTGGCGCTGTTGGATGAAGTTCCTGTTGGCAGACCTGACCTTGAGTGAGCAATCCGATTTTGCCTTTGCCGGAAAATTTCATTTTCACTGCATCACGGGTGATCAGCATGTTTTTGATTTTCTGGATTTTGGTATGCATGGTTACACCATCCGAGTAGAAGAACAGGTGGCGGAAGTCGTAGAGCAGATCACTGTCCTCCGTGAGCTCCACTTCCTTCATCGTGAATCCGGGAGGCAGGGCAGCCACAAATTGGCAGGGTCCGGTGATTTCGGATTTAATCAGCTTTTTTTTGCGATATATGCCCGTGATATTCATGAATTTGTCATTGCGACTCCCACTTGGACCGCGGAAGGCCACAATTTGCTGCGGATGCAAAATATGAAGGCGGTCATCTTTAATCAGTGAAAATGTGACGACTTGTCCTGCTCCGCTTGCTTCAGCATTGTTCAGGTGTATGTTCATGCAGTTGCTCCTGTTCTTTTATACTCGGCCGGAACGGCGACGCATTCCCCAGCGCATCACACGAATCAGAACAAAGTAACCCAATATGAGCGAAACGACAGTGATGATCGTCGTCTGAATTCGTTTGGTGGTAGCTGCTTTGGCATTCTGGTCGTCCTGTAATTTACTTACCATTTCAGTGAGTTTCTGGTTCTGAGCCAGCAGTTGTTCGTTCTGGGTCTTAAATGCTTCGACATTGGCCTGGGCTTGTCCCAACTGAGCAGACGTTTGATTTAATTGCTCCATCGTTTGCTTATAACTTTCCTGCAGAGCGTTCACTTCTCCGGGCAATTCGGAGACTCGCTCCCATCCACTGTATATATCCGTAAAAATATTGGCACTGGCAGCACTTACTGTCGAAACGATCGAAACGGTAAATAGAATGCATGTGGTGAATAACACCCGAATGAAATAACCCTGAATGGATTTTGGCATCGTTAACACCTCTTTCTTCGGTTAGATAGATCAAGCGCCGAATTCGTCGTCTATTGTTGAAATACGGCTCTTACATTATACGTCAAAACCGGGACGATGGGTTCAAGATGATATCGTGTTATTACCCGAAATATTTAAAATGATTTAGGAACAAGGCTGTTTAACTTACAAATCTGCCGGGTAATAGAACGATAGGCAAGCACACCGGACCGTTTAACAGATCTTTTACTTCAGTTCCGGGTGCATGCTATTCACAAATGCGCAATTTAATGAACGATACCAATATATCCGATTGAATATAAGATCGTGAACATGAAGGAGTAGAAACATATGTATACAGCAGATCAGAACACATCAACCAAAACAATCATGATCACTGTTAATGGAGAGCCAGTAGGGCGTAAGCTGGTCATTGACAGTGTCACCTATGCACCGGTAAACGAAGTAGATGGTGTACAATATTTACACAAAATGGGAAACGATCATCCTACTGTTTAATTTGGGACTTGTCATAGATAAGTGATTGATAAGCTTGGCCTAGTGCCAGGTTTTTTCGTCGTTTATTGTCGTATTGAGACGGATTTAGGGATATAAAACTAATATATTGGAAAAATTTAATGAGAACATGTGTTCCGTGACAATATAGTGTCCATTCACCCTGATAACTTAGAAGATAATACATATAAATCGGGGGAGAGACTACCAGTGAACTCAGTCTTTGAAGTATCTTATTCGTGGAATAAAGAGGCCATACCGACAGGGGGAGCCGACCCCGTATATATGATGGTAGAGTGGCGTAACGGTGCCCCTGCCAAAAGACTTAGGAAAATAGCACCCAAAATTGTATCAAGAGATTTGGAACTTTTGCTCAAACCGGAATATGGAGTACAGCTAAAAGGCATCTATGGATGTCGTTCCAAGGAAACGGATATTGGCTGGTTATTGAGGCTTGGGGATATGTACAAGGGAGAAAGTAAACAAATTTTGCTTGAATTCGTCATGGGACCCCGTGTATCAGGAAAAGCTGCCGTATGTTCAGCCTACTGGAGCACAAGGAAGTTGAAGCAAAGTCAACGTGTGTTGTTACGAAGAGAACAGTTGTATATTCAGTACACCAGTCATCTGGGCATGTTGCGACAGCCGGAAGATCCCAAGGTGGAGAAGACGATCAAATTAAGTGAAACCGTGCCCCTGATCAAACAAGCCCTGCGCGCCTACGAAAGAGGCCGGGTTCAGGAGGGAAGTAATATGTTGCGTCGCCATGCTGATGCGTTGTTAATTGAAGCTGCGCGGAAGCAAGATTTGGACTATTACGCGGAAGCCGAGATCGTTGAAAAACTACGTTATCACTATGAGATAACGTTTACAACGGGATATCATGATCGTGAAAAAAAGATATTAGGAGAATAGGGTTGATTTCAGATGGTGACGGTATAGAGAGAGTCTACATATTTGAAGGTGAAGTTTAGGAGAAGGTCGAATGTATGTATCAATATCATATTAAACAATGGATGGAGTTGTATCAAATTTATTGAAACAACATCGTGGAGGGTCCGGCAAAATGACAGACCGACTAATCCGATTAATGCGCATTATCACACTGGTGCAGGCCAAGCCGGGTATACTGGCACGTGAGCTCGCCCAGCGATGCGAGACGACGGAAAGGACGATATACCGCGACATGGAGGCCCTCAGTGCAATGCATATCCCGATCGCCAATATGGGACACGGGCAAGGGTATATGTTTATCAGCCAATTTGCCATGTATCCGCTAAATTGGTCTGATGAAGAAGCCCAAGCCTTCATGCATCTTGCTGAAGTTATGGAGAATATTCGTCCTTTGCTGAAACCTGCTTTTGAGAGCGCTTATGAGAAAGTGGTTGCTGCGAGTCAGAAAAACAAAACAGAACGAGTGGAATGGTCGGAGCAAATTAGTGGATTGTTCAAAGCGGGATTGCCCGCATGGCAAAATGAAAACAACGATTCGCAGAATCAATCCATGATTACCCTGCTTCAGGCTGGCATTTCACAGAACACCATTGAAGGGGAGTATCTGTCTCAAGGTAAAAAAGGGATCGTACGTATAGATCCTTACTGTCTTATCCCTCGTGAATACAGATTTGAGCTGTTAGGGTATTGTCACCTGTCGGAGAAACTTCGAATATTTCAGGTGAGCCGGCTGCAAAAGATACGGATATTGCCACGCACGTTTCGCAAAGAGGATTATCTCATGCAATCGCACTTCCGCATTCCTTGGGCATACGAGGGAAGTACGGAGTGGACTGCGTTCAAAATTCGATTTGCACCCCATGCTGTGGAGCGTGTGATGCAGGAGCAATTTTTTATGCGACCCATCCTAACCATTGAACCGGAAGGTAGCCTGTTATTTGAAGCCATATTAAGTGATGTTGACGAATTTCTCGTATGGATATCTAAATATGGACCTGATGCGGAAATTCTCGAACCGGAAATCTACCGCATCAAGATGAAAGAACGCCTAAACTATTGGCAACAAATGTACAATAAAAGTTGAGATTAGAATACCACCTATCCTAAGCCGAAACATGATTAAGTATTGTGCTGTGGACGGTTACTCTTTGGTTTTGAAAAGGCCTGCCAGATTGCCAAATGGAGAGTCTTTTTCTTCATCTTCTGTGGAGCTGGAATAGACGACCTTGGATGTAATGCCCTCATCATCGGCTGCACAGTTGTTTTCCAGAGTGAATCGGTCAAATTGATGCATAAACACCTTGGCTGTATTGATGGCATCATCCAAGGCACGGTGCTGGGTACCATCGAATTCGATGCCACAGATTTCAAGAGCCTGAGCGAGTCCGAGTTGACGGAACTTTCCCTCTTTACGAATGGTGCGGGACCATTGTTGCTGGAGATCGTTATGATTAGTGATCCAGGCCACATCAAGTTGATGGGTGCGACAATGAGAGATCAGTTTGCTGCGGTCATCGGGTCCCCAGGAACACATGTAATAGGGGTCACTTCCCATCCAGGCGATGAATTGATTCAGTGCTGCCGGAAAAAGGGGGGCTGCATCAATATCTTTCTGGGTGATACCTGTAAACTGAATCGTGTCAGTGGACAGAACAGACTTATTGGAAGGACGAACATACGTATGGAACGTATCCATTACGACCAATCCATCCGCACTTTCCGTAACTTTGACGGCACCGATATCAATAATTTCAGAAGAATAGCGAGTATTGCGGCTTACCGTGAATTCAAGATCATATATGATATATGGCATAGGACAAGCTCCTTTATCGATTAATACCTGTGATAGATTTCTATTTCTCTATATTACAGGGAACGTGCTGCCATGTCAGCCATCGCCAGAGAATTCATTGTAGTCAGGATGAACGAACAGTCTGAGTGTTTAATGATCTTTCTGATGCATTTCCGGTTTTGGTAAGTCTTTACTTCGCCAAAAGTGGTCGTTATAATGAGGAAAGTTAGGGACTTTCCTATGTTTTGTTAGTATTTATGGCAACATAAAAGTAGAATTTTCCGTCTTATTATCAAAACTTCCTAACACGGTTTGAAGTGTTGGGGAGTTTTTTATTATTTATAGCATACTCTTGTAGGAAAGGAGAAAAAGTTAGTCGGTTGTTGGTATAACATAGGAAAACTACTTCACGAGTTAGTATTATTGAATTTAAAGTACATATGGAGGTTTGTTTCTTTGATTAGTAGAAAATTGAAAATAACAGCAATTATAGCCAGTGTGTTTATTGTTTTAATGAGCGCTGCATATGGTGCATTCTATATTTGGAACAAGAATTATAAATTTAATAATAATTATGTATGGCAGCCTTTGGAGGACGTGCAATCTACACTAAACCTGAAAGATTCCTATAACGTTATTGTAGCTGGAACGGATCCGGAAGGTATTATTGCTGCCTTATCAGCTGCTCGTAATGGGATGCGTGTATTGCTGGTGGAAGCAAGAGATCGCAACATGTTGGGAGGATTGTTGACCGAGGGAGGTCTTAATACGCTGGATCTAAATTATTCCCCTGAACAACCGCAGTTATTGAGTAGTTTGCGGCAGCCTGACTTTTTGAACAAAGGTATCTTCCAGGAATGGTTCGACCAGATCGAGGGTAGTTCATTTGATACCAATACAGCGGCTAACATTTTCTATCGGATGGTTCGTTCTGAACCTAATATTGACCTGTTGATGAATGTTAAGGAATTAGTCCCCCTTACTGAACAATCTACGGGAGATCACACGACAATAACGGGTATGAGCATAACTAAAGAAGATGGAACAACTGTTCAGATTTCAACCCGCTCCATCATTGATGCAACGCAAGATGCGGATATTGCAGCCGCTGCAGGAGTTCCATACTCCATAGGTAGACAAGATATTGGAGATGGTAAATCCAAAATGGTCTCTACGCTTGTATTCAAGTTAAGCGGTGTTACTGATGAGGTATGGCAAAAGTTTAGGGAAAGAGAGGGAACCGGGGTTGATAAGATGAGTGCTTGGGGGTACGGTGATGCTAGAAAATATGAATCCTCCAATCCACAACATATTAAGATTCGCAGTCTGAATATCGGAAGACAAAATGATGATACAATCTTGATTAATACGATGCAAATCTTTGGGGTAGATCCGTTAGATCCGATATCTGTGAAAAAAGGTCTGGAAATCGGGCGTAAAGAAGCCCCACTAATTGTTGATTTTCTGAAGAAAAATTATGATGAATTTGCAGGGCTAAAATATGCTGGAACAGCAGACGAGCTTTACGTGAGAGAATCACGTCATATCTATGGCGAGTACCGATTAACATTAGCTGATGTCATGGAAAATCGTGATCATTGGGATGCCATTGGATACGGCTCATACGATATTGATATTCAGAGCACGAGTGTTGGAAATCCCGGCACGATTATGTTGAGTCCGATTCAATATGGTGTACCCTTTCGCTCGCTTGTACCGCTAAAGGTTGATGGTTTGCTCGTCGTTGGACGTGCAGCAAGTTTTGATACAATCCCACACGGTAGTGCAAGAGTTGTCCCACTGGGAATGGCAGAGGGAGAAGCAGCAGGAGCGGCGGTCAAGCTGGCATATATCCATAAGGAGTCCTTCCGCGAACTCTCAACTTCCGAAGAGCGAGCATCTGAATTACGTAAGATGCTGGAGAATCAGGGGATGGATCTGAAAGTACATCGTTTCGAACAGCCTGATTATATGGAGCATAAGGATTACAAGGGATTGCTGGCTGCAGCGAGTATGTATATGACTTCAGGCAATTATAATAACGATGGTTGGGAACTGGATAAAGGAATGAATCCAGAACGATTTTTAAGTAAATTGAAAAGAATGCAAGCGATGTTTCCAGAAGCCTACACAGGTAGTGCTGACCAAGCTCTAGCAAATATGGAGAATGCCGTAACCCTACCTTTAACGTTGGATCAGGCTGCGTATATGTTATGTCTGGCAATGGGATCTTCAGAAACGGAAACTTCACTTGAACAGGCACTTGCTCATTTGCAAACACAAAACTTTATAAGTGCCGACACGCTTGCTGGCATTGCTGACAAGAACAATCTTACAAATGGGGATGCGTTTATGCTCATTCGTGATGTAGTGGAGTATTATTCTGGAGTTGTATTCGACTAATTGGTTGACAATTACTTGTAAATGAACTAATGTGGTCAAAAATGATAACAGCGTTATAACGAGGACATGATTGTGCAAGCCAGCTTCAACAGAGAGGGAACAGTGTGGTGCAAGGTTCCTGTAGCTGCTTCATAAATTCCTACCTCGCGAGCTGCGGAAGAGAATGCCCATACAGGGTTGCAACCTCCGCCGGCAGGGCCCGTTATGCCCCGTAGGACTGCATGTTACAGATCGCATAGGTTGCGAACGGATTAATTTGCAGTTAAATAAGGGTGGTACCACGACACATTCGTCCCTTGACGGATGTGTCTTTTTGCTGTTTACGCGCCGTATTTGATAACAAAAAAAGGAAGATTAGGAGTGTGTTATGATGCGTCAAAGTGAAATGCTTGTCCCAACATTACGTGAAGCGCCAGCGGAGGCAGATGCAGCGGGACATCGCTGGTTACTGCGTTCCGGCATGATTCGCCAACTGGCAGCAGGGATATACAGTTACCTGCCCCTTGGACGGCGTATATTGTTAAATGTTGAACGGATCGTTCGTGAAGAGATGGATCGTGCTGGATGTCAGGAAGTGTTGCTGCCGATTATGCAGCCTGCGGAGTTGTGGGAAGAATCCGGAAGATACACACAGTATGGTCCCGAATTGATGCGTCTGAAGGATCGTCATGCACGGGAATTTGCTCTTGGACCAACACATGAGGAAGTCGTAACCGCTTTAGCGCGGGACGAGGTGAGTTCGTATCGTAAGCTGCCATTCACGCTGTACCAGATCGGAACCAAGTTCCGGGATGAGCGCCGTCCTCGATTTGGATTGCTGCGCGGTCGTGAGTTCATCATGAAGGATGCGTACTCTTTTGCTTCGGACTGGGAAGAGCTTGATCGGACTTATCAGGCGATGAACACGGCGTATAGTCGCATTCTAGAGCGTTGTGGTCTGGACTATATCCGTGTTGAGGCGGACGCAGGAACGATTGGCGGTCAAGGAGAAACACATGAGTTCATGGCTCTTGCTGATGTGGGTGAGGACACAATTGTAACCTGCAAACATTGTGGATATGCTGCGAATCTGGAGAAAGCGGGTTATCAGACTTCTGGAGATATGGAGAAAAAAGAAGGAAGCTTGGAAGTTCCAGCTGATTCTGCGAATGCAGACTCCGCGCTTCAAACGGATCAACATTCAGGAGTGGAAACCGTAGTACGTATCTCGACACCTGGCGTTCGTACGATCGCAGAGTTAACCACTTTTGTGGGCAAAGGTGCTGAACATATGATCAAAACGCTGCTTTATGTGGCGGATGGTCAGCTCGTCGCTGCGCTTGTGCGTGGAGATCATGAACTGAATGACATCGCATTGAAACAGGTGTTGGGGGCAGAGGAACTGATCCTTGCAGACGATGCAGCCATTGCGGCACATCCAAATCTGAAGGTAGGATTCCTGGGTCCGATTGGACTAAATCTGCCGATGGTGGTGGACGCTGACGTGGCAGTGATGAAGAGTGCAATTACAGGAGCCAATGAAGTGGATGTGCATGTTTCCGGCGTACGCCCAGGCATTGATTTTGCATTGGAGCGAGTAGAACGAATCCGCTTTGCTGCGGAAGGGGATGCTTGTCCAACATGTGGATCACCACTTGTTTTTACCAAAGGCATTGAGGTTGGACACATTTTCAAATTGGGAACGAAATACAGTGATGCCATGGGCGCTTCATTCCTGGATCGTAATGGTCGCCAGTGCGCGCCAGTCATGGGATGTTATGGCATTGGCGTATCCCGCCTGATGGCCGCTATAGCTGAGCAGTATGCAGGAGATGAGGGCATTCGTTGGCCGGCCGCTGTGGCGCCATATGATGTGCATCTGATTACAGTAAGTTGGAAGGATGAGCAGCAGCGTCAGCTCACTCTCGAACTGGAACAACAATTGATCGATGGCGGTTACTCTGTACTGGTTGATGATCGGGATGAACGTCCGGGTGTGAAATTCAAGGATGCGGAGCTGATCGGATTGCCTGTGCAGATCGTTATTGGCCGAGGAGCAGCCGAAGGACAGGTCGAACTGGGATCACACGCACTTGCAGCATCAGGTGAATCGAAACGAATCGGTTTGACTGCACAGGAAGCTGTACGTTATGTGAAGGAACAGCTCACTTCCTAAATTCAGGGGATTCGTTAATTATATGAGTTCATATAATAGTACCGAATATGATGCGGTAGATGATTTTGATTGCTGGAGTTCCAATGTGAGCATGAAAAAGAGGGCTAAAGGCGTGCAATTTGGTAGGGTTTTATGAGTGATATCATACGAAATAACTAAATTTGGACATATATATTTAGTATACAGATGATTTTATGATTAAGGATTTGAAGATGATCATACTCAGACAGATTTATGTGCAAGTATGCAATGTTGAGAAGACAGAGATGTCGAAATTAAATGTACAATAAGCGCATGAATACGGTAATTCCGGAGATTTTTTATATAGTTCGGTGTCGAAGGCACATGATAAAGTTGGCCCTTAAAGGCCAGGCTGGGGTTTATTTTTACCTCAGATGATTGTCAGGATCAGCAGGATATGTCCACAGGAAATGTTCAAGTATCTGATGTGGATTGATGTTTAAGAACGGAGATACAAAAGGGTGTCCCCTCAACCAGTAATCTGGCTTTGGGGACACCCTTTTGGTTATGACAAGATAGATTCGTAATGTTGTTGCACCATATAAGCAATCATGCCTATATGCACTTTACTTTGCTGAGCTTAAGAAGCTGCAGGCAATTTCAATTGTTGACCTGGATAAATCCAGTGTGGATTTTTGATATTGTTCAGCTTTTGCAATGCCTGCCACGTTGTGCCGTATTGTTTGGAGATAGAGTACAGGGAATCTCCGGATTTCACAACATGCAGTTTGGCTGGAGCTGGTTTGCTTGGTGTTGGTTTGGACGGTTTTTCCGGTTTTGGTGTTTCTGGTTTTGGTTTGGTTGGAGCTGGTGTTTCGGTTGCCGGAGTTTCCGGCTCTACTGCAGGTTTTACCGCTTCACTGATCCGACCATCTGTTTTGATGTCTACAGCGCCAAGCTTTTGCATGTAGTTGATCAACGCTTCATCCAACGCGCCGTACATACCTGTTGTAGCATATTTGGTGAACATGGTGTATTCGTCACCGCCAACAGCAGTGAAATCATTGGTTGCCAGCGTGTATGTTGCTTCCGGATCAAGGGCTTTATCGCCAACGGTTACGGAATGTACACGGCTACCTTCTGCAGCGGAAGTATCAATTTTGAACTTGATACCAGATACTTGCGGGAATCCACCGCTTGGTTCCGGGTAGGAAGCTACACCGACTTCAAGGGCTGCCAGAATATCGGACCCTTTCACTTCAAGGGTTACCACTTGATTACCAAAAGGAAGCACTGTGATGATATCACCTTTGGTTACGATCCCTTTTTCGATGGAAGCACGGATACCACCACCGTTAGTCAATGCAATATCGGCTTTGCTGACATCACGAATGGCATCTGCAAGCAGGTCACCCAGGTTAGTTTCACCTGCACGTACCTGTTCACGTTTACCATCCAGCAGAATAGCTGTATTGGCTACTTCTTCTTTCAAAATAGGTTCTTGTTCTTTTTGAATGGAGTTCACGAGAGTCGCGACTTTCTCATTTGGTTTGATGTCTTTTGCTTCCGTTTCATCAATCAATGTTGCTTGTTTCTTCGTTACTTTACCACCATCTACCCACAGATCGATGACACCTACGTAGTTAGTGTATTCTCCTGCACTTGCAATCAATGTTCCATTATCGGATACAAGGCCATCTTGCAGTACAGTGTGGCTGTGACCATCGATGAATACGTCTATGCCAGGAACTTCTTTAACAACTTTAAAGCTAGTATCCGTGCTGGACGCGTCTTGTCCAAGATGTCCCAGAACAACAACAACATCTACTTTGCTGCGGATTTCGTTCACCAGAACTTTGGCTTCTGCAGATGGATCTGTAATATCAAGACCTTCTACGTTTTTTGGATTCGTTTTGTACAACGTTTCCGGTGTAGTCAAAGCGATGATACCAATCTTCACGCCATCTACTTCTTTAATGAGATAAGGATCGAAGAGACGTGTTCCGTCTTTTTTCTTCACGTTGGCACTCAGCATGGGGAAGTTCATCATGTCCGCCAGTTCGATCAGGCGATCTGAACCATAGTTGAATTCGTGGTTACCCGGTACGATGGCTTGGTATCCCATTTCATTCATGACTTTCACGATGCTCTCACCATTCACAAGAGTGGCAAATGTTGTACCATGCACAGCATCTCCAGCATCGAGCAAGAGTGTGTTCGGGTTTTCGCTACGATATTTGTCAGCGATTCCAGCTACTTTGGCAAAACCCATAGCAGGTGAAGATTCAACTGCACGGGCATGCGTATCATTCGTATGTAGAATGGTAATGTGTTTACCTGTGCCCGGAGTGGTATCCGTTGCAGCTGCGGCAATACCTACACTGCCAAACAGCAAACAGACCGTTAGCAGAAGTGAAACGTAATTCTTCCAGATTTTCATATGATTCCGAAACCTCCCAAAATAATAATCTACTTGAGCATTTACACAGCTCAAATAGTATTTTAACAGACTATTATTAGGAAATCTCGCGAATTACGTAAAAATAAGTAACCTGAAAGTGACATGTAAATCTGCTGTTGGAAAATATAATCTTCGGAAAGAACATATGTTCTTAAAGAGTGTAAAAAAAATGCTGCGCTTCACGCGGCAGTCCGGTACGTAAACAAAATTTCTCCAAAGATTCATCCGGTTCAGGCATCACTCCGGAGGTCAGCAATTGAATGGCAAAACGGTTAGCCTGTCTTTCCAGCTTGCCTGGAGCAAAATAGGAATGTTCCTCCAGAAAGAATCGATTAATCCCTTTATGAAGTCGGTCGTGTCCAAGCTCATGGGCGCACACGAACCGTTGCCACTCCGGCGGCAAATCATTGTGTATGACGATAAACCTGCGCCGGAGCTTACGAAAGTACATTCCCTTGGTGGACTTCCCCAAATTGGTGAAACGAATCTGTATTCCAACCGCGCGGGCAATGCTGAACGGGCAGTTGGTCCGGTGTTTTCGAATCAGCTTTGTTACGATGTCATCCATATGATCTCACCTGCTGCCTCATTAAATTCAGTGGGTCGTGCCTCATGGGCGATTGTCCGATTCGTCTGTCTTTTTGCGTTTGTTCATCTGTTTGGCTTCCCAGAACAGACCTGTCAGCACATCCTTGATTCGTTTCTTGTCCTCTTCATCGAGTGGAATACCGTCAAACATCAGATCATCATCATCCTCCAGCATCTTTTTGAAATCACGACGGTCTTTGTATGTAGCCCATTCCGGTACGTCCTGAAGTTCAGCAGCACTCCCTGGTTCAATATAACCGGCCTGCTTCATCATCTCTGTATAGGGCACCGAGAGTGCATCTGAAATCTTGCGGATGGTCGCTGGTTTTGGCACACCCCGGACCCCGTTCTCAATACGTGAAATCTGTGAGTTGCTTATTCCGGCTGCTTCGGCGAGCTGATTGATGCTGTATCCCTGTTGCTCGCGCAGTTGTTTCATATAAGGACCAAAAGCGTGCTCCACAATTATGCCAACTCCTTCGATTCGTACAAGTGCTTGAGTTATAAAGAAGACAGTTGGATGGGGGAGGTAGGTGTGCGTTCAATGCCCGTTTCGGATTCGGATCGTTCTTTTGATCGCTGTTATCCCCAGATTTCCTATTTCCCTCTCTAAAGGGAGAAATCCGGGGATAAAGGCGAACGCTTCGCTTCTTCAGAATCGATTCCGTCTCCTTCACTGCGTATGCGCGTGATACACACCTAAGTCCCTTCCCTAAAAATCTCGGTGGCTTCTTTATAAAAATCAAATGACTTATACGGAAGTTCATTAATTAAACAGTACTATAACGTATATATACCATTAGGTAAAGAGATATGAAACAATTATGCCAAAAGGCATAGGAAATGAGAGCGAAGGTTTTATTTTATCGTCAAAACGAACCAAAATGAAGGTTTACTCCGATCTCCAGAAAGTGGTATCCTCAAATAGAAATACGAACACTATACGAACAAAATGTAAACTTGATACAGGTTAGAGTTTGGGGGAGTACCTTCCGAACAATGGAAATCCGCGAAATATAGTGATTTGGATTGATTCCAAAAGGCAACAGAGAAAATTGAAGAATTGTCGTTACTTTTTTGGAGAACTGGACAACTCTATGAATAAGAGCGTTTTGTCATCGTTTACGATTGCAAAACAATTTCATGTGAACCATTGAATGAGTGATATGAGTTGAGAAATGAAAGTGTTAAAGATGAAGTGGTTGCATGTTTACCTATATAAGTTGAACGGAAACGTAGAGGACAGAAATAACCTGAAGAAAGCTACATCGGAAGGTTGTTCTGTCATCGGAGTGATCATGCGAAACTATTAGAAATTTATTTTATAAAGAATACTAAAGGAGGAAGATAAATATGGAATTGATGCTACCCGAATTGGACCGACGCAAAACGCAAACAGCTGTTGAAGCTGCGCTGGAAAAATACCGAATCTATAAAACCATTGCATTTGAAGAACGAGAGGTTATGGTGACGGCAAGTTACGCCGAGCGTTTCCACGGTGCAACCAATGTGACGGGGGATTCCACGGCGAGAACGGCAATCTACAATGTGGACTTGCACCGCGCGCGTCAGGCATATTGCGATACGATTGATTTTGTTGTATCCCGGCTGAGTGAAAAGGAACGTGTACTCGTCTGTGAACGATATCTGAAAGACGATGATGTGTTTGACTATAAAGTGTATAACCATGTGTTTGATCCGCCTGTCAGCAAGGATACGTATACGAAGATTCGTACACGTGCTTTCTATAAAATGGCACTGGCTCTGTCAGATCGAGGTCTGATTAATATGGAGCCTTTGTCTGTGTCCCGCAAAGAGCGACAGAAGCTGGGCTGAGTGAGCGATTGAAGAAGTTGATCCTTTAATATCCAAGGTGGATTGGTTACAATAGTTGAACAAACCACAGTTGGTACAGCCAAAGGAGAGAAGTCTGCGATGTCGGAAGAAGTCGGAATGCAGGAAATGATCACGTTGAAGACAATCGCGGAAACGCTCAATACGTCCAATGATCTGAACTTAATGCTGGATACCGTGGTCGGCAAATTACTGGAGTTGACCGGATTAACGGCAGGCTGGATGTTTCTGATTAATGAACGTGGAGAATACACCTGTGTTTCGGATTACAATCTGCCCCCGGCATTACTGCGTAAAGATAAGGAGCCCATGCGAACGGGTACCTGCTGGTGTGTGAACCGCTTTAAGGATGGTCAACTCAATCATGCGGTTAACATCATTAACTGTAAACGGCTGGAGGATGCGGTGGAATTCCAATGGGGAGATACCCATGATATTACCCACCATGCAACCGTCCCGTTAAGGTCAGGTGAGAAGATGCTTGGCCTGCTCAACGTGGCTGCGCCAGCCAAGGAACATTTCAGCGACAGTGAACTGGCGCTGTTACAGGGCGTGGCGTACCAGATTGGTAGTGCGGTAGAGCGGATGAGATTGTATCGCACGGAGCAGCGACGAGCTGATCTGTATGCCAAGCTGGGGGAGTTCAGCACGGCCTTGGGTCTTGCAGTGAACGAATGCACCAATTCTGAGGCTTTTTGTTTAAAAGTTGTACAGCTGCTTGGGCAGCATTATGATTGGCCTTTTGCTACAATCATTCAGCAGAAAAGCGGAATGTTCGTTTTGCAGGCAGCCTATGCAAATGATACGGTTCGAACGTTATCAAGTACTCCGTTATCTTCCGAAGTGACGAGCCACATTAACCATGTAATCAATAGTCATCGTGTAACATCTCTGTCTGGGACAGAGATCGCTGAAATATTTACCCTGTGCAAGCCTGACCAGACTACGAATTCCATTGCCTCGGGAATTGCTGCTCCCCTTCTATACCATACGCCAGGGGAAACGGGAATTCTGGTGATCGGAATAGGAACATCAGGTCCTGCGCAGGCGGACCGTGAAGTGCTGGAGGCATTGGCCGAACATATTGCGGCCTCATGGGAGAGTCTGAAGCTGGCGGAGAATCGCCGCGAACTTGCACGAATGGAAGAGAGAAACCGTTTGGCTCGCGATCTGCATGATTCGGTTAATCAGATTTTATTTTCACTATCGTTAACTGCTAAAGGCGCGGAAAGTATGTTATCCGGCTCTGAGCAGCTGCACCCGGCAACGGAAGCGATGAAGGATATTCGGGCTTTGTCTCAGGAGGCGCTCAAGGAAATGCGCGCATTGATTATGCAGCTCCGTCCCGCGGGACTGGAAGCAGGGCTGCTCCATGCGCTACAGGAATACGGCACCAGCCAGGGTCTTCAAGTGGTGATGAATCGGACGGGAATGCGGTCTTTACCGCGTAATATAGAAGAAGCATTGTGGCGAATCGGACAGGAAGCGCTGAATAATGTACGGAAACACGCGGATGTTCCTTCTGCTGAGGTCACCCTCAAGTTAAGTGATCATGAAGTGGTGCTCACCGTCACAGATCAGGGAAAAGGTGGTACGGAAAGGCCAAAAGCCTCGTCTGGAAGCTCGCTTGGCCTGTCCATTATGAAGGAACGGGCTCAATCGCTCGGGGGCAGCTTAGAAGTAGTGAGTTCTCCCCGCAAGGGAACAACAGTAACGGCAGTCATTCCACTTCCGTTCGAATCTGTATAAAGTCAGGGGGAAGAAGAGATGCCGATTACGATTTTGCTCGCAGATGATCATGCGATGGTGAGAAGAGGTTTGCACGTTTTTTTGACCACACAGCAAGACATGAAGGTTGTGGGCGAAGCATCGAACGGGCAGGAAGCACTATCGCAGGCGGAAGCGTTAAAACCTGACGTGGTATTAATGGATCTGCATATGCCGGTCATGGACGGAATCGAAACAGCCAGACGACTGCGCACATTAATGCCAGCAACGCGAATTATTGTACTCACATCGTTTTCCGATCAGGATCATGTGGTTCCTGCTGTGCGTGCAGGGGTGAAGGGGTATCTGCTCAAAGATATTGAACCGGAGGATCTGGCTGTGGCCATTCGCAATGTGCATGCAGGTCAGGTAGAATTGCATCCCGCCGCAGCAGGTCAATTGATGCATGTGATGGCTTCATCCGATTGGTCTATAAATGAACAGCAACCACAGTATATACCGACAGATCGGTCAGCAGATAGTCAATTCCAAGAGCTTAAGCAGACGAAGAAATCCACTGAAGCATCCCTAGGTGGTCTGGATATGCTCACTCGCCGTGAACAAGAGGTTTTGGGACTGATTGCTCAAGGGCTGAGCAACAAGGAAATTGCGGTTCAATTGGTCATTACCGAAAAAACGGTCAAAACCCATGTTAGTCATCTGCTCGACAAACTGGGTCTGGCGGATCGGACGCAAGCGGCTCTTCACGCCGTAAGAAACGGTTGGGTCGTCTGACCATTTCCGACATATCTTCATACTTAAGTCGTATAAACTCAACCTAAAGGTTGAGTTTTTTGGTATTTCAAGTTAAGTCTATCTGCTGACGATTTGGATGCAAAAGAAAGGTAAGATAAGAGTAGAAATAACAGATCGGTTGAAACATGAGAGTTTGAATTATTAAAAACCAAGGAGAGTGACATGAATGAATATTGTTATTTTGGCAGGAAGCAATCGGAACAATGCAACCAGTACACGTCTGGGAGAGTATGCTGTGGAGATTATTCGAGGTCAGGGACATCAGGCCAGCCTGTTTGATCTGTATCAGACACCACTTCCATTCTACGCGCCAGATGAAAAACAAGCGGATCATGAACATCTGGCAGATTTGAATACACGTATGCTCGCGGCTGATGCAATCATCTTGTCAACACCAGAGTATCACGGCAGTATTAGCGGTGTGCTCAAAAATGCACTGGATCACCTGAGTCAGGCTCATTTCAGCGGCAAGCCCGTCCTGTCCATCAGCTCCTCTGGCGGAGCGGTGGGGGTAAGTTCGCTTTTACAACTGCAAGCGATTGTTCGCAATCTGCATGGCATCAATGCCCAAGAGTGGATATCCATTGGTGGTGCGCAGCGCAGACGATTCGAAGCGACATTTGACGGATATGAAGAGTACGAAGGCAGTCAGGATATAGAGGACCGGGTGCAGCGGGTTATTGGATCGTTTTTAAATCTGGCCCAGACGTTAACAAATGCGCGGAATTCTACCATGAGTTGAGAACCAAGGAAGATGAAAAATCGGAAAAGGAAAAGAGGTTGAGCATTATGATTACAGGCATATTTGAAACACATCTAAACGTGACGGATCTGGAGAGATCCCATCATTTCTATGAAACGGTCCTGGGTTTATCTCATGCCTACGGGCAGAAAGAACGTGGGAACTCCTTCTACTGGATTGGTGGAAAAGGCAATGCCATGCTGGGATTGTGGCAAAAGGAATCTTCCGAGGTGAAACGTCAGCACTTTGCTTTTCATGTATCTCTGGAGGATATGAAACACGCGGTGGCTCACTTGGAGAACAAAGGGATCAAGACACAGAACTTCCTGAATGATGATATCGGTGAACTGTACGTCTTCGGCTGGATGCCTGCGGTATCTGTATATTTTAACGATCCAGATGGTCATTTGCTTGAATTCATCGCCATGCTCCCGGATGAAGCGAAGCCTGAACTCGGCATGGTGCCGTGGAGTCAGTGGGAGGAGATGCAGGAGAAGACCGTATGATGATTGAAGAATTACAGTTATATACAACACGGATGGAGGACCTCAAGCATTTTTATCGTGATACGTTGGGAATGGAGGTGTCCAATGCGACGGATCAGGCCTTCAACCTGCAGGTTGGAAGGACAAAGATGATTTTCAAACCGTGTGAAACAGATCGTGAGCCCTTTTATCATGTGGCCTGGTCGATTCCGACGAATCGGTTCAAGGAAGCGAAGCAGTGGGCTGCATCACGTGTTGTTTTAAGCAGAGAAGGAGATCGGGATGAGACGTACTCTACTAACTGGGACTCTCATTCTCTCTATTTCGAAGATCCAGCAGGCAATATTATCGAGCTGATTGCTCATCATCGTATTCAGAACGAGAGTGACCATGACTTCTCGACTCAAGATATATTACAGGTGTGTGAAGTTGGACTGGTGACGGAGGATGTTCTGTCTACGGTGAATGAGCTTCAGCAGATTGGACTCACGCGATGGGGTGAGGTTAGTGATACCTTTGCTCCTGTAGGAGATGTGCACGGTCTGTTTATTGTGGTGAAGAAGGATCGGACGTGGTTTTTCTCCAAGCAAAAAGCACAGATCTATCCGCTGGAAGTATCCATCCGTGGGGTGGGCAAGCTTCGAATTGGCTAAACTTTGTATTCCGGGGCAAAACGGGCATATGTGGAGCATTTCCATCATGTTATAGAAGTAAACGCTTTATTTATTAATTAGGATATATAAGTTGAACTAAATTTACACGATAACGGAGAGGACAGAAAAAACCTGAAAAAGCGAAGCTGAAAGCTTTCTGAAAGAAAGCTACTTCGTAAGCATAATCTCACATTTATCACCGGATTTTCCCTTAGGAAAGGGGATCGAAAAAAAATCTGGGGATAACAGTGATTGGAAGGTTGTTCTGTCAGGCTTACAGATGATGAAGGGTGGTGGCAAGCTTGGATCGACGTTTGTTGGAAGATGGACTAGCGATTATCGTTTCCAGTCGGGAACGTACAGGAGATCTGTGGCACGCCCATTATGGGGCGGGTGCGATTGCGGCATATTTTTGGTTGCGGGAAAATCGTCTCACTGCCCTTGCCGCCGGCAGTGTTACCGCCGAAGCAAAAGCCATGCTTCGCCAGCATGGAATCAGCCCTGGTCAGACCTCTCCGATTGGTGAGATGATGCCCAGGGAAGATGCCGAGGCGTGTATTACGGACGCATTGGATCGAACGATTGGAGAACTGCACTGGGTTGGACACCAGGCCATCTACGGGGCAATCAGTCTGAAAGCTATTCGCGAACTGGATGGATGGGGTACTGCGGAGGATATTGGTCGGCTGGTTGAACTGATCGATTCATTCGATCGAACAATCCCGGGAAGATCCTGGATGAACACAACGATGAAAGAAATTCGCAGTCTGAAGCCTGAGAAAAGCGATGGTTTCCCCGAGATTGAAAATCCAGTTCAGTTGTCACGTCTGATTCTGGATGAGCTTGGGGCGTTTCAGACTATCTATCACGCGGAAGCGCATCATGATCTAATCGGTCATATGCTCACCTATGGACATGCGCTTAACATATTATATGAATTGGGTTATCCGGCATTATTCCACAAAGGCATTCCGCCTTTCCTTACCATGGTGAAGGCACTACGCTTAAGCCGAGATGTGGATGTTGAACAGGAGATGCCGACATTGCAATCACCCGTAGACCTGCTGCCACTGGAACGAGCGGAACGATCAGTGGCGCTCCCTCATGAACTGGAATATTGGCTCACCGACAGACGTTCCCGTGACTGGAACGGAGGTCATGTATTTAAATTCCCGTTCAGTTTCTATCATCATGCCAAGAACGGGGAACCTATACCGGAAACATGGGAGAATTTTCGTTATATCATCGCGTGAGATAGAGCCAACAATATGGAACAAACGATATAGAACGAAGGATATGGAACCAACGATATAGAATCAAAATGAAGAGCACTTGCCAAAGCTGGCAGGTGCTTTTTGGTGTTCTAGCGTTAATATTCCAAGCTACTAAAAGCCGAAGCGGATCCGAATGTGTCCGGAGTCTGCATGTTCGAGAACGCACCCTTCATTTACGAGCCCATGTCCTTCATGTGCGATAAACGCTCGTAATATCGTAAAAGGCGGATTGTCTCCCTTCTCATGCAGAGCTCTGCTCCAGACGGATTCGAGGTCTTCCCTCCGGTTTGCGGTTGGGGCAAAGCCTAGAGGAGTGAGAGCTAACGAATCGGAGGCGTCTTATTCAAGGATTTGAAGCGTCTACAGAAATCTGAGGAACCTGAGACACGCTGTATTGGAATAAACAGCCATTTTCAGCGTTAATGTAAGGTTTTTTAGAAAATAGGGTGTCTGATGTTCCTTATAATTTAAAAAGAGAACCTGAATGCCAAATAAGACGTCCTGTGTTCTTTAGAAAATCATCTATCCATTCGCCGGAATTAGCGGGCTGGGACTTCAAGCTTTTTGGACACGGGCACCCATCATTCTAAAATCCATTATCGTATAGCTTGTTTGAATTGAAATGCACACATTAGTTTTATCCAGATTAAAACCGACAATTGTCCGCCCCGGACACGACTACATTCATGCGTATTTCATCCCGATTACCATCAGCGCGAGTGGGAAAAGGCAGTAAAATGGTATTATCGGATCAGCAGCAAGGAAGACACACCGACAGCTCATACGCTAAAGTACAGCCGGCCATGGGGCCGGTTTTTTAATTCGGTGATTGCATCCTTGCCCTGATCGGGTATTAAAGACTAAACAGATAACAGGAGGCTACGTGATATGAAAACAGTATTGTATGTTCCACTCGATGATCGTCCAGCGAATCTGGATGATGTGATTGTGCAAGGGAAAGCAGCCGGTATCCATATCGTTACACCGAACCTGAGTGATATTAAGAATCGTCTGGACTCGGAGAAAACCGTAGATGGCACAACGCTGCTCGGCACCTCAACGCCGGTTTATGGCAAACCGTCCAAGATTCACGACTTTATTCTGAAACATGCTGCCAAGGTCGACGGATTCATTATCTCATCCGATATGCTCGCTTATGGCGGTCTGATTGGCAGTCGTCAGCTCCGTGAAGATGGAGGAGGCGCCTATCCAGAATACGATGATGAGACGACGCGTTTGCTGGATGTGATCCGCGTGATCAAGCAGAAATATCCACGCAAACCCGTATTTGTAATGGACACCATCATGCGTTTGGCTACGACCTCGTTTGCAGATGGCTTGGCGCTTGATGCATATAATGAGTCCCGTGCATTGATGCAGCAGCCACGTCAGACATACACTGAGTTTGAGGATATTATCGAAGGTTATAACCTGTCCCCGGATGGAGTGGAATATGGGACAACGACCTATTTTGATAAAGAACAGTATTACAATACAAGAAAGCATAAATTCAAAACAAATCTGTACATTTTGGATCAGCTGGCTCGCACAGGTTATATCGATTTCCTTGCAGTTGGAGTCGACGATGCTAACACGCAGGGTGTTCAGATCAATGAAATCAAATATGTAGAAGCGCGGATCAATGAATGGCTGGGTGGAACCAATGGACAAAATCCGGATCGTGCTATCGTCTTGCCGGATGCAGATGGTCTGGGGCACGCTTTGGTTGCTCGCATGGCGAACCAGTTGTTCCGAGGCGGGGCGAGGACACGTTACGCAGTGAAATATTTTGGTCCTCACGGCAATACCATCATTAACACGTATGAATACATGGATGTACACGAGAATGTGGTTCGTCATGTGGATATTGTAGGTGGTGTGCTTGTAGCGGATTCGGCATATCCTGAACCGGAGGTGGTGACGGATGTAGGTGCTGGCTTGGAAAATGAACAGCTAGTGGCTGTAGCAGCCGATCAAGTTGTCCCGTTTGACATGACCTCCGAACTGGATCGTATGACGAAGGGTCACCCGGGTAATTCCGGAGAGAACACGGGCATCGACATTGAGATTATTGCCATTACGGCTCTGGATCAGGTGCAGGCTGCGTTGGAGCAATTGACGCTGAATAGTGAGCAAGGTCTGCCTTCGGTATTGATTGATTTTGTGGGTAAAGGACCAGCCAATGTCGATGTTGCCGAAGCATTGCTAAACAGTCCATATACCGGACGGGTTCTGGGTTATAGTGCATGGAATACACCAGGTAACAAGATCGGTATTGCTGTAGGTATGGGGCAGTCGAGGTACGCATTGATCACAACAGAGAAGCATGAGCATAAGTTGCGAGATGCGATGAACGCGCATGGCTCGTTGTTGTTTAAGCGTTTCCTGAAGGATTACTACTACAAAGCAGTAGCGATTGCGGACATCCGCACGTATTCCCGAGCCCATGCGTTGTATACCAACGTGGCTACCCTTTCGGATCAAAATATGTTGCTGTTCAACTCAGAGGAAGACTATGCCCATTTGCAAACATTGCTCCGTGATTTGATGCAGACTTATACCACGGCGCTTGCGAATAAAACAGCCTTCCAGACAGGCAATGTGGCGATTAAGCAGATCTGTAATGACGAATTGTCCTATGCGACGTATGGCAGTGCGCTGCTGGAATATGCGAATCCCGATTTCATCTGGGGGCGTGCATTTGAGATTACGTTGAACCCGCAGGTTAATTTTAATATTGTGTAAAAGATTGCCTCAGATATGCAGCCTATAAGCCATGACCGCTTCCTTTAAACGTTGGCTTAGGCCAGCACTGGAAGAAGGTATGGTGTGGAATGGATCGGAATCAGTTAAGGGGATCGGATCAGGTGATCATTACGATCCCCTTAACATTACGTTTAACTTGCAACGCTACCCTATTGCACCAGCTAACTTATCAAGTGCAATGTACTCCTTATTCGAAAGCTCTTCAATCATTGAAGTCAGTTTGGGTATATTGAGTGAGTGTTCGTTGATTATCATTTGTTTAAGCGTATTGTTTCGAAGAGAACGAGCCTTTAGTTCAATATCCTCAAATAGGTTGTAAAACAGACTGCCATCAATTAATCCAAGTTTATGTAAATAATGAATTCGCTTGGTCATTAACGTCTTATGCTCAGATAACATATGTAATGCTCTTATATATTGATGATCGGCACGAACAGATTCAATTAATTTGCTATAAATGTGGATACCAAATACAGGGTCCAGACTGCCGTGCAGACATTGCTCTTCTGCTGGAATGCCTTCAATGACTTCAAAGTATGCAGCACTATTCGTAGAATTAAGATAATGTTTCAGTGAGATTTTGAAAAACTCCAAATTGAAACGATAGGACTTGAACGAATTCATGGAGATAAGTTGTATACCAAATACATTATCCCAACAGTCCTCTTTATAGTTGATATGTTCATTGACTGCTTGCTCAATCTCATAAAAGGATCCCTTTGTTTTCTTATAATTGGGCAACGGGTCAGGAAAAAAATCTGCGATATTAAATTCTTGATTATCCCGATCATAACCGTATATGAATAAATCATGAGGTGCACTTTCTTCAGTTCTATAGGCTTTAATATGTTGTTTATCGATAAGAACATAAATGTAGTTACCATTATTAATTGACTCTATGAAGAAATCGGTAACATTTAACTTGAGCAATTGGATCATTTCTTTTTGCATACTGTGAATATTTAACAACGGATGGTACTCTCTCATTAATGGCTGGTAGAACTCCAAGTGGAAAGTATCCGGTTGGTAGAAATCAAACCTTAGTTGCATGTGATTCGTAAATAACCATTCATGGTAGGAAGGGTGATTGGGAAGAATAGAGTGCATATTAGCATGAATCGGATAACCTTGAATTACAGGTGAATGCATAATAAGTTCTTTTTTCATGATCAATATCTCACTCTCTACATGGGATAGTTAACTTTTAGCGCACCACAAACGCCTTTCTTAATGCTTCACACTTCGTCTAATTACGTACAGCCTATATACGAAGGATATTACACCTGCAATAAAATGTAAATAAATAACATTGTTTTGATATCGATATAAAAGTGATTGCTGTGTTGGGAAATTAGAACAGGTGTCGTCTTTTTTCCACCCGAACGTCTCCCTTAATCGCACCGAAGTCGTACGGAACACCATCCGCGCTAGGAATGAAAGGGTGTAAGATTGTATTATCGGATCAATAACAAGGGACACACCGAAAGCACATACGCTAATGTACAGACCGGCCAGGTGGCCGGTCTTTTTGATGCGGTGAATGTAGTCCCGTTACTGGTTCGATAGCAATACAGACTCTGAGTTAAAAGGGGGAGTCTACTGCTGCTGCACTGTCGCTGCATCGTGTGGGCAGATCTCAAACTTGCAGCCAAAGGGGGCGAAATGAATGTGTCTATGAGAAATGAAATTAGCACTGCCATGAGCACCAGTAAAATGAGTACGCTCATTAAAAGAACGCTGAAACAGAAGCTTGCGGTACTTGTTCCAGATTGGAACGGTCGTGTGCTGGATGTACCTGCGTCAGGCGAAATGTTGGCCGGGCCTTGTGCAGTCGTTGCGTTTGCCGAAGAAGTGCCGAAGTCTGCCTGGGCGGGATACCGACGGATCATCAAAATCTCCCCATACGCTCGTCCAGAAGATGGCGGCGCTGAACAAGTGGAAGCTTGGTCAGCTGATCTAATCGAAGGATTGCACCAGGTAAGACTGGTGGATGAAGCAGGTGAGGCCTTCACTTGTATCTATTTGGGTTCTTCAGATAGTGACCGGGTGGATGCAGGGTCTGGAATGTTTACGCGAAGTCTACGGTTCGGAGTGTATGTTCCCGAAGACTCGGGAGCTGTCCTCGCTGAAACAGGGGACGCGTGGTTAGCTGCGCTTCAAGACTGGACACAGCAGGAACTTGGCCCGGACTGGTCGGTATATGGGGATATCTGGCCTGGTGGGTACGAGAAGCCGTCTGTGTTATGGCGATTGGCTGGATGCAACACGTCTGTGGCGGGGACTTCGGCATTGGAGGTTCGACAGCAGTGGATTGGGCATGTGCTCACCGATCATTCGGTGCTAACACGCCAGACCGTTACTCGGTTGGTAGAGCAACTTGCAGTGCAATCTCGTCTTGCCGTCACTGAAACGGGTGGCGAAGAGCACGAAGGTAACACACGGTATGTGACGGTGGATGAGATCACGGCAGATCTGCAGACGGATGCATATCTGAATGGTCAGATTCGCCTGACGTTGCAACAGCGGATTCGTCGTCCGGGTACGAATGTACCTTTCATTCGTGAGATTCACCATAGCAAAGGTATGGAGTAAATGTTAGTCGAGAGGAACCTTCTATTAGAGGTTGTTCAAAAAGCCCGCTTTTGATTACAAAGGATGCCTAACGGCATCATCAGCATCGAATATGGAATTCAGTCGAATAAGCATAAGCTTACGAAGTATGTTTCCTTTGGAAACATTGTAGTTGCTCACGTAGTTTTCCCTACGCTCTGCTACTCCATTTCTAACTTCATCCCATCTTCTCGGTACTGAAAACCGATCTTTTTGAACATGCACTTTTAAGAGTGGTTCCAGATTATAGCTTTGAAATGATAGATGTAGCTTCAACATTATAGCTTCATATTCATAGGATCAAAAATTCATAGATCAAGCTTAAAGATCATCGTTTTACGAAATTAGTAGTCCAACAAATGAGGTGAGATGGCAATGGCAAGTTCAGTGAAAAAAAGCAAACAGACAGCCCCGCGGTATACACGGGCAGAACTGATGAATCATGCAGAAGCCCTCTTTGCCGTTAAGGCAGAGGTGCTGTACGGTGCGCTGTACGAAGCGGCGCAAGAGACGTTTTCCATTGAAGAAACGCAGGAACGAATTAACCAATTTATGAAAGCGAAGGTGAAGGGATAATGGCAGGCGGAAATTGGGAGCAAACAAATCGTCCGGTCCTTCCGGGATTATATATGAATTTTCAGGCGGCAGCATCTTCGGCCATTCAAGCAGGTACGCGGGGAACGGTCGTGGTACCAATCAAGGCCAACTGGGGTCCTGTTGGGACTTTTGTTGAAGTAGGGAGCGAAGCGGCGATTGAACGTATCTATGCGTCGAATGTGCTGGACAACGGTACGGCTTATACGTCCTTGAAGCTCGCCCTGTTGGGTGGGCCGAAGAAGTTGCTCGCTTATCGGGTAGCAAGTGCTGCGGCCAAAGCAGCTACGCTTACTTTGAAGGACAGCAGTGATGCCAATGTTCTGCAACTGGATGCGAAGTATCCGGGAGATCGTGCAAATAGATTCTACGTCACCATCCAGCCAGGTGTGATTGATAATACGAAGCATGAAGTGCGCCTTTTTGAAGGCAACCGGATGTTGTATGCCCTCCTGACAGCGGATATTACAGCAGCTTCTCTGGCAAAAGAGATTAACGCGGATGAACAAAATGTCTGGGTAACGGCGCAAGCGATTGGCGATGGTGCAGTTGCAACAATTGCGGGTGCGGCATTCAAAGGCGGCGTAAGTGGCAACGATGACCTGACCAATGCAGAGTACATTGCTGTACAGGGTGCGCTGGAAGGGGAGCAATTCGACGTCTTGGCTTTGGATCAGGCGGCAGATGCACCTCTGCTTGCGAGTTTTGCGGCATGGGTGAAACGTGTACGTAGTGAAGGTAAACCGGTGGTGGCTGTATTTGGCGGTTCCGCAGCGGACGACACTTCTGCTTCAGCAGCACAAAAAGCGGCAGCACGTTCGCTTGCGCTCAACCATGAAGGTGTGATTAATGTCGGTACAGGCGTTCGCCTTGGAGATGCATTCTACAGCTCGGCGGAAACGTCCGCCTATGTTGCGGGACTGATTGCCGGACAACGTCTGAACCAATCCACAACCTATGCAGCTACTCCATTCGATGATGTGACACGTCGCTGGACGCGTGCAGAACAGGAGCAGGCGGTACAGAATGGCGTATTTATTTTCTTCCATGATGGACGTCAGGTGAAAGCACTTCGCGGTGTAAACACACTGGTAACGCCAGCCGCTGGACAGAATAATGCGTGGAAAAAAATCCGTTCCATTCGTGTGTTGGACGCTATCAACACGGATTTGCAGCGCTCCGCGGAAGATACGTATATCGGTAAAGTGAACAATACCGAAGAGGGTCGTCAGGCACTGATTAGTGCCATGAAGGCCTATTTGGCGCTGCTCGCACAGAGCAATGTTATTGAAGCTGACGGTTATGATGTCATTCTTGATCCGGCGTATTATGGTGCTGCACCAGTTCTCAAACCGGAAGCGGATCAGGTATTCCTGCAATGGAATGTAAAGCTGACGGATGTAATGGAGCAGTTGTTTGGTACATTTTACGTGCAATAAGGTTGTATGGAAGGAAAGAACTGTTTTATAGAATAATTACTACACGTTGAACTGATGGTTTACACGATAACAGCGATCGGAAGATTGTTCTGACTGCGGAGTTATACCGTGTAATATTTATTAGTTCAATGAACCCAAGGAGGAAAATATATGTTGGATGCGTCAAGAGTAATTCTCGGTACCCATGGTCAGTTGCATATCGATGGTGTGTGGCAGACAAACATTAACAAGTTGGAAGCGAGTGTGGAGATTGAAAAGCGTGAGCTGAACCTGGTCGGTAACGACTGGAAGGTGCACAAAAACGGCGCGAAAAAAGGAACAGGCACGATGACGGGCTACAAAGTCACTTCCGATATGATCCAGCGCGGCTTCACCAAATTCGAGATTATTTCCAAGCTGAACGACCCAGAATCGTATGGACATGAGAGTGTATTGCTGAGAGGTTGCATGGTGGACAAAATCCAGCTTGCCAACTGGACAGCCGGCGAAGAAGTACCGGAGGAAACGGGCTTTACGTTTGAAGGATTTGAATTGCTGAATCCGATTGTGGCGAACTAAAGATTGGAATAGGCACGTGTGATTGTGCTAGTTTGCTCCAGCGTGGTTGCATAGTTACTTCATATAGTATAGACACCAATGCGGGCCGAGATGATCTCGGTCTCTTTGTTGTCTCTACAGGCTTGGAAGCTGGCATAGATAAACCCATTTGTGAAATAAGAAGGAGATAACGCCCGATGAGTATGAATGAAAATATGTCCGAAGAACAGATTTTGGATCAGTTGTTTGAAGCAGCAGAACGTTTGCCAGAGGAGAATGTGCGCATTCAGCGTCTGGATCTGTTGTTGACCTTGCGTGGACTGACGTCCTCCAAAGTGGATCACATTCGCGAACGCTGTACGATTCGTAAAACGACCAAAGGCCGCACCGAGGAAAAGGTGGACACCGAAACATTTAACGCGCTGCTCATTTCTGAAGCAACCGTGAAATTAAAAGTCCGCAGCCTGGAATTGTCCGGCTGGGGTGACACCCGTATTACCGGCCGCATGAAGTTGTCCTGTGGCGAACAGGCGGTACGTCGTATGTTGCTCGCTGGTGAATTGGATGCCGTAGGTGATAAAGTGCTGGAGCTGTCCGGCTTTGGTGTGGAGATTGAAGACCTAAAAAACTGATTCACTCCGGCGGAATGACCACGTTCCTGTATCACATGTGGGTACGTCATCATCTCCGGCCCGGAGAGTTCTGGTCTTTGCCACGCGGGGAGCGCTCGCTGTTGATTGCGTTCTCGGAAGAGGAAATGTCAGCGATAACTTCGCAAATGAATCGATAACGATATAAGGCAGGAGGTGAAAAAATGGCAGAAATGATTGTAGGTTTGTCCAAATCCAATGCGGAAATGCGGACAACCCTTCGTTATCTGGATCAGATTCAGCGTTCCACGGAACGTCTGGGCAGAGTTCGTTATCAGAGTCTGATCAAGGTGAATAATGAGCTGAGAACGACTGGACGCAGGTTGGAGCATATTTATAGTATGGCTGTGCGAATCAGCAGGCTGCGAATCACACCGACGGTTGATCTGGTTGACCGTGCTACTCCGGCATTGAATGGTTTGTTGAGAAAAATGAAGCAAATCCGATCTAAGATGTTGAATGCTACAGCTAGTGTGCAGCTCAAAGTCAGCCACCAGATTTCAGGAGTATCCGTTAATGTGAATTCACAGCCACTGATCGATGCTTTGAATACAAATACCCAATCTATTAATATGCTGAGTACCAAGCTAGACTCTATCAATATTGGAGCGGCACCAGCGGCCGAAGCGAAACCTAAAACTTTTTTGCAGAAGATGAAAGGTATGTTTGATCGTGGGAAATCAATCTCATCTGGTGTGGGGAAAGTCTTTGATGCAAGAAATAGTGGGAAGAAGCTATGGAAAGAAATCACAACACCTGCCACACCGGGGAATAAATTGAAAAAGGCGTTCAAGGTTACAAAACGTGGGGCAAAGTTTGTGAATGATTTCTCGTCCGCAGGGTCCGATTTGATCGGTGGATTCGATGGATTGTGGGGCGATGTAAAAGGTCTCTTTGGTGGAGGTGGAAGCGGAAGTGGGGCAGGTGGCAGTGGTGGGTCTGGCATCATAAGCAAGCTTGGTGGCAACCTCGTTAAAGGAGCGGGAAAATTGTTCGCACCACTCCGTATGTATAACAATATTAAAGAACTTGCAAGCGCCCCACCTGAGGATCGTGCTCGTGCGGTTGGTTCGGTTGCTGGTAATGCAGTAGGAACAGCTATTGGTACCGTACTTGGCAGTGTAATTCCAATTCCGGTGGTTGGGAACATGCTGGGCGGTTCAATAGGCGGTTGGCTGGGTGAAAAGGCAGGCGGTTGGCTGGGTGACAAGGTAGGTGGATTCCTAAAAAACAACGCGGAAGACATCTCAAAAGTAGCAAAATTTGCTTCTGAGGGAGCGAGTTACGTGGCGGAGAAAACGACGAATTTGTTCAATGGGGTTGCAGGTTTTTTTGGTTTCGGTTCTAAAAAGGAAGAGCAGACCGCCCCAGCCGCAGCGGTCATAACGTCACCCTCAACACCTGTAGCAACGCAGACACCACCCCCTCCACCGATAGCACCTCAGATGCCGCCTCCATACAGGTCGGCAGTTCTATCGATCACCGGTCCAGAAGCCTACATGAACAATCGATTTGGTTCACCGACGGCTGCGGGTCTTATGGGAACAAGTGTGATGCAATCCCAAGCGGTAGCAATGAATAACGCGGGTCAACCCAATGAGAAAGCTTCGCCGCTCACAGTGCGTATTTCCGAAGAACAGATGAGCAGTCTGGCAGGTTACCTTAAGGATTTCAAAACGGAAACGACGAACCAGATTGCTGTGAATATTGCACCGGGTACGGTACAAGTGACCGTTCGGGAGAACGCTATTGATTATGACGCAGTTTCTCATCAGGTGGGGCAACGTATCTCTGATGAGTTCCGCCGCGCGATGCAAAATCGCAAAACAATTATGGCCTAAGCAGAAAGGAGGCCGCAGATATGTCTGTACTTGAAGATAAAGTTGGTCCTAACAAAATGTCATTTACGTTGAAGGATGGCAATACTCCATTTCAATTTCCGGTAAACCCTGAAGAAGTTAATATTTCCAGATCTAAGGGATATGAAACGGTCAATATGTTGGAGCATGGCGAGTTTGATTTTGCACAAGGGGAGAAGGTGAAGGAGATCACCTTCTCTTCTTTTTTTCCGAAACGATATGATCCGTCCTATTGCATGGATGAAAAATATTTTCTGGATCCACGCGTGGCGATGAATGTGTTGAACACTTTTCTCATCTCCAAAAAGCCGCTGCGTTTCATCATTTCAGAGACGGGCGTGAACGTGCCTGTTTTTATTGTTTCGCTTAATTCGAGCTTTCGTGGGGGGGAGACAGGGGATATTTATTTCGACCTGACCCTACGCACATGGCGGGATTCCAAGGTGGAGAAGGTGGGCTCTGCGGCATCCGCGAGCAAGTCAGGTTCTCGTACCGATTTGAAAAAAACCAGCAAGACCTACACCGTCAAATCTGGCGACTCCCTGTCCAAAATAGCAAAGCTTGAGCTGGGTAGCAGTTCCAAATGGAACGAGATCTACAAGCTCAACGCAAAGGTCATCGGGAGTGATCCAAACCGGATCAAGCCCGGGCAAAAGCTGGTGATGCCATGACCTACAAGGTCATTGTCGACGACAAATACGACATCACCAAGTTGGTGGAGACAATTACGCTGAAGGACTCGCTTGACCAGATTGCCTATCAGGCCAACATCCGGCTGGCGGTGTCTGCATCTTCCGGTCTGCCTTCGATCTCACCGGGCATGGCGGTGCGGATTAGCGGGGTTCCTTTTGGCGAAAAATCCATGGTTCATCTGCTGCATCCTGCGGTCATCTGGGAGGTGGAAAGCTCGAACAGCGGCACTAAGCGGCTATCTCTCACGGTGTACGACCGAATGATATATCTGGAAAAATCAGAGGACGAGTTCCTGTTGCCTAAGGATCAGACCGCTACGCAACGACTCAAAACCTACGCCAAAGAGTGGAAGATTCCATACGCTACATTGCCAGAAACCAAGACAAAGCTGGGAAAAGCCGTGTATCGGTCACAGACGATCTTCTCGATGATGTTTGCCGATCTGAAAGAAACGGCGAAGTCCGGCGGGGAAATGTACCATCCACGGATGACGCCCGGTGGGTTGCAGCTCTTCCAGGTTGGAAGTAATGCAAAGGTGTATGAACTTGATCGACTAATTGATCTGACCCAGATGCGTACGCTCGAAGGGGCGGTTACCAAAGTTAAAGTCATGGCAGCCTCGGAGTCACCGAGTGGCAAAGAAGTTCCTTCCAAAGTGCTGGCGATTGAGCAGAATGGTGTGGAAGAACTGGGCACATTGCAAAAGCTGGTAGAGGACGATCAGGTGAAATCGACAACTGCCGCGAAAAAACTGGCGAAAAGTCATCTGACGGGTATTCAGGAGACTTTTACAATATCCGCACCGGATGTGAATACGATTCGCGCCGGGGATGCAGTGTTGTTAAAAGGACTGAAGCTGATCGTCATGTCGGTCAGCCGTGATCTGTCTGCCGGACCTGGAACGATGACGTTAGAGTTGGGGACGGCTGAGCTGGTGAAAAGGAGGCATTACCTTGAATAAAGATGATCCGTATGGGCATTTTGCCGACGTCATGCGGGGCGCGATGAGCACGCATTCCCGTCAGGCAGTGAGCGGGCTGGGAGCAGTACTGGGTACGATGACCTCAACCGGCGTGAAGCTGGATGATTTCAAGCACGAAGTGCAGGATTACCTCGTGGCCGAGTTGCCGGGCACGCTTGGACTGCCGGAGCGCGAGGCTGCTGGCGCGATCTCCGGTATACCTGACGTGGCAAATGGCGGAACGACGGGCACGGGACGGTTTCTTTTGCAAAAAGAGGAAGTGGAAGAAACGGTGTTGTCTCTTGGCAAAGGTCTGAAAGCGGGAGATCGTGTGCTGGCGATGCGCGTGAATGGCGGTAACGACATTGTGGTGCTGTGTAAGGTGGTGAGTGCACATGCCTAGTTTGTTCCCGGAAACGGGCGTGGTCTGGGGAGATGAGGACGATCTGTCGGGGGCGGCTTCGGAAGAGGCACGCTTTGGACGGAGCTGGCGATTTGATTACGATGCAGGGGATTTTGTATTGACCCCGAGTGGCAAAGTAGCTGCGGCGGGTGCACACGAAGCCTGGGTGCAGTGGTGCATTAAGGCCGTGAAAACGCCACGTTACAGACATGTGATCTATTCTAGAAACTATGGTACGGAGCTGGAGGATCTGGTGGGGCAGGGTGACAGCCGGGGAGTGATGGAAAGTGAGATTAGCCGGATGGTGACGGAGACGTTGCTGGCTGATCCACGCACGGATTCAGTAGACCAGTTTACGTTTGATTGGAACCGGGAGCAGTGCATGTTCTCGTGTCGGGTGGCGAGTGTGCAGGAAGAGATGTTTATTCTGGAAAGTGAGGTGATCTGACGGGATGGCTGAGATTCCGCGTTATTTGGAGGACCAGACGGAGGAACAGATTATGCAGCGTATGCTGGATCGTCTGCCCGCGGATCTGGATAAGTCGGAGGGTTCGTTCCTGTGGGATGCGGAAGCTCCGGTAGCGTTTATGCTGTCTGAGGCGGCGTTGTGGGCGCAGGAATTACTGCGGCGGGGGTTTGCAAGTACGGCTGCGAGCAGTGATCCGAATTTTCGTTCGGAAGAGCTGGATCTGCGGGCGGGAGAGCACGGTATTACGCGGAGAGCTGCTGTGGCAGCTCAGGGTGCTGTGAGATTCGCGGGTACGCCGGGGAAAGTGGTGCCTGCTGGAACGGTCGTAGCTACGCTCGCGGATGAAGTATCTGCTGAAGCTTCGCTCGAATATGAGACGGTAGGACGTGTGGAACTGGATGCTGAGGGCTCCGGTGTGGTAGGCGTGCGAGCGCTTGTTGCCGGAAAAGAGAGCAATGTGCCTGCGGGCACGGTAACTGTGTTGTCTACACCTGTAAATGGCGTGACTTCTGTCACGAACATTGAGGTGATCAAAAGCGGTGCAGATATTGAGGCTGATACGGCGCTGCTGGAACGTTTTTATGCCAAAGTCCGCAACCAAGGGACAAGCGGCAACAAGTCGCAATATGTGCAATGGGCCAGTGAAGTGCCAGGTGTTGGTGCAACGCGTGTCATTCCGTTATGGCAGGGGCCGGGCACGGTGGGATTGTATTTGCTGGACACGGAAAAGCGCGCTGCGGGTACCGATTTGGTAGCGGCTGTGCAGAAGTACGTGGACCCGACGCAGGATGGACAGGGTGAAGGCGTTGCACCGGCGGGGCCAGTGGTGACTGTCATGCCAGCAGAGGAAGTGCCGATGAACATTCAGGTGAAGCTGACGCTGGCAAGTGATGCGACACTGGCCGATGTACGGGCATTGATCGAACGCGGGGTGACCGCGTACTTGAAACAGTTGGCTTTTGCCGATCCACTCGTTCGTTACACTCGCATTGCCGCGATCCTGCTGGACATTCCGCCTATTATCGACTATTCGGAGCTTACCGTGAATGGTGTGAGTGACCAGAATATTGAGATGACTGCGAGTCAGGTGGCCGTGCTGGGGACGGTGGATGTGCATGAGTAGTGTTGGGCAGACGGTTGATCAGGATGTAATTGGGGAGTGCGGAGACTTAAGAAGATCGGGAGAAGTACGCGGATCCGGATTGGAACTGGTGAGCGAGACACTCCAAGTTGATGTGCAAGGAAGGGAGGGAACAGGGCATGAGTGCTCCTTCTATTGTAGATGTTGGACTGACGAGTGAGAAAGGGCTGGAGTTGTTCTCGTATTTGCCCAAGTATTATGAGACTTCTCGTGTAATGCAGGCCGATATGCAGGCCAAAGGCACCGAGATGGATCTGCTGTATCAGGCGCTGGATGAGACATTGGAGCAGTTTTTTGTCCGTACAGCGACGTGGGGGTTGGACTTCTGGGAGCAGGAGCTTGGCATTGAGACGGATCGTCTCAAACCCGTAGAGCAGCGCCGTGCGGTGGTGGAATCGAAGCTGCGTGGTGCCGGGAAGTTTTCGGGGAGACTGGTTGCGAATGTGGCTGAGGCTTATGCCGGGGGCAAGGTGGATGTAACTTTTCGGCCGGAAGCGTGGAGTTTTACGGTGAGCTTTGTGGATACGATGGGCATCCCGCCCAATATTGATGATCTTAAACGGGCAATTGAGGAATTAAAACCGGCCCATATGGCCGTGGAGTATGAGTATCGCTATCTGGTGTGGGATGATCTGGACAAGAAGCAGAAAACATGGGATGAACTGGACGCCGCGTCCTTGACGTGGAATGAACTGGAGGTGTGGGCGTAATGCCACAAGAAACGGATCGATTGAAGTTACCTCTACCTTTGGGGAACGAGAATGTGACCCGGGAGAGTATTAATGGAATTTTTGAAAAGATTGATGCTGGTGTTGCGACGCAGGCGGATTTGGATACGCTTCGTGAAGCGGTGAGTCAGATGGATATTCCCGATGCGTCTTTGACGCAGAAGGGGAAGGTCCAGTTGTCTAGTAAGACGGATGGTACGTCTGAGGCGGTGGCGGCGACGGAGAAGGCCGTAAGGGATGCGAGGGTGGCGGCGATCAATGCAGCGTCTACAGATGCGACAACAAAAGCTAATGCGGCGGTAGCGCCAATTATCAGCTTGGATTCGTCCAATCTTGTTCAGAATTCGTCCGCAAACTTAGGGCTTTACGGGTGGAGTGACTATGGGTCAGCTCCATGGTCTGTGACCGCTGGTACTAACTTTAGAACGCTGAAGTATTTTCAAGTAACAGGAGCTGTGGCGGCTAACAGTTATGCAGTTCTTGATTCTAACCCAACCAATGTCATCGCTGGGACATACAACTTACAAGCAATGTTTTATACATTAGGAATGACAACGGGCATTTTGCTTATTGAAGTTAAAAATGCCAGTGATGATATAACAATCAATTCGCTTGTCGCCGACGCTAATTCCAATTGGCATCGGAAGTCGAAAACAGTAACTATTCCTTCCGGTGTAACATCGGTAAAACTTCGTCTGGTTGTAGCGGGTGGAGCATCCGGGGTTCCCGGGAGTGTTAAAGCTATTTCAAGGATTAAGTTTTCAGCGGGTGCGGTGGATGTACCGTACACCGCTGAAGCTGACGACCTTGCGCTTTTTCAATCTGGCGTTGATGCTAAAAACGGCATTGTGGGTGCCATTAACGCCAAGGGTGGCAATGCATCCACAAGTGACACATGGGTAACGTTGATGGCAAAAATAAACGCAATAGAACAAGGGCAATATGCAAAGTTTTCGCCAGATGTACGCGGTAATTATATAAACGTACCCGCTGGTTTTTCGGGACAAGTAGGGTCAGATATAGCAACTTTTGCAGCAGGAACAAAAGTTATTAGCCTTTTTACTAATTCGGCAGGTAACATGCTATCTCAATGCAACTATGGTGCTATTTCAGTTGCGTTTTCCCTTCGCGATAATCAGGGTGTTTTATGGCCCATACACACTCCGCATGGCAACAACACAGGTCTTTATTTTATTATGAGTGTTTTATTTTGCCAAATTGATTTAGTAGCCCGATCTATTTCTACTTATTTGAGGGTATCAACCGATGGTGCTTATTATACCCAGGGGCCTTTCGCCCCTAGTAATTTCAATACACAAGGCCCCATTAAACTTGTATACGCTGTGTACGATAATACATGGGCTCAATCTAGGGAGGTGTACTATAAAGTTACATTGACCTCCATTGTTTCAGGGTAAGCCAACTCTTAATGATAAGATAGAGAGTATTAAAATGAGTAGTAGGGGACATGGTGTAACCCTTACAAAGCTGTATACCAAAGGGGAGCAATAGCGAAGGGTATGACGTTGTGGACAAGTATCGGTTATAAACGTACACTCATTGCGATCGCACAAATTTTAATGATTATCACGAGTATTATTGCAGTGGTACATGGCGGGAAAACGGATAACTAAACACTATGAACATAAAGGTAGGATTACTGGAAGGTGCGAACTGGTCGAGTGGGGTAAGTGCTCTATATCACAAGGAAGATTATACTTGTGTGAAATAAATCAAGTGTTGTGGTACTGCACCAATAGAATTTGAGGGACGTAGCATGTTCAAAAGTGATTTTTTTAGGAAGTGAAGGAAGTGAACGAAAGCTCGCAAACCTTTTTAGGAGGTGAAACCATGGAAAAATGGGAAACCATATGGAAGTCTTTTATCGCTCTGCTAAGCAGCTCAGCAACCTACTTCTTCGGTGGTTGGTCAGGCGTGCTCGGGGTACTACTCGTATTCGTCATCCTCGACTACCTAACGGGTATCGCAGCGGCGGGGGCGAGTGGCAAGCTCGAAAGCAATGTCGGGATGTTCGGCATCGCGCGAAAGGTATTTATATTTGCAATGGTATCGGTGGCTCATCTGGTGGACGGTGTTCTGGGAGACGGACATTTGTTCAGGGATACGGTCGCCTTTTTTTATATCGCGAATGAGCTGTTATCTATTATTGAGAATGGGGGCAAACTGGGAGCACCCATTCCGCCTGCGATCCGGCAGGCCATTGAAGTGCTCAAAGGCAAGGGAGGGGACGGTGGGATTCCCGGTAGCTACACTCCTCATTCCAGAGAATCTATTGCACCGTCAGATCATGAGGACGTGGATCAACAGATTAGAGACGATACGAAGTAAGGATTCAGCATTCATTCCAATACGCCTTGTGGCAAGGGATAGGGCACTACCGATTCAAAAGTATGTACCATTTGTTACAAGTAGTGAAAGCTACGGAATCGATTCTGAAGAAGCGGTAGCGGTCGCCTTTGTCTCTAAATTTTAACCTTTAAATAATGGAGCATAAAAATTTGGAGACAACAGCGATCGGAAGAACGATCCGGATCTGGAACGGTCATGTACCGACTTGGTACGTATTCCTAAAAGGGTTGGTAGATAACCAACTTAAAGTACCTTTTACCATCAACAAGGGACACGCACACAAGCAATGCCAAGCCTCCTGGCATTAACTATATACAAACGGCAATTTGCCGCATAAAGGGTGTGAGAAACATGCAAACGAGAAGTTCGGGCAACACACAGGGCATTGACGTCTCCCGGTATCAGGGCAATATTGACTGGGCGAAGGTGAAGGCAAGTGGCATGACATTTGTGTTCATCAAGGCAACCGAGGGACAGACATATACCGATCCGAATTACCAGAAAAATGTAACAGGTGCACTGGCGGCGGGCATGCTGGTTGGAACGTACCATTTCTTCCGTGCGACATCTACCGATGGTGCCAAGGCAGAAGCGGCTCATTATGCCAATACACTTAACAAAGTTGGAGGCGCCAAGGCGCTACAACTGCCACCCGTCATGGACTACGAGAACAATCCCGGCAACCTGAGCAAAGCGCAGATGAATACGGTTGCCAAAGCTTTTTTAACCGAATTACAACGTCTGACAGGTGTAAAACCGATTATATACACGGGCAATTCATTTGCCGGGAATTTTGATACATCACTCAGCTCATACGATCTGTGGATCGCACGTTACAGCAACACCCGTGTACCGGAAGACCAGCCGGCATGGAAGCGTTGGACGTTCTGGCAGTATACGGATTCGGGCAAGGTGAATGGTATTAGTGGCAACGTGGATATGAATGAATTCGAGGGAACAGCGGCACAGCTCAGAGCAAGATACGCAGCAGCCACTCCGAAACCCCCGGAGCCATCCAATCCAACGAATCCAAGTCATCCGAATCCACCAACCGAACCACCGAAAGGGGGCGAACCGATGACAGCCGAAGAGAAAGCAGCGTTTGATGCGCTCAAATCCCAGGTCGACAAACTGCAGGCGCGTCAGCAAATGGAAGTTCCAGTATGGGCGAAAGCAGCTGTGGATGCGGCTCTGGCATATGACACCAAAAATCTATTGTTCAGCATCGATAATGGGGCGAGTTATGATTTTTACCGTTTTATTACCGTGATGCATCGCAGAGGTTTGTTTAAAAAGTGAGCTGATTCTTAGCAAATTAAAATGTTGATTTGATCTGAAAGTGGATTGAGTGGAGAAGGGACACGGGACGTTTTTTGTCGAACTGTGTTCCTTTTTTGTGTTTTCTGTAAGTAATATTAACGCATATAATAAAGTTGAAGACTTATGTCTGTAAATCTCTTGTCTAATTGATTAATGTGATGTAAAGTAAGTTACACGAAATTGTTTTTCACCACAGTTTATTTACACAATCCTCCTCATCATGACAAAACCATAACATATGAAGTTATTGTAATGTCTCCCTGTTGTACAATCCAACATCTCAAGATGACTCGTTCATACATTTTACACATCCAATCTGCAAGAGAAAGCCACCGATTTAAACAACTTACACGATTCATCAAACAACCTAGCCTATGTTGAGTTTCTTTCATCCGTATTGCTAACGAACGATAACGATACCTGATCCGGTCTCTACACTCCATGCTCAACACGATACGCCCAAGGAACAGACTTTATTGCGTAGCCAGCAGCGTAGTATCCATATGCCCATCAGTATTTTTAATCTACCAACTTAAACTTGCTCTTACCAGTCCATACCCACTTGCTGTTTCTTATTGACCTAAGTTCAAATAAAACGCAACAATCTTATTCAATATCATAGATTCATCTCACAGGATACGTTGTTGAACGGTCTCCTTTTCTATAAAAGTAATCAAACGACGTCCTAAATCCATATGCACGATCTGATATTTACCTGTATTCCATACGTGTCCCATGCTGTTTTTACATTTTATACACATGCCGTACTTTTCCCAGAACATTAATTCAGGTATCGCAGGCATTTAAAGCCTTTTATATGATACATAGCACCAAACCGATTGCCAACATTGGAGATCTTTCATGCCAGCATCACACACATTATGAGACAGGGAAGGGTGTTGTACGTATGCGAATGAGAAAAAAATGGATGTCCGGTGTTCTAACGATGGCCTTAAGTACCGTATTGGTGTTGTCCGGTTGCTCCAGTAACGAGAGTGGAGAGAATACGCCTGCTCCGGCGGAAGGAACCGACCCTCCAACCGAAACGGTAGCGCAGGATACGATGATTATGGGGCGTGGTGGAGATTCCGTAGCACTCGACCCGGCGATTGTAACCGATGGGGAGTCACTGAAGATTGGGCATCAGGTGTTTGATTCATTGCTGGACTACAAGGAAGGCGGAACAGAAGTCATTCCTGGACTAGCGGAGAGCTGGGAGATTTCGGCGGATGGGCTCAAGTATGTGTTTAAGCTGAAGTCCGGTGTGAAATTCCATGATGGAACTGACTTCAACGCAGAGGCTGTTGTGTTCAACTTCAACCGCTGGGGTGATCCGGCGAGTGAATATAAATTCGAGGGAGATTCCTTCGATTATTACGATTCCATGTTTGGTCCAGAGGATGGACGTGTGATCAAGGAAGTGAAGGCGACGGACGAAACTACGGTGGAGTTCACATTGAACCAGCCACAAGCGCCTTTCCTGCAAAATATTGCGATGACGCCATTTGGCATTGCCAGCCCAACCGCGATTCAGGAGAAAAAAGAAAACTTTAAGAGCGAGCCTGTGGGCACCGGCCCATTTGTATTCAAAGAGTGGAAGCGTAACGACTCCATCACCCTGGAGAAAAACGCGGATTATTGGAAAGAAGGACTGCCAAAGCTGAACAAAGTAATCGTGCGTTCCATTCCGGATAATACCGCTCGCTTCAATGCCCTGCAAAACGGCGAGATTGATGTCATGGAAGACCTGAACCCGGACGATCTGTCCATTCTTGAGGGTAACAGCGAGTTACAGAAGATCGAGCGTCCACCGTTCAACGTGGCGTATATCGGCTTTAATTTTAAGAAGAAACCATTTGATAATGTCAAAGTCAGACAAGCCCTCAACCATGCGGTGAACAAGCAGGCCCTTATTGATGCATTCTTTGCTGGACAAGCTGAACCTGCTGTGAACCCGATGCCGCCAACGCTGTGGGGATACAACGATACCATTGAGGATTACCCATATGATCTGGAAAAAGCAAAAGCTTTACTGGCCGAAGCTGGCTTCCCTGACGGATTGCATGATCCGGTAACCTTCTATGCGATGCCGGTATCCCGCCCGTATATGCCTGATGGCAAGAAGGTAGCGGAAGCGATCCAGGCCGATTTTGAGAAAATCGGAGTGACCGTCACCATCGAATCACCGGAGTGGGCAACGTATCTCGAAGATACAAAGGCCGGGGAGAAGGACGACATTTACATGCTCGGCTGGACAGGTGACAATGGTGACCCAGATAACTTCCTGTATACACTGCTGGATAAAGATGCCATTCCAAGCAACAACCGCAGTTATTATGTAAACGAAGAATTACACACATTGCTGACGGGTGCACAGACAGAAACCGATCAAGACAAACGTGCGGAACTTTACAAACAGGCACAGGTCATTATCAAGGAAGATGCACCGTGGATTCCTCTGGTACACACGACGCCAATTCTGGCAGGTAAAGCCAACCTGAAAGGTTTCGTCCCTTCTCCACTGGGCACAGAATCCTATGCCGGTGCTTATTTCGAGTAAGCTGTAAGCTGAACTTATCAATTTCAGAATAACTGCGATCTGAAGATGGCACTACAGTTCGGAGTGATTACGTTTAATTCTTTCTTTCAAAGCGCTGGTGAGACGAAATGCTTGGCAGAACCCACATCCGGACGTAACTATCCAAAGCATGCGTTTTTGCCGGCGCTTTTTATTTTGCACGATATGTCGAAGGCAGGTGAACAGGATTGAACAGCTATATTGTCAAACGTGTGCTTGTGTTGCTGCCCGTACTGCTGGGCATGACCCTGATTGTCTTTTCCATCATCCACGCCATCCCGGGTGACCCGGCCGAGACCATACTTGGGCAAAAGGCAACCGAACAATCCAAGCAGGCCCTCCGTGACCAACTCGGTCTGGATAAACCCTGGTTCCAGCAATATTTCGCCTACTTGGGCGATTTGCTCAAAGGCGACCTTGGAACATCCATCCGCACCAAGGTGCCTATTGCCCAGGAAATTGTGCCTTATCTGACAGCAACCCTTGAATTAACGATGGCAAGTATGTTGTTTGCTGTCATTATTGGGGTGAATGCCGGTATTGTCAGTGCATGGAAGCACAACTCCTGGTTTGATTATTGCTGTATGGTCATTGCTTTGGTGGGTGTATCCATGCCGATCTTCTGGCTCGGTCTGATGGAACAATGGCTGTTTGCGAACAAGTTACAGTGGCTGCCATCCATTGGGCGCATGAATGCACGTGATCCGGTGGAAGCCATTACGGGCTTGTATGTGCTGGATACGATGATTGCTGGACAATGGAATCAGTTGTGGACCGTAACGAAACATTTGATTCTGCCAAGTGTTGCACTGGGAACGATTCCGATGGCAGTTATTGCCCGGATGACGCGTTCCAGCATGCTGGAAGTGATGAGTTCCGATTACATTCGTACAGCAAAGGCGAAGGGACTGGGTCCGTTTTTTGTCGTATATGGACATGCGCTCAAAAATGCGTTTATACCCGTGCTTACGGTTATCGGCATCCAGACCGGATCGTTGCTCGGGGGTGCGGTGTTGACCGAAACGATCTTTGCCTGGCCGGGCGTGGGACGTTATATATATGAAGCAATTAGTTCGCGGGACTATCCAGTGATCCAGAGTGGCATTCTGATCGTGGCGTTCTTTTTCGTGGTGATCAATCTAATTGTGGACTTACTCTACGCCGTGTTTGATCCTCGAATTAGTTATAAATAGGGAATTCATCAAGAACCAATCTGCAGAAGCGAAGCTAAAAATTTTCTGAAAGAAAGCTACATCGGAAGCATAGGCCGCGCATTTACCACCATTGATCCACCTTTAAAAAGGTGGATCAATAAAATCTGGGGATAACAGCGATCAGAAGATGGTACTGCAATCGTAGTGCTTGAGTGTAATAGAATTCGTTGATCTTTTGCTATATTCATGTTCAAGAAAGGAGACGCCGCATGGCCAAATTATCGACCAATACCGGACCATCCATTGACGCTGCGTCGGCGAGCACATCCGGTCCATGGCGGGAAGCGTGGAGAACGTTTCGGAGAAATCGGCTTGCGCTTGCAGGTCTGATTATTATCGTATTTTTTATCCTGTTGGCCTTCCTTGCGCCATACATCGCACCTTACGATTACAAGGAACAGGTGCTGGTGGATCGGCTTCAGGCCCCTTCGGCAGAGCATTGGTTTGGTACTGATGATCTGGGGCGTGACGTGTTTTCCAGAGTGCTGCATGGGGCGCGTATTTCCTTGTGGGTGGGCTTTTTCTCCGTCATTGGTTCCATTATCGCGGGTACGCTGCTTGGTCTCATTGCCGGATTTTATGGAAGATGGGCGGACATGCTTATCTCGCGTTTATTTGATATCTTGCTCGCCTTTCCGGGGATTTTGCTGGCCATCGCCATTGTGGCGATATTGGGCCCGTCTTTGCAAAATGCACTGCTCGCCATCGCCATCGTGAACATCCCGACCTACGGAAGATTGGTGCGTTCACGGGTACTCAGCTTGAGACAGGAGGAATTCATTACGTCGGCACGGACACTTGGAGCGGGCAATGGTCGAATCTTGTTTCGCCACATCTTGCCCAACAGCCTTACTCCTCTGATCGTGCAAGGTACACTCGGAATTGGGACTGCGATCATCGAAGCTGCTGCACTCGGATTTCTAGGCATGGGTGCACAACCACCCGACCCGGAATGGGGTAAAATGCTGTCAGACTCCCGTCAGTTTATACAAAAAGCACCGTGGACACTGATCTTCCCGGGCGTTTCCATCATGTTGACCGTTCTCGGCTTCAACCTCATGGGCGACGGTCTGCGTGACACCCTTGATCCGAAAATGGCCAAAAAGTAGAATTTTCAAACTCAAACTCAAACTCAAACTCAAACTCAAACTCAAACTCAAACCGTAACTAGTAACCCAAGCTCGAACTCAAACTGTAACTCAAACTGTAATCTTGACTTGCAACCCTAGCTCTGCAAACCTAATTTTTTCTGTAACGCAGCATACGCGCCATCGCTAACTCTAAAACTAACCGCATGTGCTAATTTTTAGCCATACTCCTATTTGTAGCTGTAACGCTAACTTCTGCATCATCTCTAACGAACCCGGGAGCCCTTATTTTACGATTTCCAGCCAATTTCCCAGTCTAACGAACCTCACACGCGTTATTATGTTAAAAACTTTTGAATGTGCTCGATAGATTTGCATAAATTAAGCAATAGCGTGTCTACGATTCGTTAAATTATGAAGTCATCCCAAAAAGGCTAATTAACGCCTCTGAGATTCGTTAGCGCGTGACTGTCATGCTGCTCAAGACATTCAAGCAACCACAATACCAAGATACCAACATACCAAAGTACCAACATACCTACCAAAGTACCCATACAACATACATCAGTCTCAACACAGTAAGGCCGAGGATACTCCAAGGTACATTAGATGGATATGTTTTAACGCTATCTACTACAGCAACAGACACATCACAATCTTTGACCATGCCGGTTCGAACTCTGGTTCGGGTCGGCTTTTGTTTTACCTGCGGGATTACGGTAAAATGATTGGTGATGTGCAAAAGTTAAAGAGTTATTCGATCTTTTAGTTAAAATAACCGCCTACGTATTGACACCCAATTTTCCCATATGTTATATAAAAGGAAGGGTTTAGCACTCCGATCATTAGAGTGCTAACAGATGATGTTTTTACTATAAGCTTACATATGGAATGATTCTGTTTTGAAAATAGATATTGAACCTGAGTAGAACATGCGAAGCCAAGGTATGCAACAGACTTTAAGCTGCATTCCACGTCTAGGAGATATCACTTCATTGATATTCTCTATCCTAAAAAATTAGTCGCTGATCAGATGCAAAAGTAGTGCAGGGGACGAAATCGATTTGGAGGAAGCGAAGCGTTCGCCTTTATCACCGGATTTCTCCCTTTTCAAAAGGGAATCAAAGAAATATGGGGATAACAGCGATCCGAAACGATTCGTAACCGTAACGGCTACATTGCAGAACGTCATGCATTTTTGAAGATTAGCCAATCTATTGGATCTGATGATCAAGCTTTTAAGCCTCAAATGATTTTCTGGCATCCGTAAGTTTTGTATGAAAAACTCAAGGATTTACTTTATATTTTCAATCAAATCATTCGATATCCCAATTTGAAAGGAGTCCAACCATTCATGGCTAAAAAAGAATTCCAGGCAGAATCCAAACGTTTGCTGGATATGATGATCAACTCCATCTACACCCAAAGAGAAATCTTTTTGAGAGAATTGATCTCCAACTCCAGTGACGCCATTGACAAAATATATTACAGAGCACTTACCGACGATTCGCTCGTTTTCAACAAAGAGGACTACTTCATCAAGCTTACGATTGACAAAGAAAACCGCACGCTCACACTGACAGATACCGGTATTGGTATGACGCAGGAAGAGCTAGAGAATAATCTGGGGGTTATCGCGAAGAGTGGTTCCCTGGCGTTCAAGAAAGAAAATGAAGCAAAAGACGGCCACAACATCATTGGACAATTCGGGGTTGGTTTCTACTCGGCATTCATGGTGGCGGACAAGCTGACCGTAACGAGTAAAACGCTGGGCAGCGACGAGGCTTGGAAATGGGAGTCCGAAGGCGCGGATGGTTACACGATCACACCAGCTGAGAAAGATTCAGTAGGTACAGAGATCGTCCTGACGATCAAAGAAAATACCGAAGAAGATTCGTATGACGAATTTTTGGAAGAGTACCGCCTGAGATCCATCATCAAGAAATACTCCGACTTCATTCGCTACCCGATCAAGATGGATGTAACGGGTCAACGTCCGAAAGAGGGCACGGAGAACGAGTTCGAGGAATACCAAGAAGAACAAACCGTGAACAGCATGGTGCCGATCTGGCGTAAAAATAAAAGCGAATTGACCGAAGAAGACTACAATAACTTCTATATGGAAAAACGCTACGGTTTTGACAAACCGCTCAAACATCTGCATATCAGCGCAGATGGCGCTGTGGTATATAATGCAATCCTGTTTATCCCGGAGAGCACTCCGTTTGACTACTACACGAAAGAGTATGAAAAAGGCCTTGAACTCTACTCCAACGGTGTATTGATCATGGATAAATGCGGGGATCTGTTGCCAGATTACTTTGGATTTGTTAAAGGTATGGTGGATTCGGAAGACCTGTCCCTGAACATTTCGCGTGAGATGTTGCAACATGACCGTCAGCTTAGCCTGATCGCGAAGAACATTAAGAACAAAATCAAGAGCCAACTACAAAGCCTGTTGAAGGACGAGCGTGAGAACTACGAGAAGTTCTACCAAGCGTTTGGGCGTCAGTTGAAATATGGTGTATACAGCGATTATGGTGTGAACAAGGATACATTGCAGGATCTGCTGTTGTTCACGTCTTCCAAAGAGAGCAAACTCGTGAGCCTGGACGAATACGTCTCCAGAATGCCGGAAGATCAGAAGTACATCTATTATGCATCTGGTGAGTCCATTAGCCGTATTGAGAAGCTGCCGCAGATCGAGGGTGTTCTTGAAAAAGGGTACGAAGTATTGTACTTTACCGATGACATCGACGAGTTTGCAATCAAGATGATCACGAACTACAAGGAGAAAGAATTCAAATCCATCTCCAGTGGTGACCTGGGCATCGAAGATAGCGCAGACAAAGAAGAAACGGACGCACAGGACAACGACAACAAAGAGTTGTTTGAAGCGATGCAAGCTCAATTGGTAGGTAAAGTCAAAGCGGTTAAAGCTTCCAAACGCCTCAGAAGCCACCCGGTATGTTTGTCCACCGAAGGTGAGCTGACAATTGAGATGGAGAAAATCCTGAAAGCTATGCCGAACAGCGAAAACGTACAAGCCGACAAAGTACTGGAAATCAACGTAAATCACGATGTATTCAAATCGTTGAAAGACGCTTTCGCGCAAGATCAGGAAAAACTGAACCTCTACACTAGCCTCTTGTACCACCAGGCTTTGCTGATCGAGGGATTGCCAATTCAAGATCCAGTAGAATTCACCAACGATATCTGTAAGGTTATGGTGTGAAAATCCTTCGTACAAGGGTGCGATAATATCCTTGATGCAAAAGTTCATGTAGCTTCAAGAGTAGACTGCGAACATTAAGTTTAGTAGCTAAATCGCAACGCTGCATCCACCATATTCATCCGACAGGGCATTTCCGTCCTGTCGGTTTTTGTTTTTTACCCACAACGGGGAGGGTGCAGGGGAGGCATACTATCATTGAAACAAATGATGATATTTTCTAAATTGAACTTGATTTTCACTCGATTTTAGCGAGCTGGATGATGAATACCATTATGTATTTTAAGGACGCAAAAGTAGTGAAGGGGACGGAATCGATTCTGAAGAAGCGAAGCGTTCGCCTTTGTCTCCGGGTTTTTCCCTAGTAAAGGGAATTCAGAAAACCTGGAGACAACAGCGATCATAAGAACGATCCGTCACCGGAACGGCCACGCAAACTGTATAAGTCACTTTTTTTTGTCATAAGTCACGATAGTGTGAGTTCAATATGAATCATTGTCATTTAGATGCACGGATGATAGTCTGGCAGGGTATAATAAGAGAAGATGACTGTTCATCACAAGTTGATGTAAGAAGAGATGACAATCGCAGACAGGTTTTACTTTTCGAAACCACAGATGTTGTGTATAATCACTCAAAATAGAGACAGTCGGCTAGGAGTGATCCCCATGCAATGGAACGATCTGAGAGAACATAGACAATATCCTGAATTAACCAAATTGGATGGATCTCGTGCAGCGTATGAGCGGGACTATTCGAGACTCATTCATTCACCGACCTTCCGTCGGTTACAGGGCAAATCGCAGGTGTTTGGCGCAGGAACGGGTGATTATTATCGTACTCGTTTGACCCATTCCCTAGAGGTGGCACAGATTGCAAGAGAGGCTGCCCGAAGTCTGATTCGCCGTTTTCCAGAGGTAGACTGGGACCGCGCGGACAACCCCGGCCTTATTATTGATTCAGAAGTGGTGGAGTGCGCTGCAATCGCACATGATTTTGGTCACCCGCCGTTTGGACATAAAGGTGAAGAAGTATTAGATGGTATTCTGGATGACCTCATCAACACCGAGGCTAAGAAAATCATGAAAAAAAGCCGCAACGCCAAAGTTCCCAAGGTCGAGTCTGAAGTCCGTGCCGAGTTAAAACGGAAATACGAGCATTTTGAAGGCAATGCGCACAACTTCCGTCTCATTATGCACTTGGAGAAACGTGAAGATATCGATGGACTGAATCTGTCTGATGCGGTATTACTAGGGATAAACAAGTATCCGTACCCTGGGACAGAGAGCAAAAAAGGCATGTATCATCATGAGTGGCAATATATTCGGGAGATCCGTGATCGCTGGAACGTACCGGCGGGCAAGAAGACGCTGGAAGCACAGCTGATGGACCTTTGCGACGATATTGCGTACTCCTCACATGACTTGGAGGATGGCATCAAAGCAGGCAAAATTGAAGTACATGAGCATTTCCTGCAAGATCCGCATGTGAATCGACTGATTGTGGATAAAATTACAACGCTGGAGGATCTGTTCTGGAACGGATGGACCCGAGAAGCGATTGGGCAAAAGGTAGAAGAGGTCCTCGCTTCGTTCCTGCGCATCTGGAATGAAAAGATGCCGTTCTGCGAGCATGATTACTCGCGTACCCGCCGTGAGGTGAAAGCCTACTGGGTGAGCTTTTTTGTAGGCAGTCTGGGCGTTATTGACGACGGTGACTGGAAGAAGGTAACCTTTGTCCGTGAAGGGGCTGAAGACCTCGACATGCTGCGTACGGTGAGTGTGCTCAAGAGTTTTGCCTGGGTAACCATGATTCGTGACCTGCGTGTGCAGCGGCTACAGAAGCGCAGTGAGTGGATGATTAAGCGATTATGGGATGCATTCCTGGATCCTGAAACGTCCAAATCCATTATTCCATCCGACTGGCTGCAGCGGTATGAGAAGGATCAAGCCAAAGCCCAGCCGATCTGGACTTGGGAACACATGGTGATCGATTACATCGCAGGAATGACGGATGCATTTGCCGAGAAAATATATAATGAACTATATGGTCTGAAGGTGGGTTCGATCTACGATTTGGATTAAAATTAACCGATATAAAGGGAGATGAGACGCGTGGCTAAGCGAATGAGTGAGACGTTCAGTCTGGGCGTACTTGACCTTGTTCCAAGGCTAAACGATGCCACAGCGGAACAGGCGCTTCAACAATCGGTGACACTTGCGCAACATGCCGAGGCTTGGGGATACGCCCGATACTGGACGTCAGAGCATCATGATATGGCTGAACTGGCATCGGCCTCTCCCGAAGTACTGTTATCGCACATCGGAGCAAGGACAACAACGATCCAACTTGGCTCTGGTGCGGTCTTGTTGCCACACTACAGCCCACTCAAGGTTGCGGAGTCATTCCGCCTGCTGGCTGCGCTCTATCCGGGGCGCATTGAGCTTGGGCTCGGACGTGCTCCTGGCGGTGGACCTCATGCCACGATGGCACTCAGTGGCAATTACTTGCAGCATGTGTCCAAGCTGCCTGAATCACTCGCAGCACTCACAGAACTGCTCGAAGACCGCTACATGTACGAGGATCATCCCGTGACAGCTCGTCCGATTCCCAAGCTTCCGTTATCTCTCTGGATGTTGGGAACTAACGTGAAGAGTGCAGAATATGCGGCACGGTTTGGCATGGGATATGTCTTTGGTCAATTCATGAGTGATGCCGATGGTACAGAGGCTGTAAGGCGATACCGAGAAGGATTTATGCCTAGTGCAACGATGAAGGAGCCTGAGGTTATGGTGGCAGTCAGCGTATTGTGTGCCGAGTCAGAGACGGATGCTTTGGACTGGAGCCTTGATATGGCGGAGAGGCGCAAGTTAGATGGGAAAGAACGTTCAACCGAGCTGAATTCAAGCGGTATCGCGGGCTCTGACACGAATGATGAGGCCGTTAGTGATCAAAATGAATCGGTACGGCACTATGCAGGTACACCTGAACAGGTATGGGCGCGATTGCAACAGGTGAGTCGCAGGCTGGATACGGAGAGGTTGCTTCTGGTTACGGCAGGACCAGATTATGAGCGCAGGTTGGATTCATATCGATTGCTGGCTGAGCATAAGACGGCAATACTGAACTAGGCTGATCATTTTATGATGTTAGCCGTTGAAATCCGAACAAACCGAAGAGCTGCAGATCGGGACTTTACCGTATGCTGCAGCTCTTCGGTTTGGACTTTGTCAAGATTCAACAATCTTTTACAAAATCAAGCATCTTAATGACAAAATAATGTTATAATACTTTACGTCTATTTTCCTATCGATATAATATAGAGAAGTTCTTTTGACAAGAGGTCAAAAGAAGGGAAAACAATGACATAAGCACCTGAATTCGGGATGACCGAAGAGGTCAAGGGGGAAATCATATGTTCAGCAGATTCAAGATCAAGAGTATCGGTCTGCGTATCAGCATCGCGTTCTACTTGTTAATCCTCTGTTTAATTATTTTGAGTGTCACGATTGTCACCCGGATGAATTCAATTGAAACCAACACTAACGAAATTACGAACAATTGGATGCCATCAATCCAGCAAATTAACCGGTTAAATTATACCACAGAGCATGTCCTGTCACTGAGTTATCGTCACTTTGACGCGGATGAAACAGACAAGGCATTTTTGTCAGAAGAGCGTACCAAGTATATTCGTGAAACGACGCAGGCGATTAAAATCTATGATCAGCAGGAGAAGTCTGCGGAAGAGCTCGAACACTGGAATGCGTTCAAGAACAAATGGGAAGCGTATCTCAAGATTAATACGCAATCGATCAAGCTGAGTGATGAGGGTCAGACACAGCTGGCGAAGGAAGTAGCTGATAAAGGTGCTGATTCCTTTGACACCATGCAAGTCGATCTTGATTATCTCGTGGAATACAATCAGGAACAGTCGAATCTTGCGGCGGCCCAAACGATCAGATCGGTACAGGATGGTAGATTAATCATCATTATCGGTGTTCTTGTCATGATTGCCATTACAGCGATCAGCATTCCGATTATTCGTTCACAGGTCGTGAAACCACTGCTACGTGTCATTAGTGCGGTGAAACTGATTGCAGAAGGCCAATTGAATGTTCAGGACATACATACCAAACATGAGGATGAAGTTGGTGTTCTGGCCAAAGCGGTGAATGACATGAAAGGTAACCTGACTTCCATGGTTCTGAGCGTCAGACGAATTGCGGAAGCTGTTAATCTACAAAGTGGGGAACTGGCAATATCCTCAGAAGAGGTTAAGATTGGTAGTCGCCAGATTGCTGTGACCATGGAAGAGTCAGCCAAGGCCGCAGAGAGCCAGGCAGAGACAGCCGTGGAATCAGCTCGTACGGTTGAAGTGTTGAATGATCACATTCAGAGTCATACGGAACAAGGTAGCCAGCTACGCGTCATGTCGGATCTTGTACTGGAACAAGGGCTGAATGGTCGCAAGGTGATGGAACAGTCGGTGCAGCAGATGCAACAGATTTCCGGCTCGGTCTCGGCTTCCATGGACAAAATGGAACGGTTGAATCGTAAAAATGAAGATATTTCCAAGCTGGTTCAAGTCATTCATGACATTGCACGCCAAACCAATCTGCTGGCATTAAATGCCTCCATTGAGGCAGCGCGTGCGGGAGAGAGTGGACGCGGATTCGCCGTAGTGGCATCAGAAGTGAGGAAGTTATCTGAGGCTGTGCAGACTTCGGTTGAAGAGATCACGGCGATTACCGAGGATATTCAGCAGGAGTCACAAGGGGTGGTTGCGGAATTACGTACGAACGTTCAGGAGACCGAACTGGGTCAGGAACATGTGCTTACTTCAGGTCAACTCTTCCGTACAATTAATGAATCGGTGGAAGGCATGGTTGGTGTCATCGGCACTATGACAGATGGTCTCGCAGGCATGCAGGAAGCAAGCGGACGAATGAATGATTTCAGTCAGCAGATTTCCGCTGTTTCGGAACAATCGGCAGCGAGTGTGGAAGAAGTTTCTGCATCGGCGGAAGAGCAAGTAAGTTCTATGGAAACGATTAGCGGCAACATTCAAAGTCTGAAAGAATTATCCGAAGATTTGCTTACATCCATTGAAAAATTAAAAATATAACCTTGCTCTTATAATAGAAGAAGCTGGAATCACGCAGGCGGCTAATGGTGAGAAATCAGTATGATATATGAGCTGTTGGCCTATAACGTTTACTGGCAAGGACGATTAGATTTCCAATGTTATAATCTCAAAATAAAGTAAGGCGTTCCTCAACATGGGAACACCTTATTTTTTTTCTTCCAAATAGATACGTGCAAGGAAATGGATAGTTGTCTAGGAGCCTAACATTGTATACAATGACTACCTGAAAGCAAACGTATGAGTCGTATTTGATATGTCTTCAATGAGCTTACTATTTATATAGAAGAAACATGATTAATGAAGGAAGGAGAGGGGAATTTTGCCTGATGAAACACTTGGTATGTACGCTACTTCTGGGAAACACCTCTACACCTTTGCTTGCCACGAGAACGAGCAAGGATTATGCATGCTGGAGCTGACTACGCTGCTTGAACCGAGTTCGGAGATCCGTATGGATATGGGGTCGTATGTGTGGTCTGAACGATGTATTCCACCTGGACGCAGTCCTTTTATCCACGGCAGACTAGACGTGATCGGCGAAGGGGGGACTGTGATGGATCTGCTTCCTTTTGCCAAAAATATTCACCTGTTGCCAGATGAGACATTCAAGGTAGTTTGTCTAAAAGAAGGGGATCAAGCCCCTGATTATGCACAGTCTCGTCAACTGGAAAAAGAAGTTGGCATGTGCATTAAAGGCAAGGCACAGATGAAAAAACCTAAGGTGACTTTCGGCCTAATCCGAACAGGAGAAAAATGGATCTTGGGCCAGTGGACAGAAGCGGATCGATCATGGCAGATTCACCGGCAGAAGCCGCAAAATTACTCAACTGGATTTGGCATCACGCTCGCGAGAGCGCTGGTTAACATTGCTGTTCCGAGAGTAGAAAACCATCGGTTGCTTGATCCATGCTGTGGTATGGGAACGGTTGTGATTGAGGCTTTATCCATGGGAATTGATGCAAAAGGTAACGATCTCAATCCTCTGGCTGTCCGAGGTGCGCGAATCAATCTGCCGCATTATGGATATGATTCAGATCGAATCACACTGGGGAATATGAATGAACTGCAAGGTTTGTATGATGCAGCAATTCTGGACATGCCCTATAACCTCTGCTCTGTACTTCCAGATGCTGAGCAACGAGCCATGCTGGAGAGTTTGCGCAGATTGGCAAAACGGGCAGTGATTGTTTCCACAGAGTGGGTAGAAGAGCACTTGTTGGAAGCGGGATGGACTGTAAAAGAGTACCGAACAGTACAAAAAGGCACGTTTATACGTCATATTTGGCTGTGTATGTAAGCGTAAAAAAACAAAAACGCTACCTCTAAGGGAATTTAGATTTCCCAGAGGTAGCGTTTTTTATTGCGTACATATCAATTGGTATCGTTGATCTGATTTGCACAATATTGCATGGGAACGGGTGTTTGTGTTAATATTTATGACTATAATCCACAAGGTTCACCGGCAGGGTATCGCCAGCGACGTAAGCTTCCAGATTTTTGACGAAAATATCGACTGCTCGATCCGCGTATTGCTCTGTACTTCCTGCGATATGGGGCGTAATTAACACGTTATCCATGCTCCAAAGCGGGTGGTCTGCAGGAAGAGGTTCTTCTTCGAATACGTCCAGTGCAGCGAAAGCAACTTGACCGTTTTGGAGTGCATTCAGCAACGCTTCCGTTTTCACACTGGGGCCACGGCCCACATTGACGAAGCAGGCACCGGATCGGAACTGCTCAAATGCAGTTTGATCATATATATTTTTGGTTTCATCAGTTAGCGGTAAAATGTTAATTACATAATCGCCCTGGCTCAAGGCTTCATGTAAACCGGTCATGTCGTACATTTGGTCCACATTGGGGACATCCTTACCTGAGCGGCGAACTCCGATTGTCCGCATGCCGAGTGCTTTAAGAATACGGGCTGTTTCCGTACCGATCTCACCTACACCAACGATGACCGCTGTTTTGCCATGCAGTTCCGGCAGTGGTTTGGCAGGAACTTTCCATTCGGCCTGCTGTTGATGCAGCATAGCTTGTCTCAGCCAGCGACTGTGGGATAACATCATGCCCAGAATAATTTCGGTGATAGGAATCGCGTGAACTCCATTTGCACTGGTGACCTGAATGTTCTTTTGTTGCAAATCTGCGAAGGGGAGATTGTCCACACCAGCAGACCAGACCTGAACCCACTTCAACAGGCTATCCTGTTTCAATGCATGTTCTGTGACGAGTGGGGACCAGCCGAGAATAATCTCAGCTTCTTTCAACTCAGCGGGGTCCAATTCCTTGGCTTTTCCGAATTTCAGGGTGTATCCTGGTGCAGTATTCTGAATTCGTTGTTGCTGTTCTTCGGATAGAGATGGAAAACATACAATTTTACCCATAATGTGTGGTCCTCCTGAGATAAATAGTTTGATGAGTTTGATGATTAAAGTGTATCAGATTTGGTGTTGGATGTGCATTAAGGTGGGAAATGCAGGAATCTAGCCTTATTTGCAAATGGTTATATTTGTGTCACTCTATACTTACCCAACTTGAAACGATATCTATAGTTATGAAATAATAGAGCGAACTTTAGAGAGGTGTATGCAATGAATAACCAATCACATCAGGATCATTCATCCCGACGGGAAAGATTGTTTGTAGCCATTCGTCTTCCTGTTGCTGTTCAGCAGTCTCTTCAGATGGATTCGAGGCTTGTACAGAACAAGCTAGATTTTCGTAAATGGACAGATCATAGAGATTATCATATAACCTTGCAATTTCTGGGGGATACGTTAGTTAGTGACATCGGGCACCTGCGAAAAGCATTGCGCTCAGCAACAAGCGGATTACAGCCGTTTGAACTTCAGCTTTCCGACTGGGGTACATTTGGACTTGAAGAAGCACCTAAGGTACTTTGGAAGGGTGTTAGCGGAGAGATAGAGCACTTGTTTTCATTGCAAAAACAAATCGTGCAGGCGACTTCGCCCCTGGGGTATGAAGCTGAATTAAGACCTTATGCTCCCCACATTACCATTGCCAGAAAATATCTGGGACAGCTTCCAGGTAATGAAAATAAAGGGATATCTGGAGTGCTTCCGGAACATTCCACAGGTGTTAATTCATGGATGGTGGAGGACATTGTACTTTATGTGACAAGGCTGGGACAATTGCCAATGTATGAGGTCGTGGATACGTTCACTTTTTCCTGATAATCATTTTTATGCCATAAAATCACATTGACATAACGTTTATCCCTATGTAATATTAGCCATCGTTATTCAAATTCTTTTTTTTGGGTTACTTAGTTAAGGGAATTGTTTCGACAGGAGGAATCTTCGAATGAACATTATAAGCAAAAATCGTTGGGTAGCACCGATGTTATCAGTGCTGCTTGTATGTATAGTGGGGGTAAATGTCGTTCAGGCGACGGGGAAGTGGAATGAAGCTAGTGATAGTAAACAGATGACCGAACTTGCGGCTTCTGGGCAAAATAACCAAACATCTACGCAAGAAGAGAGGCGCATGATGGAAGATGGGACAAGTCTGTCCTCTAATCTGTCTGCCCAAACCGTAGCGTGGACTGAATCTCTGCCAGCGAAGAACTGGCTTACGACTGCTCAAGAAGAGCAGGAATTGCAAGAAGCCAAGGCCAAGAACAAAGCTAGAGCGGTAGCTGCGGCCAAAGCCAAAAAAGAAGCTGCACTGAAATTGGCCAAAGTGAAACGTGCCAAAGAAGTCGCTGCTGTAACAACTCCCCCCCAAAAACTATACTTTACACGGACCAAACTTCTGAACCAGGAAGACTCGAAACTTGCAACCTGGTCATACAGTGTGTCCGATAAAGAACTGCATCTGCTGCAAAAAATCGTCATGGCAGAAGCGGAAGGTGAACCGTACGAAGGCAAAGTGGCAGTTGCCAATGTTGTCTTAAACCGGCTGCGGTCAGCCAATTTTCCCGATACCATTTACAAGGTCATCTATCAGAAATCCCAGTTTAGTCCTGTAGCGAACGGACGTATGAAACGTGTGGTTCCCAACGAGGACAGCATCAAAGCAGTGAATGCTGCGTTGAATGGGAAGAAGGAAGTTGCCGATGATACGTATTATTTTTTATCATTGACGCTTGCCGACGATCTGACAGTTGCTCGCTCGCAGAAAAAAGTAAAAACGATCGGTCATCATACTTTTTACAAGTAATCGACCCGTAAATTCTGCAAACAGGCAGGGTAGTTAACTGTGTGTGCTTCACACGGCCCTTGAAAAAGCCTGAATCGTAGTTTTATTTCGTTATTAAAAAATATCGTTATACTCTAAATTACCCTTTTTTCTGCCAAATCATACGGTGGAATTAGTGAAAATAAAAGAAGGTTCCCTTCCAAAAATTCGGAAGGGAACCTTCTTTGCATATCGTGAGCAATTGTCTTGTCCCCTATAACACCTCGTGAGAGCTGTTCTATAGGTCCGTAGAGGCGTCAGAATGGTATTCTGGTACCTGACAAGGACGTGGCAGTAATTCCGGCTGTGAAGCGCTCCAAGGAGGTTGTTGTGACTTCGGCTGTCGTCGGAAACAATAAGTCATGAACAGCTTGAGCACAGCACTTCGGATCATAGACCGAATGGTTACCTGAATGATGCGCTACGTTCAGCGGGCTTTCAGTTTGAGTAGATGCCTGCTCCACTAGTTGTCTGAAACGATTGGTGATCACGTCGGCAGAGTGAATGACGTGGCCGTATCCGGCTTGTACAAAGTATTCACAGTTCTCTTCCTCTTGACCTGCAATCGGAGGAATGAACAACATCGGTAGACCCTTGGCCAACGCTTCAGTGCATGTCATGCCACCTGGCTTCGTAATCAGCACATCGGATACATCCATCAGTTTGCTTACTTCCCGTGTATATCCCAGAATACGAATATTCGGGTGCTGGAAGCAAGGCATTTCCTTCATTTTTGCGATCATTTTTTCATTGCTTCCTAGACAGAAGACCAATTGAACACGATCTGCCCAAGACGTGAGAGCTTTCATATGATCCTCATCAAACGAAAGTCCCCATCCACCACCCATAAGTAGCGCTGTAGGCATGTTCTGAAGCCCCATCTCTTCCCGTAGCTTCACTTTATCTCCAGCTTCCCAGAAGTCTGGATGCACAGGGATTCCCGTGATCTGAATATGGGAGGGATCTACACCCCGGATTTCAAGCAATGCTTTGACCTGAGGGGTAGAGACCAGATATTTGTTCACTTCCGGATTAATCCATGTTCCGTGCACGTCATAATCCGTCACGACCGTATAGAGCGGGATATTCAGACCCTGGCGTTTGAGCCGGGAGATGACAGCATTCGGAAAAGGATGGGTACAGATCACCGCATCGGGTTTCAGTTGGGATACGACCTGTGCCGTCTGTGTATAGAAAATTCGGTGCAACGCCAGCTTGGTAAAACCATTTAATGATTTATTGTACTGTGTGCGGTACAACAGGCTGACCAGTTTGGGTTGAACCGATAGTGTCTTTCGATATGCAGAGAAAATTAGTGGAGCTACCGTTGGGTTCAAAAATTTGCCTAGTTCAATGACACGACTGTGAACATGTGGACTGACTTTTTTGATGCCATGTGCCAGCGCATGAGCGGCCTGAGTGTGACCGGTACCGAAACCTTCCGATAATAAGAGCACTCTTGGTTTTCGCATGAGTTCACCTTTATTCATAAGTTTTAATTCAAAATGAAGATATTCATTGTTTATTCTAGCTATGGAATGCGTTACTACATGAATATACATTGAAGCACAAAATCATGTTTCTTCTATGAATATTTACACCATATATCATACAATGAGACAACTTAAACTTCATTATATACACGTATTATCTGAGTCATCTTACACTATAGACGACGACAGAAGGAGTTTCCACTGCATTTAGGTTAAAAAATATTAACACAATTTTTAAAATGTTAGGGTTGCAATCTGTTTTCGAAGGTGGTATTGTAGTTTTTGACCGAATGACTGAATTGTATTTCTGGTCATTTATGTAGAGCGATTGAACAATGAATGTGATTAAAGGAGGGATTAGATGGCTCCGATTGACAGGAGACAGCAGGTTATTCATGCAGCAGCCCAGTCGTTTGCCATGTTTGGATACAAAGCAACGACGATGGATCAGGTCGCCAAGATTGCGAACGTTGGCAAAGGAACGATCTATACGTTTTTCACCAATAAGGAACAATTGTTTGATCAGATCCTGGTAGAAGTGATTCAGGAAATGAAGAACATCGCGCATCGTGAAGTACATCAGGAAAGTGCATTTTTCGATAATCTGTTTCGGGTACTGGATGCCTTGTTAGAGTTTCGTCGTGATCACGATCTGCTCGTTAAGTTATCTCAGGAGCTGAAGGACTTTGGAACACTGCAGGCCAAGGAAGGCTTGGACAAGGTGGAGAAAGTAATCTCCGACTTTCTGGCTAAGGAGCTTGAGAAAGCAAAAGACAATGGAGAGATTCGAGATTGTGATCCGCAAGTCGTCGCATTTATGATGATTCGCCTGTATATTGCACTCACCTCAGACTGGAGCAAACAACATCAACCGCTGAGCAAAGAGGAAATTAAGACTTACTTTCGCCTTTTCTTAATGGAAGGAATTGCTGCTGTAACGTAATCCGAATTTAATCTACTATAATATAAGGATTTTCACGCGTATCAAGCAGGGAGGCTTGTCGGAAGACAGGTTGTTTTTTTGTCCTAAAGTGACCGTTTGAGGAAAGTGGTCACTTCGTGTTTCAGTATGTTTTCTGGAATGCGACATTGTATTTCATTATGGTTATTCCTGCTCATGGAGCAGAGAGATTAAGGGGAGAAAATGACATGAAATCTTTATCCGTGTTTTTCAAGGATGTGGGATCGGCCGTGAGAAACCCGAAGGTGTTGATCCCTGTTATTGCAATTATGTTTATACCGATCCTGTATAGTGGCATCTATCTGGCAGCCTATTGGGACCCGTATGGTCATGTGGATGAGATGCCGGTTGCCGTTGTTAATCTGGATAAAGGTGCTGAGCTGGAGGGCAAATCCCTCCATGTAGGTAGTGATCTGGTGGATGAGCTGAAGAAAAATGCCGATTTTAAATGGGATTTTGTCAGTGCCAGTCAAGCCAAAGAAGGCATGAGTAATGACAAATATTATATGCAAATTACGATTCCGGAGAACTTCTCATCTCAGGCAACAACATTGCTGGATGACAAGCCGGAGCCGGCTGATCTGATCTATGAACCGAATGGCAATTACAGTTTTGTTGGTGCACAGATCGGTAAGACCGCTATTAAGGACCTGAAAGCAAAAGTCTCAGCCAAAGTAACGGAATCCTATGCAGAAACATTGCTCGACAAGTTCTCCGAAGTATCGGATGGCTTGGCTGAAGCAGGAGATGGGGCGGGTGAACTGAATACCGGCGCAGGCAAACTGGATGATGGTGCTGTTAAGCTCAAGGATAACCTGGCGAAGCTTGCATCCGGAACGCTTGAACTTCAGGAAGGACTTTCTCCATTAAGTGATGGTGTTAACGCGCTGCACACAGGGGCAACCAAACTTGAAAGTGGAACATCAAATCTTGTATCCGGTCTGCAACAGCTTCAGGCAGCTGCTTCGAGCCAGCTTCAGAGCGGAGCAGATCAGTTGAAGGATGGTAGCGCCAAGTTGGAAACTGGACTCCAGTCTTCACTGGATGGCACAAGTAAGTTGCAGGCTGGTCTGAAATCATCAGAACAGGGCAGTGCGAAGCTGTCGGATGGTCTGCAAAGTGCTGTTCAGGGCAGTGGCACTCTGGCAACAGGCCTGCAATCGGCTGTAGATGGCAGCTCCAAGGTTGCTGATGGTGCACAGGGTGTAGCCGCCGGATTGAAACAGCTTGCTGCATCGAACCCCGAACTGGCTGAAAATGCGGATGTACAGAAGCTGCTTGCAGCAAGTGAAGCTGTTGCTGATGGCAGTGCACAACTGCATGAGAGCGAGCAGAAGCTGGCACAAGGTGCAGATCAGCTGCATCAGGGCAACCAGCAACTGGCTGCGGGTGCAACCGAGCTTCATGGAGGTCAGGAGCAACTTCTTGCTGGTGCGAACCAGCTGGTGGATGGTCAGAAACAATTGCTGGCTGGTGCAGGGCAGCTTAGTCAAGGAGGAGCGAAACTCTCCGATGGTCTGAAGCAGTTCAGCGGCAAATTGGGTGATGCTGCAAGTGGCGGTACATTGCTTGCAGATGGTGCCAAGCAGCTGGGCTCAGGAACAACAGCTTTGCAAACGGGTGTAGGTAAACTCAGTGGTGGCGTTAGTTCACTAACCGATGGTTCCAAGCAATTGGGTGATGGCGCGGGCAAACTGGCTGACGGCCTTACTGAGCTAAAAGATGGCTCGAGTGAATTGGAAACCAAGCTGAATGATGCCGCACAGAAAACATCCGAAGTTAAGAAAACGGATGATGTAGTGAACATGTTCGCTGAACCGGTAAACTCCTCGGAGAATACAGCAGAGAACGTGAGTAATTATGGTACAGGATTGACACCGTTCTTCCTGTCGATCGGTCTATTTGTGGGATCGTTGATTTCCACGATTGTATTGAAAATGCGGGAAACGTCCGTACCTGGTGCAACAGGCTGGAATCGTTTTGTCAGCCGGACACTGGTATTTGGGTCCGTGAGTATTTTCCAATCGGTTATCGTGGCAAGTTTCATGTTATATGGTCTTGGACTGGAGACGCACAGCGTAGGGCTGTTCTACCTGTTTACCATTATTACGGGGCTGACCTTCATGTTGATTGTTCAGGCACTTGTAACCTGGCTGGATCTGCCTGGACGTTATGTTGTCATTCTGCTGCTGGTCTTCCAGCTTGCGGCTAGTGCAGGGACCTTCCCGGTAGAACTGATACCATCGTGGCTTCAGGCATTTAGCCCTTGGTTGCCAATGACACACAGCATTATGGGCTTTAAAGCCGTGGTATCGAGTGGTAATCTGGATGTGATGTGGCATCAGGCAGGTATTCTTAGCATCTATGCAGGTGTATCCATTCTGCTGACGCTTGCTTACTTCCTCTGGAATGGCAGACGTCCGAAAAAAAAAGTCGAACAGGCTGATTCTGGTCAAGTTGTGACGGCATAAGTCGAACCTGATCTTCAGCAGGGTCATATTATTGAAAAAAACTTTATTTTCTTGTAGTGAAATTATGCAATATAGTAGTCAAATAGTGCAAATAGCCTGTGACCCCAAAAAGGGGTTGCAGGCTATTTTGTATACAAATGCATAGAGAAGTAAAGTTTCGCTGGCTTAAGCAGTGAAAATTTAGTGGAATTATGGATAAACGTAGGCGGCACATGGAACGATTTTCTTCTGTCAGCAATTTAATTCAGTTGTACTCTGGCTTAAAAAGTGTATAATTATTCGAAAAAGAGATGAATTTAAACGTCACTACTGTAAAGCTGTACTGCAAAACATTTCTTATCAGAGGTATTGAAAAGTTTAAATTGCGCTGATGTTAGGTCGGTGTTAAAATAATAGAACTATATCAAAAAAACGTCGCTCCATTTCAGTAGCCGTGCCAGCGGCTGCGTGTTGATTTATACAGGCTGTTTGCCGGATCGTCCGGATCAGCTCATCTCATTTAATGGCTTCTGCCCAATAGCAGGCATTATTTTTGACAGTCTCATGCTGTCACCTCTTCTATCTAGCAGGCTCTATCGCAAGCGAAAGGCCAGCTCCTCCCGTTTCATTGTTGCCTGTTGCCTATGTTCTTGATCTTTCCGAAATACTTCATTATAGAAAGGTTGCGTTCCATGAGACACATCGGATTACCTCCAAAACAGGGTCTGTATGACCCGCAGTTCGAAAAAGACGCATGCGGAATGGGTTTTGTTGCCAACATCAAAGGAGTACCTTCACACGATATCGTTAGTCAGGCACTGACCATGCTTAGTAACATGGAACACCGTGGAGGACAGGGAAGTGAGCCGAATTCCGGTGACGGAGCAGGTATCCTGATTCAGATTCCACATCGCTTTTTTGCAGAGGAAGCGAAACGCCTTGGTTTTGCATTGCCTGAACAGGGATTCTATGGCGTAGGGATGTTGTTCCTTTCCCAGGACCCTGCCATTCGCAGTGCGCATGAAGAGAGCCTTAAGAAGATTATTGAAGAAGAAGGTCAGACGTTCCTGGGTTTCAGGGATGTTCCTACTTTTGATGAAATGCTTGGCCGTTCTGCGCTTGCAGCGAAACCTTATGTACGTCAGGTGTTCATTGGAAGATCCGCAGATGTGAAGGATGAGCTTGGATTCGAGCGTAAGCTGTATGTTATTCGCAGACGTGCTGAGCTGGCTATTCGTTATTCGGCAGATGAAGCAGAAGGTGGTTCGTTCTACCTTCCGAGCATGTCTTGTCGCAAAATTGTATATAAAGGCATGCTGACAACTGAACAAGTTGGCGGGTTCTATCTGGATCTGCAGGAAGAACTCGTGGAATCGGCCATTGGACTTGTGCATTCCCGTTTCAGTACCAACACCTTCCCAAGCTGGGAACGTGCCCACCCGTATCGCTTCATGATCCACAACGGTGAGATCAACACGATGCGTGGTAACGTGAACTGGATGCATGCTAGACAGTCCTTGTTTGAGAGCGAGTTGTTTGGTAACGACATTGCGAAAGTGAAACCAGTCATCAATCCGGACGGTTCGGATACAGCTATGTTTGATAACACACTGGAGTTCCTGTATCTGAGCGGCCGTTCTCTGCCACACGTGGCCATGATGATGGTTCCTGAACCTTGGAGCACGGATGAGGGAATGGACCCTGCCAAAAAGGCATTTTATGAGTATCACAGCACGATGATGGAGCCTTGGGATGGACCAGCAGCAATGGCCTTTACAGATGGTTTGCAAATTGGTGCAACACTTGACCGTAATGGATTGCGTCCAGCTCGTTATTATGTAACCAAGGATGACCGTATTATCCTGTCCTCCGAAGTTGGGGTACTTGATATTGCGCCGGAAGAGATCCTGTACAAAGATCGTCTGCGTCCAGGTCGGATGTTGCTTGTGGATACACAAGAAGGCCGCATCATCGCGGATGAGGAAGTAAAAGCAATCATTGCAGCCGAGAATCCGTATCAGGATTGGCTTGATGAGCATTTGATGGATCTGAGCGAGTTGCCGGACGCACCGGAACTTCCTGATCCAAAACATGATAACGTGACCCAGCTTCAGCTCGCTTATGGTTATACATTTGAAGAACTACGTAAAATCCTGGAGCCGATGGCAACAACAGGTATGGAAGCTACGGGTTCGATGGGTTATGATGCACCACTGGCTGTGCTGTCCGATCGTCCGCAGCGTCTGTACAACTACTTTAAACAGATGTTCGCCCAGGTAACTAACCCGCCAATCGATGCAATCCGTGAAGAGATTGTAACGTCTACGGCAACAACCATTGGTCCTGAGCGCAACTTGCTGAACCCTGAACCGGAGAGTTGTCGCCAGATCCGTCTGGATACACCGGTATTGTCTAATGAAGACTTTGCGAAGATTCGCCATGTGCGTCGCCCAGGCTTCCGCTCCATGACGATTCCAATCTTCTTCACCGCTGCGGAAGGGGCAGAAGGACTTCGCAAAGCGATGGATTTGCTCTTCGAAGCTGCAGATCGTGTCATCGACAAAGGTCATAACATTCTGATCCTGTCTGACCGCGGTGTGGATGCAGAGAATGCTGCTATTCCTGCATTGCTTGCTGTAGCAGGTCTGCATCACCATCTGATTCGCCAGGGAACCAGAACCAAAGTCAGCATTATGCTTGAATCGGCAGAACCGCGTGATATTCACCACTACGCGTTGCTGCTGGGTTATGGTGTAAGTGCGGTGAACCCTTATCTGGCCTTTGAAACTCTGGATGACATGATTCAGCAAGGATTGCTTCGTGGTATCTCGCATGAGAAAGCAGTGAAAAACTACATTAAAGCAGCTACCAAAGGCGTTACTAAAGTGTTGTCCAAAATGGGGATTTCTACGATTCAATCGTATCGGGGAGCTCAAATATTCGAAGCGGTAGGTCTGAAATCAGATTTCGTTGACCGTTACTTTACCTGGACACCTTCCCGTATCGGTGGAATTGGGTTGGAAGAAGTGGCAGCCGAAGCGTTGACACATCATAACCGTGCCTTTACGGAAAAAGACGGTAACGATAAAGTATTGGATTCCGGTGGGGATTATCAATGGCGTAACGACGGAGAAGAGCATCTGTTCAATCCGCAAACCATTCATACCCTGCAACATGCAGTACGCACTGGGGATTACAAGCTGTATAAAAAATATTCCAAACTTGTACAAGGTGAGAATGATCAATTGTTGACCATTCGCTCCATGTTGAAGCTGAAACCGGTTGGAGCTTCCATTCCACTCGAAGAAGTTGAATCCGTAGAAGATATCATGCGTCGTTTCAAAACAGGTGCAATGTCCTTCGGTTCGATCAGTAAAGAAGCGCATGAAGATCTTGCCATCGCTATGAACCGTGTTGGAGGTAAATCCAATACCGGTGAAGGTGGAGAAGACCCGGCTCGCTTCATTAAAGATAGCAACGGGGATTCCCGTCGTAGTGCGATTAAACAGGTAGCATCCGGACGTTTTGGTGTTACATCCAACTACTTGGTTAATGCCGACGAGATTCAGATTAAAATGGCTCAGGGAGCTAAACCAGGTGAAGGCGGACAGCTGCCAGGACGTAAAGTGTATCCTTGGGTTGCTGAAGTTCGTGGATCTACACCGGGTGTAGGTCTGATCTCGCCACCACCGCATCATGATATCTACTCGATCGAGGATCTGGCAGAGCTGATCTATGACTTGAAAAATGCCAATCCGCGTGCTGAGATTAACGTGAAGCTGGTATCGGAAGTGGGCGTGGGTACCATCGCAGCTGGTGTAGCCAAAGGCCGTGCCGATATTATCCTTGTCAGCGGTTATGACGGTGGTACAGGTGCATCACCGCAAGGTTCGATTCGCCACGCAGGTATGCCTTGGGAACTAGGTCTTGCAGAGACACATCAAACGTTGATGCTGAACAATCTGCGTGATCGTGTTGTCCTCGAAACAGACGGCAAAATGCTTAACGGCCGTGACTTGGCGATTGCTGCCTTGCTTGGAGCAGAAGAGTATGGATTCTCTACAGCACCGCTCGTTGCACTTGGCTGTATCATGATGCGTGTCTGTCAGATGGATACCTGTCCGGTTGGTGTAGCGACACAGAATCCGGAATTGCGTAAAAATTATATGGGTGATCCAGCTCATGTGGTTAACTTCATGCGATTTGTTGCTGAAGATGTGCGTGAGATCATGGCTGATCTTGGTTTCCGTACTATTCAGGAGATGGTCGGACGTACAGATTGCCTCGAAACGGTAGAAGCCGTAGATCACTGGAAGAAAAAAGGTGTGGATCTGTCTGTATTGCTGCACGTGCCTGAAATGCCGGAAGGCTCTGCACGTTACCGCACACAGCATCAGAATCACCAATTGGAAGAAACGCTGGATATGCAACAATTGCTGCCACTGGCACAGTCTGCTATTGAATCCGGGCAACCGGTTGAAGCGGTGCTTCCAATTACAAACGTTAACCGTGCAGTAGGTACCATTTTGGGTAGTGAGATCACACGCAAATATGGACTCGCAGGATTGCCGGAAGATACGGTTAAATTCAAATTTGTCGGCTCTGCCGGACAAAGCTTTGGGGCCTTTGTACCTAAAGGTATGACCTTGACCGTTGAAGGTGATTCCAATGACTACGTAGGTAAAGGATTGTCCGGAGGTAAACTGATCGTGATGCCTTCTCCGAAAGCAACGTTTGAGGCGGAAGATAACATCATTATCGGTAATACGGCTCTCTACGGAGCAACAAGCGGTGAAGCGTATATCCGTGGTATTGCGGGTGAGCGATTTGCTGTACGTAACTCGGGCGCCAAAGTAGTTGTTGAAGGTGTAGGCGACCATGGTTGTGAGTATATGACAGGTGGACGTGTCGTTGTACTGGGCGATACAGGTCGTAACTTTGCAGCAGGGATGTCCGGAGGTATTGCCTATGTGTATGATCCGGAAGGCACATTCCTGAAACGTTGTAATCTGGAAATGGTTCTTTTGGAGCGTATCGAAGATGTGGCCGAAAGTGCAGATCTGCGAGGCATGATTCAACGTCATGTTGCCAACACAGGAAGTGCTGTCGGTCAGCGCGTTCTGGATAACTGGCAATATGCGCTGAATCAGTTCGTTCGGGTTATTCCGAAGGACTTCAAACGTATGACAGAACAGATCGAACGGATTCAGGCAACAGGTTTGACTGGAGAAGCAGCGCTGCTTGCAGCGTTTGAAGCGAATATGCGTGAACTTGCACGTGCTGGAGGTTAATAACTTCCTTGTTCAAAGTTATAAGTGCATGAACAGGTTGTATTAAGAATAATAGGAGCAATATGGTTGCCATTCCGGCACCATATTGCTCCTATTTTGCTTTCGACAAAATTAGAACCCCATCAAAAAACGTTATCGCCATGAGACGACAACATCGAGGAACTTTCTCAAGTATAATAAGGCTAGTTTTGGAGGGCAGGGAAAGTATAAAGATAAGAGAGGTTAGCGGAATGAATATGAAGCATCCAAACAGGGACGATCGTAGGCCGACAGGTAAACAAGTCGAAGCAACCCAGATGGACATCATGAAGGTGTTACTGCAATGCGGAATCGACCCGGAGCGTTGGAACCATTTCGTATCCTCCGTCAACAACAAGCGTCCTTGACACAATAGACAAGCATGGAATGAAAATGAATTAAGACACAAAAAAAGCCCAGAAGCCAGAGAGGTTATCTCTCGGGAACTGGGTCCTCTTTTCGGGTTTAGTCCATGCTGCGTTCCATTCGGACAAATGCAATAAAACGACGTGCCTCTTCTTCTGTTAAAGACTTCCCATCAATCATCAGATCAAAGCGTTCTAACACTTCTTTGTCCGATAACTCCAAGGTATCCACGAATTCACGTACGTCTTCATCCATCACGACATCACTTTGCTTTGTACGTCCTATAAGATAATCAATAGACACATCAAAGATGTCAGCAAGTCTCGTTAACACTTCGAAATCCGGTTTACGTCGATTCTTCTCGTAGTGGGAGAGAGCAGCTCTTGTAATATGAATGGAGCTCGCAAGTTCTTCTTGAGTAAGTCCCCGCTGTTCCCGTAATTCCGCAATGCGATTTCCGTAGCTCATAAGCTATTTCCCCCTGAACGACATCAAATATATATTGAAACAATCCTGAGCCAAGTGTTTGATCAGGGCAGCTTTCCTGCAAAAGAGTAACTCCTCATGTGTTTCCTTTAACCCATTTCCATTTGTAAATAGGTCTGTCTAAGGACATCTCAAATTGTCGTAAATCAAAAGAACCATGTCCAAATACCGCTTGACATGATACGTATTGTATCGTAAATTGGACGTATGGAGTTACAAAATGTATCATTTGGAATATTTTAAGTATCTCCTGGTTGCCTGGACCATATACCTGTGAGAAGGAAGTGGAGGCAGTCCATGTAGGCTAATCCATTCTAAAGGAATGAAACCATGTATTCAATAATTCAGGAATGGGCTGATATGAAATTAAATGTCCATATGTACATTCAGGAGTTTCACGGGAAAATGGTAGACCGCAAAAGACGCCCTGTTCTGTTACTTGGAATGGACACTCAAGCAATCACCTTCCTGAGCGACCTGAACTTGCCGGTATCATCAGAAATGCTCATTGGTTTGGATGTTGAAGATCATCATGTATGTGTACGACTTCACGCAAGGTTGCAATGGAAACAGCCCTTCGGAGAGCTCACAATGTATCATTCAAACTTGCATATTCAGCACGAACAGAAACTATATATAACTGGACAGTTAAACACAATGCTTACTGAAGTTCAGTTTCCCACGGTTTCCCGTTTTCAGTATGAAAAGGCAACAGAACAAAAGGCTCTGCAAGAACCCTATCATTACATTGATTTCACCATATAATTCCAAGTCGATTCTTAACATTTTCTGAACAAAACATGTACTTAACGCCATTTTACTATATTTCATAGCGTTATGCATTAGTTCTTTAACACCAAAAGCATTTGCGCAATGAATAAAGGGGCGAGGGGGCTCATACTATTTCAGGAAGTTTGGATATGGTTGAAATGCACTGCCACATATTATCCGGCCTAGATGATGGTCCTGTTCGAATGGAGCAGTCCGTTGCGATGGCTGAGAAGGCGGCAGCCTCAGGAATTACCTCCATTATTGCTACTCCGCATCACCTGAACGGGCAATACAACAATGAACCGATGGTGGTCAATCAGGCCGTGAACCTGCTTCATGCAGAACTTCGCAAACGCAACATTCGCCTGGAGATCCGTCCCGGACAGGAGATCAGGGTGCATGACAACCTGATTGGAGACTTATATGCAGGAAAGTGCTGCACACTCGCCGGAAGTCGTTACATGTTGCTGGAACTACCCTTTGGTCATATTCCCTCACAGTTCCCCAGGATACTGCATGAATTACGAATAGCGGGAATTACCCCTATTATTGCTCATCCGGAACGTAATCGTGTCATTTTGAAGAAGCCAAAGTTGTTGGCTGATTACTTGAGTCAAGGCGGACTATGTCAGCTTACCGCTCAATCTTTCACTGGGCTTTTCGGACGGAAAGTTCGGCAGTGGTGTTTTCATTTTTGCAAAGAAAACGGGTTTCATTTCATTTCATCAGATGCACATGATACGTGCAAAAGGACATTTGCCATAAGTGAAGGAGAGCGGGCCATTGAGCGTCGATTTGGAGCTGAAGCCGTTAAGAGGCTGGCAGAGAATGCGTCGCACATTCTATCGAATTCGTGTCTGGTCACAGAACGCTGGAAACCTCGCAAATGGCTACTGTCCATCTGGTAGTTACATAGGATAGATCACAACGTATAGGAGGAATGAAAGTGGAACTGAAAGGATATTTTCGACTCTTACAAAAGAAACTGTGGTTGATTGTTGCAATTGCTTTGATAGCCGGTGTGGGTGCAGGGGTCAAAAGCATTTTCTTCACCCAGCCCATCTATGAGGCAAGTTCCAAACTGATCGTGAACCAGACCTCTAACGTTCAAGGCCAAGCGATGATGGACTTCAGCATGATTCAAACCAATATCAAACTCATTAACTCATACAGAGAAATTATTAAATCTTCCGCCATTATGGATAAAGTCGCTACCACGTATCCGGACCTAGGCTTAACCTCTGCACAGCTCATGAATAGCACCTCCGTCTCTACAGCCAGCGAATCCCAAGTGATGAGCATAACTGTACAAGGAACTACCTACGAAAAAGCCGCAAAAACGGTCAATGCCATCTCCAACGTGTTCCAATCTCAAATCCCCCTAATCATGAAAATCGATAATGTGGCTATCCTCAGTGAAGCAAAAGTGGATAGTAACGCATCTCCAATCAATATGAAAACCACATTAAGCATCATTGTCAGTCTGTTCGCAGGTCTTGTGCTCGCCATTGCACTTGTATTCCTGATGGATTATCTGGATGACACATTCAAATCCGAAACTGAACTTGAAAAAGAGCTGGGCCTGCCTGTGCTTACCGTGATATCCAAAATGAAAAAAGACGATCTGAAAAATACGAAAAATTACGTATCTCAACAGAAAGTGGGGGATGGCAAATATGTCGCGGCTAACCAATGAAAATAACAGTCTGGTGACCTATTTTAACTCCAAATCTCAGATCTCGGAGGGATACCGTAAATTACGGACGAACATCCAGTTCTCCTCAATCGACAGTCATATCAAAAAAATCATGGTGGCTTCCGCTGAATCCGGCGAAGGCAAGACCACAACCATTAGCAACCTGGCGGTAACCTATGCCCAGGAAGGGAAAAAAGTTCTGCTGATCGATGCGGATCTGCGTAATCCTTCCTTGCACCAGGTGTTTTCCGTACCGAATCATATCGGTCTTAGTAGTGTGCTGTCTAATCAGTACAGTGTGGAAGATGTGCTTAGAGAGAGTTATATCGACAATCTCCAATTATTCACTTCTGGCCCAATTCCGCCGAACCCTTCCGAGATGATTGGTTCCAACCGGATGAAAAGGCTGATTGAGAAGTTAGAGGATCAATATGATGTCATCATGTTTGATACACCGCCGGTGCTCGCGGTAACGGATGCACTCATTGTGAGTTCGCTGTGTGATGGTGTGCTACTGGTCGTGAACTCGGGCAAGGTCAAGAAGGAACTGGTGAAGAAGACCAAGGCTGCTCTGGAGCATGTGAATGCACGAATTCTGGGCGCAATCCTGAACAATATCAAAAACGCTGCAGTTCCGGTGGGCTACGGAGAGAAGTAAACCTTCCATCCAATGCTCCCAAGTAAACAGGTAATGTCTACTGCACCTTTATCACTGTAGGCACTCGGTCATGCTGTGGGTTCAATGAACCTTAGACGTTAATCGTCGAAGGTATGACGTGAGGACGGGTTAGATGCCCTGGTTCAACTTTTATCAAACTAAAAAAAAAGAGGATAGGGTGGTATTTATGAAAAAAGTGAGAAAAGCAATCATTCCTGCAGCTGGACTAGGTACACGATTTTTGCCAGCCACAAAAGCGATGCCCAAAGAAATGCTCCCTATTGTGGACAAACCAACCATACAGTATATCGTTGAGGAAGCCATTGCCTCTGGAATTGAAGACATCATCATCGTAACGGGTAAAGGGAAGCGGGCAATTGAAGATCATTTCGACAACGCTTTTGAATTGGAACATAACTTGCTGGAAAAAGGGAAACTGGGCTTGCTTGAAGAGGTCCGCAAATCTTCTAACGTGGATATCCACTACATAAGACAAAAAGAGGCCAAAGGACTTGGTCATGCTGTCTGGTGTGCACGTAACTTTATCGGTGACGAACCTTTTGCCGTGTTGCTCGGAGATGACATCGTCGTATCGGAAGTTCCATGCACCAAACAATTGATTGATCAATATGATCAGGTTCAACATTCCATTGTTGGCGTACAAACCGTACTTGCTGAACAAACAGACAGATACGGCATTGTGGACCCGCTTCAATCGGATGGCCGTTTGACAGAGGTTCTCAGGTTCGTAGAGAAACCTGCCCAAGGCACAGCGCCTTCCAACCTGGCGATTATGGGGAGATACGTACTGAGTCCAGAGATTTTCGAACATCTGGAGCAACAAGAGATTGGTCAAGGGGGAGAGATTCAATTAACAGATGCGATTCAGCGCTTAAATGAGACACAAGGAGTGTATGCTTACGATTTCGAGGGAGTACGTTATGACGTGGGCGAGAAATTGGGATTCATTTTGACAACCATCGACTTCGCTCTGCAAAAACAGGAACTTAGAATTCCAATGCTGCAAGCTCTGCAACAGATTCTGGAAAAAGAGTCGGTAGAACATGTAGCCGGGGGGGAGTTTGAATGAGTCCATCTCCCCAAACGAAGGAAGCGGAGATTGTTATGGACCCAAGTCTGGGGTACAATGCATCAACGATGTCAGGACAAAATGCGGATAAAGTGTATCTATTTATGAAAAGAATGCTCGATTTGCTGGGTTCTTTCATAGGTTTGATCATTTTGTGCCCCTTGTTTGCGGTCATCGGATTACTGATCAAAATCGAGGCCCCGCAGGGGTCTGTTTTTTTTCGTCAGGTACGAGTAGGACAGAATGGGAAAGAGTTTCATATGTACAAATTCAGGTCGATGGTTGCGAATGCAGAAGATCTGCTGGAACAGCTGATTGATCAGAATGAAGTGAACGGGAATATGTTCAAAATGAAAAATGATCCCCGCATTACCCGGATTGGCAAGTTCATTCGGAAAACCAGTCTGGATGAGCTGCCACAGTTGTGGAACGTGTTCAGAGGAGAGATGAGTCTCGTTGGACCCAGACCGGCTCTGCCCAGAGAAGTGCAGAACTACACTTCCTATGACAGACAACGTCTTCAGATGATCCCGGGATGTACGGGATTATGGCAAGTCAGCGGTCGAAATAGTGTTGGTTTTGAAGAAATGGTAGAGCTGGATCTGACGTATGCCCGTGAGCGCAGCATGATGGTGGATATCAAAATTATCTTCAGAACGTTCAAAGTGCTGGTAGGTTCGAAGGATGCGTTTTGAAACACGATTCTGGCTTTGAGGTGGCATAGCAGATATGCAAAAGACCGGTATACTTGCTGCATTAAATATGAAGTCGTTTAATATCATTCTTTTTTCGCTGGTAATTGTCTTCGCAGCAATCTATCTTCCGCTAGTCTCGGTTGTTGCACTCATAGTTGTGATTCTGCTGGGCGTTTATATTAAACAGCCCAGCTGGATTTTTATGATTCTCATTGTAAGTTTTTCATTGTCCATTGATAAAATATTTAGCATTCATCTGGCAGGACTGGATTCGCTGTCCTTCTACAAGCTGGCGATTCTTGGTTTTGTCGTCTCTCTTTTTTTACGCTTTGGTATTCGAAAAGATCTGATATATCCTGCACTGGCAATTGGTTTTTTATTTGTGGAGAGTTATTTTCTATCTGATCTGCCCAGTAAGGTTAGTCCGCTCGATCCATTCAAGGCCTTTCTAGGAGTCATTGTTCCTTTTTTGTTGCTGATGCCCCATTTTTCAAGAGAGATCAGTCAACGAATTATACGTGTACTCGCATGGTTGCCGCTGTTCAGTCTTGCTGGTGGTTATATTCTGCAACTCGTCGGCATATTGTCCATTACTAACCTGGAGATGTCGGGAGTAACCCGGTTACAGGGTGCCAACATCGCCGCGCATCTGGCCATGTTGTGTTTTATCTCCATCTGCGTCTGTCTGATTCAGATCAAGCAAGGCCATCAGGTTGTTCTGTATTACATGCTTACCTTGACACATCTGGTCATTCTGGTCCAGACGGGAACAAGGGGGCCACTTATTGCGCTTATTCCGATTATTTTGGTCTATCTTTTTGATCAACTGAAAGCCTTCATCAAAGGCAGAGTCAGTGCGATTATTCCTCTCATTATGTTTGTTGTCGCTGTGGCCTATATGGTGATTGCGCAGTGGGACAATTATGAGATGAGATCAGAGAGCAAAGGCTTGTCGGGAAGGGATGTAGCCTGGAATTATTTTATTGGCAAAGCAAATGAGTATCCGATATTTGGACGTGGACTCGGCTCAACTCTCGTAGCGAATGATGGAAGTATTTTTTCTGGATTCGTCGTTCCGCATAATGAATACATTCGTTTTTATTACGATGGCGGGTTAGTTGGAGCCATCCTGTTGTTTCTATCGCTGCTGCTGGTGTTTCGGGCTGTTTACTTCCGATTGGGCGGCATGATCCGGTTGTATTTTGCTGGTATGATTATCGGTTTCCTGACCTATTCCTTTTTTGACAATACCCTGTCCACGGTTCATCTGATTGCTCCATTCTGTATCTTCCTGAACGCGTTATATGCTACGGGAAATGGAGTCCATTCCAAGTCAGGGGCTGAAGCAGAAGTGGATATACAGATACAGCGAGCCAAGGACGTATCCTTTTCAAAGGAGATTAGAACATGAAGGTCTGTTTGATCAGTTCTACTGGCGGTCATTTTGATGAATTAACCAAAATTATTCCTGCGGTTGAAGAACATGATTATTTCTTGATTACCGAGAAAAATAAAAGCAGAAAAGTCGATTCGGCACAGGGCAAAGTATACTTCTTGATGCAGCAAGAGCGTAAAAATGCGATGTTCTTGCTAATCTTTGTGGCTAATATTATCAAATCGTTCTTTCTATATCTGCGTGAGCGTCCAAAGGTGATCATTACAACAGGGGCGGGAGCCACATATCCTTTTTGCCTTATCGGTAAAATCTTCGGCGCCAAGCTGATCTACATCGAAAGTTATGCCAAAATCTATTCCTCCAGCGCAACCGGGAGATTGATGTACAAAATCTCGGATGAGTTCTTCATCCAATGGGAAACGTTGCAGGATAGCTATCCCAATGCGAAGTACAGGGGGGCTTTATTTTGATATTTGCTATCGTTGGAACGCAGCGCTTTCCCTTCAATCGGATGTTTGAGCTTATTGATGAGGCGATTGAGGCAGGAATTATTGAAGAAGAGGTTGTTGCCCAATCCGGATATACCGAGTATCAGCCGCGAAATTTCACTGTAATTCCTTTCCTCACGCAGGAAGAGATGAATGAATATGTGGAGCGCAGCAGATGCATTATTTCTCATGCGGGTGTTGGCTCCATTACAAATTGTCTTGAACGCGGCAAGCCCGTTATTGTCATTCCACGCCGGAAAGAATGGGGCGAACATGTGGATGACCATCAGCTTGAAATCTCCAAAGTTTTTCAAGATAACGGCTATGTGGCCGTCGCGGAGAGTCGGGCTGAATTGCAAAAGTTGGTTCCTTGTATAGAGGAGCTGACGTTCCAGCCTTATGTGAGAAAACAGTCTGATCTGATCTCATCCATTAAAAATTACGTGAATAGTCTGTAAGAGGTATGAAGATTAACCATGAAAAAAAGGAGTCTATCATGAAACCAAAAGTATTGGTTGTTGGATCATCCTTGAAGGATATGGGCGGAATTGTGAGTGTCATCAAAAACATTGAGGATTCCTCCATCTCGGAAATGTATGCCATGCAGCGGGTCGAAACGTATATCACGGGCAGCGTGTTCTCACGGCTGCTTATTTTTATACGGGGATTCATGCAATTCTGGATGAAGTTGTACACGTTCAAGCCGGATATCGTGCATATTCATATGGCGAACAATGGGAGCTTTTATCGGAAGTCTCTATTTCTGCTAACCGCACGAAAGTTGTTTCGAAAGTCAGTCATTCTGCATATACATGCGGCCAGCTTTGATGATTTCTACAATCAATTTGCTCTGCAGCGCAAGTATTGTCATTACATTCTGAATCAGGCAGACAAGTTGATTGTCTTGTCCCAGACGTGGAAAGAATACTTTGCTACGATTGTTCCGGAGACAGCGATTGAGGTTCTTTATAACGGGGTCTTTGTCAAAGAATCGTTTGTAAGAGAACAACAAACAGCCGTTAATGCTCTGTTCATGGGCAGACTGGGTGAGCGAAAAGGAGTCTACGATCTGCTTCAGTCCATTCAGCAATTGAAGGCGCTAGGCGTTACAGCTACTTTTAATCTGGCAGGGGATGGCGAAGTCGAAGAAGTCAAAGCAATCGTGCAGCAGTATGGAATAGAGGATCGTGTCAATGTACTCGGCTGGATTAACGGAGAGCAAAAGGAAAAGCTGATGCGGGAAGCGGATCTACTGGTCCTGCCTTCTTATCATGAGGGATTACCTATGGCCATACTTGAAGCAATGAATTGTGGCTTGCCCATTATATCGACCACCGTCGGAGGCATCCCCGAAGTGATTACATCCGGTCATAATGGGCTGTTAATCGAGCCGGGAGATGTGCACGGGCTGACATCAGCGCTGGAATATCTCATCACGGATGAAGAGGTTAGAGCAAGAATGGGTTCACATAACAGAGAGATTATATCGGATAAGTTCGATATGAATCTTCTCGTGGGCAGATTATCAGGAATATATGATGCACTTCAAGTGAAGGTATCCTAGTGAACAGGAAAAGGTGATGAAATGAACCCCTTGGTATCTTGCATCATTACGACCCATAACCGGGCCGAGTTATTGAAAAATGCGTTGAGAAGTGTACGTGAACAAACACATCCGTATCTGGAGATTTTCATTGTGGATGATGGTTCAGAAGATCAGACGCCAGAGATCTGTCAGGCTTGGACCCGGGAAGATTCACGGATTCGGTACATCCGAGTTCCATATCCCAAAGGAGCCAACCATGCACGGAATGTAGGGATATCCCAAGCCAATGGCAAGTACATTGCCTTCCTGGATGATGATGATGAATGGATGCCTGACAAAATAAAAACCCAGGCGGAAGTGCTGGAACGAACAAAGGAATCATTCACCTTTTGCAGCAAGTATCTAGCATACACAAATGAGCAACATCAGGTGGTCAAACGGAAATTGTCGGTGGAACCTCGTGATGTTATTCGGTATGAGGATCTGCTTACATTCAACTGGATTGGGGAAACGTCCAAAATCATGGTACTTACCTCACTGGCCCGTGAAGTTCGATTTGATGAAAATCTGACATCCGCTCAGGATTATGATTTTTATCTGCGTATATTGAAACGAGGCTACATCGCCGTGAATGTGAAAGAACCGCTGGTGGATATCAACATCCACAGTGGTCCACGAATTTCAACCTCTACAACGGCCAAGTACAAGGGCCAACGCAAGATTATTTTGAAATACTACAATGACATGTCCAAGGAACAGAAGCGCCGTCAGTTACACCATTATCGAATGCTCGAATGGTCGAGAAATACACTTCGCAATAACGTTTATTTGAAAAAAGCACTGTCGCTGTACCCTTGGTGGAAAGATTGGGTGCTGCTCAAGCGTAATACCAAAATTATGCTGCAAGGATTTCTAATGAGATTTCATGCAAGGCGCGCAGTTGGTACGTATACAGAGGAACCTGTGCGAATGAAACTAAAGTAAGAGGTGCCTGGATGGAAAATCCGACGGTGTATATGCTGCCCAAGATGATTGAAAACAATAAATTCAATGAGCTGTTATCCGATTCCATTGAGAACAAGGGATGGGAAGTGAAACAGTTTACCAAAAGAGATCTAATCAAACTGAAAAAAAATGATGTGCTGCATTTTCATTGGCCCAGCTTCTATTACAGAGGTTCATCCGTGCTGACAACAGTGATCAAATCGATTCTATATGTATTGATGATTTGTTTTGCACGCTTGCGCGGGGCCAAATTGTTCTGGACGGTGCACAACATCTGGCCACACAACAGCGGCAAGACGCGGTTCGATTATTGGATGAGAAAAATACTGGTCCAAAATTGCTCCAAGCTGATTGTCATGGGTAAACCCTTGATCTCGGAAATCTGTTCGACGTTTGGGATTGATTCCAGCAGGATCGAGGTTATACCACATGGACATTACAAGGGAGTGTATCAGGGAAAAGGGGTGAATATCCGCTCCCGGTTTGGCATCCCGGAGGATAGTTATGTGTATGCGTTCTTCGGTCAGGTGTCGCCGTACAAGGGCGTGGATGATTTGCTGGAGGCATTCAAGGATCTGGATTCCGAACAAGCCCATCTGTTGATTGCCGGCAAAAAGGTAAAGGATTATGACCTTGGAGATGAATTTCTCAAGAGTGGACATATTCATACTCATTTTCATTTCATCGAAGATGATGAATATTCGGATTATTTTGATGCAGTTGATTCGATCATTCTTCCATACAAGCAAATTGCCACTTCAGGCAGTGCGATTCTGGCATTGACCTTCTGTAAACCGGTGGTGGCACCACGGATTGGATTGTTGGAGGAATATCTGCCCGAAGATTGTGCGGTCCTCTACGAACCTTCCGATCCGGATGGATTGCTTAAAGCGATGAATATGATCCGGTTAAAACAATCGGAGTTTCAGGAAGGCAGTGGTTTTGTCAAAGCGTTGGAGCGGCTGGATTGGCCAGTGATTGCCCAAAGGACACTTACCCTGTACTCCAGTTAGTGCAGATGAACGGGTGGACCTAATTGAAAAATATGGGGATGAAATGATGAAGGTAACCGTCGCGATCTGTACGTATAACCGTGCACAGGATGCGGTAGAGGCCATACGAAGTGCAATACAACAGAATTACGCAAGCAGCGACTATGAGATCATACTCATTGATAACAATTCAAAAGACAACACACGGGAAGTCGTGCTTCAAACCATCTTGCAGCATGAGAACCATTCGATCCGGTATGTGTTGGAAGAAAAGCAAGGCTTGTCTGTAGCCCGTAACCGGGCCATTCACGAGGCACGTGGCGAGTATATCCTGTTCCTTGACGATGATGCCTTTGCTTGCAGGGACTGGATTCACCAGATCGTTAGTGTGTTTGAGATGAATGAAAATATCGGTTGTGTCGGTGGCAAGATTGATCCGATCTGGGAAGTGCCTGAGCCAATGTGGATTCCACCGGAGAACAGGTCGCTGTTCACCATTCTGGATTTTGCAGATGAAGTCACTGAAATGAAAAGTCCCTATATTCCATTTGGTGCCAATGTGGCTTTTCGTTTATCTGTCTTTGATCAACTGGCTCCCTTCCGTGAAGATCTTGGAAGAGTGGGGAACAACCTCCTCTCCAGTGAAGAGAGTGAGTTAATTGCAAGAATACGGACAAAGTTCAAGGTATATTACACGCCGTATGGCGCGGTACAACATAAAGTAGCCAAAGAGCGAACGACAAAGAACTGGTTTCTGCGCCGAATCTATTGGCAAGGTGTGAGTGATGCCATTCGTGATCAGGATCGTGGTGTTGTGCGTACGGCCAAACATGGCATCAAGCTTGCACAAGGGATCACAACCTCACTGATCTACATTTATAATGCAGATCGGTTCACACGTCAGCTTGCCAAGGTATGTTATCGAAACGGCATGATTGTTGGGTCGCTTCGTCAAAACAGTAAGGGATGAGGATCGCTATGGCGCAAGTTGCACTTCGCAAAGTATTCAGAGGAAACGGCTTAATGAGTGCCATATTTCAGACAAGTGGAACCAATCTGCTGGTCATGACACTGACGATGTTGTCTTCCATTTTGACGTCACGCATGTTCGGGGTAGAGGGAAAGGGTGCGTTTTCGGCCATTCTATTCTGGCCTGCGCTCTTAACCGGATTGGTCGGATTCGGACTACCGACTTCTATCATTTATAACATCAAACAGAGCGCAACCGAGAAGAGTGCACAGTATGTTCGGTTAAGCTTTCTTTTTCAAGTTCCGGTGTGCATCATCATTGGTATTGTGGCCTGGTTTGGATTACCTTTCTGGCTCTCCAGCTTTCCGCCGGAGGTCGTGCAGATATCCAGATGGTATACGATTGCAACCGTTCCTGTACTTATTGTCATCAATCTCATATCAGCGCTCTCGCAGAGTCGGGAGAAATTCGCTGTATATAATGGTATCCGGTTAATGATCCCCCTGTTTAATGTAGGCGGGCTTTTTGTGTTATGGGGCCTGGGGATGCTGAGCATTCAGCTCGCGGCTGCGATCTATTTTGTAACCAGCTTCTCAGTGGTAGCGTGGGCTATCTATGCCAACCGTAATGAATTGAGACTGAGATGGTTCAAGGATCGGGTGGACCAGAGTTCAGCCAAGAAGCTTTTTGGTTATGGTAGCAAGGTGTACGGGGTTGAATTGTTAGGAACGCTGTATACCCAGTTTGATAAAATCATTATTTTGGCTTTGCTCACCCCGCGTGATTTTGGACTGTATTCCGTCGTATTTGCGTTATCCCGAATCTACAATGCGGTTCAGACGGCCATTAGCAATGTTGTTTTCCCAAAAGTGACCGGATTACCTCAAGAGCAGATTATTCGAACGGTCGGCAGAGCCTTCCGCATCTCGCTCATGGTCATGATGATCATTGTAATACCCACCATGTTTGTGGGGAACTACCTGATGGGTCTTCTGTTTGGCTCCGAATTTTTGGAAGCGAGCGTAGCGTTTTATATTTTGGCTGTGGAATGCATCATTGGTGGTGGCTCCTGGATTCTGGCATCCGCATTTAATGCACTGGGTCGGCCTGGACTTGTGATGATCAGACAGCTCATTGCACTCTCGGTGACGGTGGCTTTGTTCTTTGTATTCACCCCGCTGTGGGGGCTCAACGGAATTGCGATTGCCTTATTGATCGGGTCCATTGTACGAATGGTGGTTACTGTGGCTGCGATGAAGATTGTATTTAAGGTGAAGTTTGCCGCCATGTTCTATGACAAGGAAGATCTGACGTTTCTCTATGAACGGTTAAACAAAAAAAGAAGAAGAGTCACCCAAGGAGGAGATGGAGATGCTGGGCACTAACAATATTCATCCAATGGAAGAGTTGAAGGGACATTTACGTCAGATTTTGAAGGTCATTCCACCGCGTACTGAAATCTATTATTTGGATTACCCGGTGCATAGCAATGGTGGCGACTTGTTGATTATGAAAGGTACTGAGGCTTTCTTCCGGGACAATGATATTCATGTACGTGCCAGATACAGCATTCTGGACTGCCCTTTGTCCCTCAAGGTACCGGAAGGTATCACGATTGTGTTGCACGGGGGAGGTAACTTTGGTGATCTGTACCCTGCCCATCAGAAATTGAGAGAACGAATGATTGCCCAACATCCGAATCACCGGATTGTCATTCTGCCACAGACGATGTTTTACAAGAGTGATATTGAATTGAAAAAGACAGCCCAAGTATTCAATCGTCATAAGGATGTACACTTTTTTGTCCGGGATACCTTATCTTATGAGATAGCCAGTAAAGAATTTCAACAAACCAATGTGTATCTATCTCCGGATATGGCGCATCAGTTGTGGCCTCTTAAGTCGAAGAGCAAGCCTACCGCAGAGATGTTGTATTTCTTTCGTAAAGACATTGAGAAAACTCAGAATCAGGTGCATTACGAATCCGTCAGTGGACCTAAGGCCACGTTTAAAGACTGGGAGACATTGTACAACCGGGTAGACCGGAAGATCATTCGCATGATTACGTCCCGGTTAAAGTCAGGGAAAGGCAGCTCTTTCGCCCGCTGGTTGTGGTACAAATACTCTGATCGGATGGTACATACGGCCATTAAGGAATTCAATCAATACCAGACCATCACGACATCCCGTCTGCATGGACATATTCTGGCCTGTCTCCTGGATCAACCGAACATCCTGCTGGATAATTCATACGGCAAGAACTCGAATTATTATGCAGCTTGGACCAAGAGCAATCCGGCAGGCAGACTGGAGTCCAATCAGACCAGCACATATAACAAGCCAACCGAGACCGGCAAGGGAGCAAGTACGGTTGTGTTGTCGGATGGTGCAGCCCTATGAGAAGTATTCTGTTATCCGGCGGTTCTGGCAAGCGTCTCTGGCCGTTATCCAACGATTCCAGATCCAAGCAATTTCTTAAAGTTCTTCATGGGCCAGAGGGAAATCCGGAATCCATGGTACAGCGGGTATGGCGACAGCTGAATCATGCCGGACTTGCATCACAGGCACTTATTGCGACCAGTTTGCCACAGGTGGAGATTCTGACTTCTCAGCTGGGAGACGATGTGAGACTGGTTGTGGAGCCTGAGCGCAGAGATACGTTTCCTGCGATTGCACTCGCTGCCTCCTATCTGTATTCCGTAGAGAGTGTGAGTCTGAATGAGACAATTGCAGTGTTGCCTGTAGATCCCTTTGTTGAGAAAGAATTCTTCGAAGTGCTGGCAACCTTACCAGAGATGCTTGATAAGTCTGGTGCTGATCTGGCCTTGATGGGAGTTGTGCCGACGTACCCGTCAGAGAAGTACGGATACATCATTCCGCAATCCCAATCTTCCAGTGAAAATAACAATGAATACGTGAATGTAGCGAAGTTCCAGGAGAAACCCTGCGAATCCGATGCGGTCCTCATGATTGAGCAGGCCGCATTATGGAATTGCGGGGTTTTTGCTTTTAAGCTGGGTTATTTGATTAATCTGCTCATTGAGATGGAACTGCCGATCCAGTATGACGAGATGCTGAAGCAATACGGAAGATTGAACAAGATCAGTTTTGATTACCAGGTTGTCGAGAGAGCCAATCAGATTATTGCTATTCCGTATAACGGCTTCTGGAAAGATCTAGGCACGTGGAACACACTCACGGAAGAGATGGGAAGCTCGGTTGTAGGAAAAGGGTGGATTACGGGAGATTCCTTGAATACGCACCTGGTCAATGAATTGAACATTCCGGTTGCCATATTGGGATTGTCGGATGTGGTGGTCGCCGTGAGTCCGGATGGCATTCTCGTCAGTGACAAAGAAGCAAGCCCACGGATCAAGGAAATCTTGAAGAACGAGGATCAACGCCCCATGTATGAGGAGCGCAGGTGGGGTTGCTACCGGGTTCTGGATTACACAAGAAACGAAGCTGGCGGCGAGGTTCTCACCAAACGAATCTGCATCAGTGCCGGGAAAAACCTGAGTTATCAATACCATTTGCTTCGCAATGAGGTATGGACGGTTGTATCGGGAACGGGGGAATTGATTCTGAATGGGCAGAGCCGAATGATCGGGCAAGGAGATACGGTGATCATTGACCGGAGTATGCTTCATTCCGTCAGAGCCGTTACGGAACTGGAGATCATTGAAGTACAGATCGGCAGTCAGCTGATTGAGGAAGATATCGTTAGAGTGTCTACCGAATGGCAGGACATTGTTCAGACATATGTGAAGCACGCGTAACCAACACATTAGGACATGGGGGAGATTATGGAATGAATATTACGGTGATTGGCACAGGGTATGTGGGTTTGGTATCGGGCGTATGTTTTTCGGAACTGGGAAATAACGTGATCTGTGTCGACAACAATGTGGAAAAAGTGAATATGTTAATGGACGGTCATGTTCCGATCTATGAACCGGGTCTGAAGGATATCATGAATGCCAATATGAAAGCAGGAAGGCTGTCCTTCACCACCAACATTCAGGATGCTATCAGTCGTTCGGATATCATCATTATCGCGGTGGGTACGCCATCCCTGCCTAATGGCGAAGCAAATCTGAGCTTTATTGAGCTTGTCGCGCGAGAAATAGGTTCTTATATGGATAATTATAAAATAATAATGACTAAAAGCACTGTTCCTGTCGGAACTAATGATCGTATTCAGGAATGGATCAGCAGTTTGACGAATCATCCATTCGACATGGCATCGGTACCGGAGTTCCTGCGAGAAGGTACCGCTGTCCAGGATACGCTCTATCCTGACCGGATAGTCATTGGGACACATAGTGAGCGGGCAGTCGCCACGTTGAAAGAGCTGCATCAGCCATTAACCGATCAGATTATTGTTACGGATATTCGCTCGGCGGAAATGATTAAATATGCATCCAACGCTTTCCTGGCAACCAAGATCTCATTTATCAACGAAATCTCTAACATCTGTGAAAAAGTAGGAGCAGATGTCAGTCGCGTTGCCGAAGGCATGGGCTATGACAGACGAATCGGTGCCTCCTTTCTCAAGGCAGGCATTGGTTACGGAGGTTCCTGTTTCCCTAAGGATACACAAGCTCTGATTCAAATTGCAGGTAATGTGGATTATGACTTCAAACTGCTGAAGTCCGTGGTGGAAGTGAACAAAGATCAACGCTTCAACATCATTCGTAAACTGGAAGATGCACTAGGCTCACTCGAAGGGAAGGAGATTGCCATCTGGGGGCTCGCTTTCAAACCAGATACCGATGACGTTCGTGATGCTCCGGCGATTGAGATCATTCAACGTTTGCTTGAGCAGGGAGCGGTGATTCGGGCATATGACCCCATCGCTACCGAGAACTTCCGCAAAGAGGTGGATTCCCCATCCATTACGTGGGAAGAGCGTGCCATGAAAGCGGCGGAAGGTGCTGATGCACTCTGTGTTCTGACGGAATGGAAAGAGTTCATGGAGGTTAATCTGACTGATTTGGCAGCGCATATGAATCAACCCATCCTGATTGATGGAAGAAACATCTACGGAGAAGATCAGATTAAAGATACGTCCTTCCAATACTACTCCGTTGGTCGTCCAGGTCTAACCAATATTGATGGAAGAAAAACGGCAGTCATCTAACGGAGGCCATAACATGAGACGCGGGATCAAAATAACATTAGGTGCCATTTCCCTTGTTGCAGTTGTCATGATTGGATATTCTGTGTATCTGTATTCGCATGTTAAATCAGCGGCGGATCAAATGTATGAACCCCGGGAACCCATCAAGCAGGTATCTATTGTAGACCAGCGGGGTGGGGGAGATTTCCCTGTGGACATGGAGAATGAAGAACCTTTTAATGCTTTGATTCTGGGTGTGGATGAACGTTCCAATGATCGGGGGCGCTCCGACACCATGATTGTATTAAGTGTTAATCCTGCGAAAAAATCCGCACTTATGTTTAACATTCCCCGAGATACCAGAACGAATATTGTTGGTCATGGCACGGAGGATAAGATCAACCATGCCTATGCTTTTGGGGGCGTTAACATGTCTGTGCAGACCGTGGAACAATTGCTCAACGTTCCCATACATTACTACATGAAAGTGAATATGGAGGGCTTTGCACAAGTCATCGACATGGTGGGTGGAGTGAATGTGAATAACCCGTTTGCATTTGACTATGAGGGTTACCGGTTCGAGCAAGGGAATATTCATCTGGATGGTGAAGCTGCTTTGGGATTTTCGCGGATGCGTTATGATGATCCGAAGGGAGATCTCGGGCGGAATGACCGCCAGCGGGAGATCATCAAACAAGTGCTGAAGAATACGGTCCAGGTATCCAACGTATTGCAACTGGAGACATTGCTGGACGAAGTCAGTGCTCACGTCAGAACCGACGTTACCTTTGATGAGATGAAGCAGATGTTCTCCAATTATCGTTCGGTACTGGATCATATTGAATCCGTTGAGATTAAAGGCACGGGCAAGAAAATAGACGGAGTGTATTACTATATCGTGGAACAATCGGAACGAGACAGGATACATCAGATGATTGAAGAACATTCAAAATGATCGGATAGGGCGGTGAACCAGATGCGTATCTCCAGGCTAATGAAATTGTCCCTGATTGTGCTACTAATGTATATGCTCATGATACCGGCAAGTACAAATTATGTTCAATCAGCTCAAAACTATCAATGGAAGAATATACCTATTGGTGGTGGGGGGTACGTTACAGGGGTGGTTATCCATCCGACTGAGCCTGATCTGGTTTACGCTCGAACTGACGTTGGAGGAGTATATCGGTTGGATACAGCTTCAGGAGATTGGGTTCCACTACTGGATCATTTTGGAGATGAGGACAGCAATCTGTACGGCGTGGATGGAATTGCGCTGGATCAGCAAAACCCTAATGTCGTGTATATCGCTGCTGGGAAGTACGGTAACGTGGGGCCGAGTGATATTCTGAAATCCACAGATCGGGGAGAGACCTGGACTCGAACCGGACTTAATCTTCGGAATGAATCAAATGGAAATATCCATCGAGCCATGGGAGAGAGCATCGCGGTTAATCCCACGAACTCCAATTACCTGCATGTGGGTACACGATATGATGGATTGTACACTTCCAGTGATGGTGCAGCCACATGGAGCAAGGTATGGGATGTACCTAGCGGACTGTCCGGTGAGGGAATTCGGAGTGTAGCTTATGGATTGAATCCCGTGACAAAGCAAGGTCAAGTTGTGTATGCGGGGGTTCGCGGCATTGGTGTGTACAGCAAAGCACCAAGAAGCAATGGGCAGACCACTTGGCAACTTACCGGGAGAAGTCCCGAATATCCTGCACGTATGACTGTGGCGAAGAACGGGACGTTGTATGTGACCACGGATAATCAGGGCGTCTACAAGTTCAATGGTGTGCAGTGGACAAATATAACACCCAGCTCCAGTTACTCATCTTATTATGGAATCACGATTGATCCCAATAATGATAATCACATCCTGGCAGCCGTTCGAACAGGCGGAGATAATCTGCCACTGTATCGTTCCGTTAATGGCGGACAGAGTTGGACAACAGTGAGCAAAACGCTGGTATCCAAACCGTCCTGGTGGACACCCAACATGTTTTTCTCAGCCACATCCAGTATCAAGTTTGATCCACATAATCCGGGCACCGTATACGCTACAGACTGGTTTGGCGTGTACAAGACGGAAAATATCAATGGTACCACTGGATTGACTGGCAATACAGCGAGTACTTGGGAAGCCATTACCGATGGTCATGAAGAAGTCGTCGCACTCACGGCATCCACACCACCTCAGGGTGTTTCATTCTTTAGTGGTTTAACGGATCAAGTCGGATTTAGACATGAAAATGTAACCGATGTTCCTCTTAATAAAATCCCGCTCGCAGGTATGCGAGAAATTGTGAGTATTGACTATCACGAGGCAAATCCGAATTACATGATATTTCTGGGAAGCAGTGACTGGTATGGTACCACCACACGTTTATTTGTCTCTTCCAATAACGGAGTTACGGTAACTCCAATGAATGTTCCGGCTGGCTCCAAACTGGGGAGGGTCGCCTACTCGGCCATCAATCCGAATGTAATTGTTTATTACCCCCAGACCGGTAATCCGGTCAGAAGCACGAATCGTGGCGCAACATGGCAAAATATGAATGGTGCCCCTTTTCAGGCCATCGGGGGGAATATGGTCTTTGCCTATAATCATCCACTGGCTGCGGATCGCATCAATGGATATAAATTTTATATGTATGCTGCTGGTTATCTGTATCGGTCTACGGATGCAGGTGCCAACTGGTCCAAAGCGAATACGGTTCGCCTTCCGATTAATACGGATATCAATACAAGCTTCATTAAAGTCGAGGCTGCACCTGGCGTGGCGAATAATGTATGGGTGAGTCTGGGAACCGATGGATTATATGCATCAACGAACTCGGGAAATACATTTTCCAAGATCCAGGGTGTGCAGAATTCCAAATTATTTGCCTTTGGTAAAGCTCAGCCCGGCAGATTGGTTCCGGCTGTCTATGTATATGGCACCGTAAATAACGTGCATGGATTCTTCCGTTCCGATGATATGGGGGTAACCTGGAACAATATAGGTCCTTTAGGTAATGGAATCGGGCTGGGCAATGAACCGCAAATTATGGCGGCAGACCGTCAAATCTATGGTCAGGTATATGTAGGTACAAATGGCAGAGGCATGTATGTTGGATCAATAGAATAACGATAGAGATATGAAAGTGGTGAAGATCAAAATGATGGAGGAGGGCTCCGGGCGCACGAGACAAAAGCATGTACGAAGAACGTACGGATTTCTCATTGCTCTGCTGTTGATTGTGATCTGGATTCTGGTCATCTGGTCCATGTCCACGCAATCCTCTCAACAGCAAGACATTCAGCCTTGGCTTCATAAATGGTCTCAAAAATTGCACATCGGTTTTACACTTCCTGATGTGCAATTCACTTACGGGGAGTATGAGTATTCGCTGAAGCAGCGGCCGTATGATTTTGCAGAGTTCATCTTTCGCAAGAGTGCGCACTTATTTGTATACGCTGTGCTCGCCGTGCTTGTGTACGGCGGGATGCGGTACAGAAGAACCTCCCTTGTGACCAGTATCGTTTCTGCTCTGGCTGTGGTGTTTGTTATAGCCTCCATTGATGAGTATATTCAGCAGTTCAGCCCGGATCGGACAAGCTCGATACGTGATGTTGGAGTAGACTTGCTCGGCGGCTGCTGTGGGATTGCCATATATGCAGCACTTCAGTCCATGATCCGAAGGATCAGAAAAGGAAAGCGTACTTCCATTCACAGCGAGTGATTTCCCAGGAAATTAGATGTATCGCAACTTCTACTTGTCTGCTATCCATCATAAGTATGGAGTAGGACAAGGAGGACTGGACATGCTGCGAAGAAGGAACCGGAATGCTTTGCTCAAAAAGATCGGCTTCATCGCGATCATTGTATTATTGCTGTGGTTGATTGCCAGAACCATTCCGTATTTGTTTCAGGCAGATACATCGGATGAAGCTGCTGCTGTTGCCGAAGAGTTTTACAAATATGAGCAGACAGGTGACTTCGGCAGTTCGTGGGAACTCTTTCATCCCCTGATGAAAGAGCGGTTTCCCAAGAGTGCTTACGTACAGAACAGAGCACATATATTTATGCAGCATTTTGGCGTGGAAACGTTTGAGCTGGAGATGGAGAAACCAGAGCGCGAGTTCGATGTAACCGTGATTGATGGCGTTAAGCCATTTTCTGAAGCCTACAGAATCCGGGTCACCCAGAAGTACACAGGTACCTTTGGCCAATTCGATATTGTGCAGACCTGTTATCTGGTAGAGGATGGCGATGAGTGGACCTTACTTTGGTATTATCCAAATCAGAAAAACGAGGATACCTCGCAGGTCGACAATAGTGACTGATCAGGAAATAGTATTAACCCATACATTGAACCGAATTGTATCATTTACCTAACATGAGGCTCCATAAATGCGAGACTTTTGTCGCATTTTTGGAGCTTTTTTTGTGTTTTTCTTGTTTTTATAGCTTTAAAGCCTTGACATTAGTCCCGGTGTCAAGTAAATTACGAGATAGATACAAAATGTATCAATTTTCAGCGTCTAACGACAAATAACAAGGACTTCTAAGCTCCTTGTGAGGGGAAGGAATATCATTGATCGAAACGGGCCGCTTTTACTGTGTCAGTTGTGGGATGATTGTGTCGGTCACTAGAAGCTCTGTCGAAATGAAGGAAGAGGGCAATGGAGGCAATCACGTATTTCGCACCGGATTCTACCGGAGTGAAATGCCGCTTGGATGCTGTGAAGCGTGTGTAGTTGAAGCGAAACGTCAGGGGAAATCCCAGTTTGCGGGACAATATACTAAAGATTATGATACACTATGTGCATATGAGAAACGGGCATGAATGATGTGCTCGTCCATGAAGGAGGGGATTGAATGCAGCAGGAGCCGGTCGTCCGGATTCAGGGCGTCAGCAAGATCATATCCTCCCGATCATTGGTCAGCGACCTGACTCTGGATATTTCTCCGGGGCAGGTTTTTGGTTTTTTAGGACCTAATGGCGCGGGAAAAACAACGACGATTCGAATGATGGTTGGACTGATGTCCATCAGTAAAGGTGATATTTTCATCTCGGGACACAGTGTGAAAAATGAATTTGAGCAGGCGGTAGCCCAGGTAGGAGCTATTGTGGAAAATCCGGAAATGTACAAGTTTCTGACCGGGTACCAAAATCTCGTTCACTTTGCCCGCATGTCGCCGGGAGTTACGAAGGAACGTATTGCGGAAACAATTGAGCGTGTGGGGCTCACAGCCCGTATTCACGATAAGGTCAAAACCTATTCACTTGGCATGCGCCAGCGTCTGGGGGTCGCGCAAGCGATATTACATAAACCGAAGCTGCTTGTACTGGATGAGCCGACCAATGGTTTGGACCCACAGGGTATACGGGAACTGAGAGATTATTTGCGTCAGCTCACCCAAGAGGAAGGCATTACGGTCTTTGTATCCAGTCATTTATTGTCGGAGATGGAGCTGATGTGTGATACCGTAGCCATCATCCAGAACGGCAAGTTGATTGATGTAAGAAACCTTCGGGCTGAAGCCGGTTCGGATGCATTAATCGAAGTTGCTTTTGAGTTGAATGATGCTGACCGCGCTGCGGATCTGATTCAGGGTGCTATCGTACAGGGCAATGTCCTGGTGGTGCGAGTGTCTCGTGAGCAGATTCCGGATATCAATGCCAAGCTAGTTAGCGAAGGGTTTCAGGTATACGGTATTCGTAACGTGACTCACACCCTGGAAGAACAATTTTTGCAAGTCACTGGGGGTGGAGGCATTGGGTAGTTTTGGTAATCTGATATTGAACGAGAATATGAAAATTTTCCGTCGTCCCCGTACCTGGATCATGTTATCGATTCTGGCGCTGATCTCGCTATTAATGCCAGTGTTACTGCGAGAAGGCATGGGGTCCAATGAAGTTTTGTACTGGGAAGCGGCTGTAACGACCATCCAGATTACGTTTTTCCTGAACACGATCTTTTGTGTCGTGATTGCAGCGGAATCGGTTGCGGGCGAATTTACCTGGGGAACCATTAAGCTGTTGCTGATCCGTCCATGGTCACGAAGCAAAGTTCTTGCTTCCAAATATCTGACCGTCGTTGGCTTCAGTATTGTCAGTACATTGCTGATCATCGCGATGGCCATGCTAACGTCTTATATCCTTTTCTCGCATGATGCTCCGGGAGGAAGCGGTAGTCCGGCTACGAATGCTCTGACGTTATGGGGATATTTGTACGTTGATCTGTTCATTACGCTTGCGATTGCCTTTATGGTGTCCTCTGTATTTCGTTCAGGTGCACTTGCGATTGGATTATCTCTGTTCATTATGTTCTCACAGAGTATCTTCTCACTCATATTCAATCCGGTCCGTTATGAGTGGGCCAAGTATGTTCTATTCAACAACATGGATCTTAGCAAATACATGACCTCCGGGGCGGATTTTGCGCTAATGGGTGGTCCGAGTGCAGGAATGACACTGGGTTTCTCCATTGCAGTTCTGGCGGTGTATTACGTTATTTTCATGGTGATTTCCTGGGTTGTATTCAGCAAAAGAGATGTGGCAGGCTAACGCCTGCTTCTTTTTTTTGCTCCAATGTTTGTTTTGGAAAGAAAATAAGTGTATATTCAGCATCGCCTGTGGCATGACTGTCATTTAAGGGTACTTAGTATCATAAGTAAATGACTAGATATACATATGAACGCCGCAGTCACTTTGGCAGAGCAGCGCATGGAGGGATCACGTTTCTTGATAAATAACAAGTTCTACCGCATATGTACAGCGATTATTCTGCTGCTGCTCATCGTGTATCTGGGGGAAAAAGTGAACTTTATTTTCAGCCCCCTGACCTCACTGATTCACATCATCATCATTCCGCTGCTGATTGCTGGTTTCTTCTATTATCTGCTGCGCCCGCTTGTCGATTATATGGAAAGGCATAAGATCAAACGTGCATTGTCAGTTCTGATTATTTATGTCGTAATTGCACTAATACTTGCAGGTTTTAGTGTGCTTGTATGGCCTTCCCTGCGTGAACAATTGATGAATTTCGTAGAGAATGCTCCAGCGTTGGTTACTTCACTCAGCGATCAGTTGAATGCACTTGAAAAGAGCAATGTTGTATCCAGATACCTGCCTGATGATTCCAATCTATTCTCACGTTTATCCGATGTTCTGAGTCAAGGGATCACTCAGGTAACCAATTATGTCTCCGGGTTATTCTCCGTGGTATCAAATCTGGTTATTATTCTGGCAACGTTCCCGATCATGTTGTATTACATGCTCAAGGAAGGCAGCAAGTTTGGAACGAATCTGACCTTATTGTTGCCAAGACATTATCGGAAGGATGGGGAAGAAACCGTCCATGAGATTGATGAAGCACTAAGTAACTATATTGTTGGCCGGGTTATTGTTAATGTAGCCTTGGGGATTCTGATGTACATCGGTTTTCTCATCTTAGGTTTGCCTTACGCATTGCTGCTGACGGTTGTATCGATTATTCTGAACTTCATCCCTTATGTGGGTGCTTTGCTGGCAGCTATTCCGGTTGTCATTGTTGCGTTTATCGAATCACCTTCGATGGCGATCTGGTCACTGGTCATCATTGTAATCGCACAGCAAATTCAGGATAACCTGATCTCACCTTATGTCTATGGCAAACAGCTCGATATTCATCCACTGACTACCGTTATCCTTTTGCTCGTGGGTGCTGACCTGGGAAATATCTTGGGTATGATCATCGTGATTCCCCTATATATGATTCTGAAAATTATAGTTCGCAAAATCCATTATCGGATTGTCGAAGATAAGACTGAAACTTAAATGGAATTTGAAATACAACGCTATCATGTGTGCCACTACTAATGTTTGTTATTGAATCACATCGATAAGCTCATCAGGATAAGCCGCATATCAATGGCGAAGGGGCAAGCAAGTTTGCCCTCGCCATTGGTAGGCGGCTTTTTTTCATACATATTGTTCACTCATGTTATATCTGTTATACTTGATATATAACAGATAACAAAAGAAGGTGAACCCTTGATTATTCAACTGGATATGCAATCCGAACTTCCCATCTATTCGCAACTTGTTTATCAAATTATTGAAGGCATTGCTGGTGGTGAGTTACAGCTAGGTGAGGCGTTACCTTCGGTTCGGAATTTGGCCGCAGATATCGGTGTTAACCTTCACACCGTCAATAAGGCTTATACACTACTCAAGCAAGATGGATACATTCTAGTTCATAGACAAAAGGGAGTTGTAGTGAACCCTGATGGAATGCCTGGTTTAACGGATGATTTTTTGAAAAAGCAGCAAAGAGAATTAAGACCGATTATTGCGGAAGCGATCTGTCGAGGAATGACCAAAGAAGAATTATCTGCGGTGTTAGACCAAATGTATGATGATGTGAAGATGGGTCACAACAAAGAGTAAAGAATCAAGGGAGTGTGTTATGTATGCAGCTATTTAGTATATTACCTATCATTTTAATCTTTGCTCCATTAGCCTTACTTCTATCTTTTACACCATATCTGACAAGGGAAACCATTAGCTTCGGGGTTACGGTAAGTCAATATAATTACTACACACCCATCTTACGTAAGCTAAGAAGTACGTTTGCTACAGTAAGTCTGATCGGAAACGGGATGGTTATACTTGTCTGTCTGTATTTTCTCCGATCTGCTAATGAAGATGCTACCGCAATGATTACCGGTGTTAGCACAATGATATTTATTGTGTACTGGACAGCGCTACACATCTTATTTTATTTCAAGATGAAAAAGATAAAAGGAACACTTACAACTGTAGAAGCACCTCAAAGAGTTAAAATCGATACCACCTTTCGCCAAAATAAACTCACCTATTCCAACTATTGGTTTCTCATTCACATTGCTATTATTGTTGCCATTGCGATCATTTCGATCCTGAATTATAAGGCACTACCTAACGTCATTCCAATAAAATATGATCTTCAAGGCCATGTCACTTCCAGTGTGCCTAAAACTTACCTCTCGGTACTGGCTATTAATCTTGTACAGCTAGGAATCATTGCACTTATGATGTTGGTTAACTGGAGTATTAAATCAAGTAAACAACAGCTTACTACGTCTAATCCGGGCCAATTTGCTACTGAAAATATTCAATTCCGCCGTAAATGGTCCCTATTTACGCTTGTAACAGGATTACTTCTTACCATCTTATTTGCCTTTATTCAGATCAATATGTTCGTCCCTAATCTGGTCTTGTTAACAGCTATTAGCTTCATCACTCCTGTGGTGATCGTGTTAGGTGTTGTATGGCTGTCTCTCACAGGCAGACAAGGCGGTGGCAAAATTCGTAATCAACAAGAGGATCACGAACGATCTAAGGAGCAGCCTGTGAATGACGATGATCATTGGAAGCTTGGGTTTATTTACTTCAATGCCAATGATCCTTCTTTAACCATAGAAAAGCGTTATGGAATAGGCTGGACAATTAACTTCGCTCGTCCACTATCTTGGGTCCTGTTGTTATTCATCATTGCTATTGTTGTTATAAGCATAGTCCTGAGCCAATAAATGCTCATAATGCTATGCATATAATAGATGAAATTAATTATTAGGAGGAGTTATTACAATGAACAATTGGAAAAAGCTATTACTTTCTCTTACTTTCGTAGGTCTCATCCTTCCGGTAACATCCATCTCAGAAGCTGCTGAAAAATCCGCTGGTAGTGAAAATCTTGTTCCTATTCGTGAGATTGCAGAAAAGAATGGGGCAGAGGTATCTTGGCAACAAAAGACAGGAGAAATCACAATACGAAAAAGTGAGCTTACGATTGTAGTTAAGGTAGGAGAGAAACAGGCGATGGTGAATGGGCAAGCCATATCCTTAGACAATCCTGTTCAGTTAACGAAAGGAACTACCTATATGGATGGGGCATTTCTTTCCGAGACGCTGAAGGCAGCACCTGAGGATATATTCATTTCCCTTATTAGTGAGGGCGATGGCAAGGAGGCTGCCAAGTATGTTCATACCTCTGTGAGTGGAGTGTTGTCACCCACGTTGTTGAGTCAGCTGTGGGGAGCTTTAGAAGGACAAAATGGCAAAATTACAAGTGAAGCCATAGCTAAGCATGTAGAAAATAACACAGTGCATCGCAATGTTACCTATACTTTTAAGACAGAACTGACTAGTTTAAATATTACGGTCAGAATGAATCATAACGGACTTGTGGATGATTTGCATATTGCCGCCGCTACGCCAGATGTGTATCAAAAACCAAGCTACGACGACCCATCTACCTATACAGAACAAGACATTACGGTTGGTCAGGGTGATTTAGCTTTGCCCGGGACATTAACTTTGCCCAAGGGAGAGGGACCTTTCCCGGTTGTCATTCTGGTACACGGATCTGGGCCTAACAATCAAGATGCTGCCATTGGTGGTGCAAAGCCGTTTCGCGATCTTGCGGTAGGTTTGGCTTCACAAGGAGTTGCTGTATTAAGATACGATAAGGTCACGTATGAGCATACCTATAAGGTGGCTTCACAGCCTAAATTCACATTAAAACAAGAGAGCGTAGATCAGGTAAACGATGCAGTGGAATTGCTTAAAAAGAATACACATATTGATTCTACAGCGATTTTTGTAGCTGGACATAGTCAAGGCGGGTTTGCAATGCCGTTAATCATTGCTGAGGATAAACAACATGATATTGCAGGAAGTATTCTACTGGCTGCACCAAGTAGTAGCTTTGTGGATGTGCTTACCGAGCAGCAGGACGAATTGGTAGAGCGGATGAAGCAGCTTGGTTTAGACACGGATGTCATTCAAGGGCAAGCTGATTTTTATAAAAATGTAGCTGCGATGGTTAAAGATCCAAAATATTCTGTAGATCATCTTCCTGAGGCGTTTCCACTTCAACCTGCTTATTGGTGGTTTGAGCAGAGAGATTATGTGCCTGCGGAACTGGCTAAAACACAAAATACACCTATGCTTGTTATACAAGGCGAAAACGATGTGCAAGTGTCTATGAATCAATTCCAAACCTGGAAATCGTCTCTCCAAGGTCATTCCAATGTAACGTACAATAGCTATCCAAAGGTAAATCATCTTTTATCCAGCTATGATGGACTTTCGATCGGTCAAGAGTACGCTGAGCCATCTAATGTCTCCAAAGCCATTATCGATGATATTGCGAAATGGGTATTAAAATCAAACTAAAACGGGATTTCCAATCTTGGTTGAGTGATAACAATGGGAAGTGACACATGGGGCGAGATATAAAAAGAGGAGCACTTACCAATATAGGCAAGTGCTCCTCTTCTTATTTATAAATTTGCTTTATTTAGACCAATTGGACTCTTTCTCGTCTTCATCTGTATAATCAGACATGGTCAGTGGTTCCTTGGGAACAACGGCCACTTTGTAGAACCGATTCTTGTCTTTTTCCAGCAAAACAAAGATTAGATTCTCGAACTCATATTCTTCCTGTTCGTTCATCTCGGGACGATGGCTGTAGAGCCATCCACCAATGGTGTCCCACTCATCTGCATCCAGGCTGGACATAAACATGTCGTTCACCTTCGATAAGGAAACCTTGCCATCCATAATGACATAGTTCTCATTGATGACTTGAATATCTTCCACTTCGTCTGCGTCGAACTCGTCGCGAATCTCACCAACAATCTGCTCAAGTACATCCTCGATGGTTACAATTCCGGAAGTTCCCCCATATTCGTCGACAAGTACGGCGATATGTACGCCATCCTTCTGCATTTTCTTGAGCAAGTCCTTCACAGGAGTTGTTTCGTGAACAGCCGATACAGGCTGAATCAGGGAGGATAGATCAACAGGTTCATCGTTTCCGTATAGTTCCAGGAAGAATTGTTTCGTATTAATGATACCGATGATATCGTCTTTACTCTCATTCACTACTGGAAAACGTGTATATTGTTCTTCACGAATGATCTCCAGGTTTTCCTCGTTTGTTCTATTCACATAAAGGCAGACCATATCGGTCCGGGGTACCATGATTTCTTTGGCTAACATCTCATCAAAAGCAAAGATCCGGCTTACATAACCGAATTCGGCTTGGTTGATTTTACCACTTTCAAAGCTTTCATTAATGATGATCTGCAACTCTTCTTCGGAGTGTGCATCTTCATGTTCAGAAGCAGGTTTGATCCCGAACAGTTTCACCAGTTGGTTCGCTGAGCCGTTTAACAGCCAGATAAAAGGATACATAATTCGGTTAAACCAGATGATAGGTGTAGACGTCAGCAGTGCAACAGTTTCGGCTTTCCGGATTGCAATCGTTTTTGGAGCGAGTTCACCAACCACAACATGCAGATACGTGATGGAAGCAAACGCGATTACAAACGATAAGAATGAAGAAACCGCCTCAGGAATTTGCAAGCTTTCAAACACAGGGTGGAGAATCTTCTCTACCGTCGGTTCACCCAGCCAGCCCAGTCCCAGAGATGTGATCGTGATTCCAAGCTGGCAGGCAGACAAATATCCGTCCAGATTGGCAACGGCTTGTTTAACAGCCAGCGCACGCTTGTTTCCTTCTGCAATCATTTGGTCGATCCGGCTCGGTCGAACCCGCACCAGAGCGAATTCCACTGCAACAAAAAACGCCGAAAGTCCTATCAAAAAAGCAACCATTACTAAATTTAACGCATACCTCTCACTTTCCATTCACTGCTCTTCTCCTTTAGGTAATAAGTTTTTAACGATTATTATATCTAATTTTACGTAAGAAGACCACCTCCAGACAAAGAAATGAGGAAGAGTCTGGAAGGTGGAATAAGCAGATTGGCGTCACAATGCGAATCTGCTCCATCATTAAACTGATATGTAGAAGGTAACACAGTCAGAATATACAATGAACAAAGTAGAAATTTGAATTTCCAGAATCAAGTATTCCGTCTGGTTATGTAAAGTTTTATCTAAGCAAACGTTACGAATAGGGGGTACATTGGGTATCTATGATTAGCTGTATACATAATCGTCAAAGATGTGTAGGTGAGAGAAAGGCAAGGTCATGAAGCTTGCCACTTGAGGAGGAAGCCGAATGTTCTGGCTGGTCATTATATTACTCGTATTTATTTTCCAGGCAGCCACGATTCTTTTGCTGGAATTTCGTAATCCGGCTAAAGCTGTGGCTTGGCTGTTTATTTTGTTCTGTGTGCCTTTGATCGGTTTTGTAGTGTACTATTTCGTGGCGCAGGATTATAACAAACGAAAAAAACTCCGCAAGGGTGGATCGCGCATCTTCCGTGAAATGAAGGAAACGATCTGGGAACAAGCCCACATCATTGGAGATGTCGAACAGATGCCTGGCGATCGTTTCAGTCACCAGCATCGATTGTTTAACCTGTTATCCCATCTGTCGGAGAGCCCGATTACGGGGTGTAACCACAGTACGGTGCTCACGAATGGTGAAGAGGCATTTGCGGCAATGCTGAGGGAAATGGAAAAAGCGAAGCACCATCTGCATGTGGAATTTTACATTTTCCGTGATGATGTGATCAGCACGAAGTTTCAGGATGTCATGATTCGCAAGGCACAGGAGGGCGTGAAGGTTCGGTTTATATGTGACGGTCTCGGCAGTCACAAGATGAGCTGGAGTTTTATCCGCAAACTGCAGGATGCAGGTGTGGAGTTTCATTATTTTCTACCGCCACTGATTGCCACGATTGACCGAAGAGTCAACTACCGGAATCACCGTAAAATTGTTGTTGTGGATGGACAGGTAGGTTTCGTGGGTGGTATTAATGTAGGCGATGATTATCTTGGACAATATCCAGAGGTGGGTTTCTGGCGGGATACACATGTGCAGATCGAGGGAGATGCCGTGTACTTCCTGCAAAGTACGTTCCTGAACGACTGGAAATTAGCTTCCGGTGAGCGAATTACCGAACCCCAGCTTGCAGAATTATTTCCACCCCATATCTGTAGCGGGGAAGAACGAATTCAGATTCTGGCCAGTGGGCCGGATCAGGACTGGGATGCCATTCAGGAAATGTGTTTTGGGGCCATTTCGGTAGCTTGTGAACGGATATACATTACCACACCTTATTTTATCCCTGATCCTGCCCTGTATGAGGCACTCAAAACAGCTGCTGTCAGTGGCGTTGATGTGAAAATTATCATTCCATATCAATCCGATTCAAAGCTTGTTCATTTGGCATCCCTTTCATATGTAGAGGAACTTCTGCGAGCAGGTGTTGAGTTCTTCCAATATCGCAAAGGTTTTGTACATGCCAAAGTCATGATTGTGGATGAGTTGCTTGCAACGGTAGGCACGGCCAATATGGATATGCGCAGTTTTTTTTGCAATTTTGAGTTGACGGCTGTCCTGTTCGAGTCCTCTCCGATTCGTCGTTTGATCACTGACTTTGAACGTGATCTCGGGGAATGCAGTCAGATCGATGGGGAGGTATTTCAGAAGCGTTCACGACGGCAAAAAGGCGCAGAAATGCTTTCTCGGATGCTTTCTCCGCTTCTTTAGCCGATTTAGGGCAGATTTCTGAAGATAAGTTCACTTTTTGTGAATTTATCTTCTTTTTGCTAAGTATTTTGCGCAAATTTGATCTTTTATGATATAATAGATATATAAATCATGTCTTGGCGAAGGAGGGGAGTCTGCGGGAAAACAGGCTCCCTTTTGCTCTCTATTGAAAGTGCAAACCGGGATGAATAACATTTTGAATCCATTTTATATCGCCTTTAGATGCTTGCGCTGTATAGCCAGGGTACATATAGAACGCAGTTTGCTGTTCTCCATATGTAGATTCACCCTGAGTATTTAAATGATTTATAAAATGGATTCACACACTGATTTAACGGGGGGGATACCATGTCCAATGTAACGGTGAAAGAACTAACAGCCAAGCAAGCTGACCGCGGGGTCAAAAGCTCGGTGTTTACATTAAAGCTGCTGCAACGTATTGTGATGATTCTGATCGGTGCTGCACTAATGGCTGTATCGCTTGAAGTGTTTCTCGTACCGAATGGTGTTATTGATGGTGGGATTACGGGGATTTCAATTATGGTGTCAGAACTTACACATCTGCCACTCGGAGTATTCCTGACCTTGCTTAACTTGCCTTTCCTGATTCTTGGTTACAAGCAGATTGGTAAAACATTTGCGTTATCCACACTGCTGGGGATCGTGGTCATGTCCATCGGGACATCATTATTGCACCATGTGCCTGCATTAACACCAGGGGAGCCTTTGCTCGGAGCTGTATTTGGCGGATTGATCCTGGGTGTGGGTGTTGGACTTGTCATTCGGTCTGGCGGTTCACTGGATGGTACGGAGATTGTGGCGATCTTGCTTAGTGAGAAGTCACCTTTGTCTGTAGGACAGATCGTATTGTTCATTAACGTGTTTATTTTTGCAGGTGCAGGATTTGTATTCGGCTGGCCGAATGCCCTGTATTCCATGATTGCATATTATATTGCGATGAAGATGATTGATATTGTGAATGAAGGACTTGACCAGTCCAAATCGGTCTGGATCATTAGTGAGAAATATCGTGATATCGGTTCAGCCCTGACAGACCGTCTTGGTCGTGGTGTAACTTTCCTGGATGGAGAGGGTGGATTCAGCGGGGACGAGAAAAAGATCATTTTTGTCGTGATTACCCGTTTGGAAGAAGCGAAGCTGAAGACCATCGTTGAAGATTGGGACCCGCAAGCCTTTGTGGCTATCGGTAACATTCATGACGTGAAGGGCGGACGTTTCAAGAAAAAAGGTATCCATTAGCGATTGATATATACATGAATGATAATAGCCGACACCCTTGTGATGAGGGAGTCGGCTATTTTTTCTTCAAATGTTTGAGAATGAGCTCTACCGGTTGGGGTTCTACAGCTGCGATTAAATCACCGGTTTGGTTCAAGCGTTCAATAATGTTCATCAGATGATAATCCTGGATGGAGACGTTTCTTCGAACCTCATCCCAGGTAAGGGGTGTAGAGACAGTGGCGCCAGATTTGGCACGTGGTGTATAGGGAGCGGCAAGGGTCTTGCCTCCATAATGCTGGAGATAGTCAAAATAAATGCGGTCTCCACGGTCCTTTTTGAGTCGTTCCAGTGTGAACAGATCCGGGTGCTTCTGAGTGACATATTTGCCTACAAAATAACCAACCTCTCTCAATTCATCAAAGGTTACCCCCTGCACAATGGGAACGATGATCTGAACTCCTGTTGCGCCCGAAGTTTTGGGAATGGACCTCAGACCAAGGGAAGTCAGGGTTTCGCCAACGATGAGTGCAGCTTGCATGATCCGGGGTTCATGTTCCTGAGAGGGGTCCAGATCAATCATCCATTCACTGGGCAGATGGCTTCCCACAGTATGCAGAGAAGGATGAAATTCAAGTGCAGCCAGATTACCAAGCCATAACAATTCGGGAAGTCCATTCATGACCACATAGCGGATGCCGTCGTGAACTTCAGTGTGCACATAATCTGGTACAGGCTCAGGGGCATTCTTTTGATAGAAAAATGTTCCTCCAGCGCCGTGGGGATATCTTATCGTGGTGAGAAGTCGATTGCTCGTATACGTGAGCAGATAAGGAGCCAGAGCGGCCAGCTTTTGCAGATAGATGGCTTTGGTGACACCCGCATCAGGCCACAACAGCTTGTCCGGGTTGGTGACCGTCAGCTCAGTGCCGTCTATTATTATGGTTCCTTGGATCTTGGGGGCCATATGGAACACCTCCTATACGTGTAATCAATCTTGGACTGCTCATTGAAGAAGCTGGTTCGCCAGACAATCCTCACGGGTTACATCCGCGAAGGTTTGAATACTGGGGTGGCGTAGAGTGTTATGATGAGTCAACTCCATATATTGCACTTTGACTCCTATTCGCGGTTCCACCCAGGTGGTCTCTGCACTGCGCTCGGGTACATTATGGAACGGTCTGTCCTGCCTGATCAGAGGTTCGACTTGATGTGTGAGTTCCCGCCACGTATTGGAGTTCAGCTTGCCAGTCCCGACATGACCAATATAGACAAAATCAGGCCCATCATATACACCGACCGCGACGGCATTCACAATACCGCTCCGGTACGTGACTCCCCCGATCATGGCATATACGTCATGCATGATTTTGACCTTCTGCCAGCGCTGGTCTTTGCCCTGTATGCCATAACTGCTGGTGAGATCTTTGCAGACAATGCCTTCCATCTGATGTTGTCTCATGACCGTAAGCAGGGAAGCGGCATCAAGTGTATTGGTGACCTCCTGAACATGGGGAACGGTGTTAAGGACCTCGTGCAACAGGCGCTGTCGATCTGCCAAAGGCTGATCCGTCACCCATTTCCCCTCATAGAACAGGATATCAAATACCATATATGTGACCGGAATCTGATGTATGGCTTGGGTGATACCTTCGGGTCTGCTCATCCGATCCCGCCGCAGAACGTGATAAAACGAAGGTTTTCCGGTGTCCGGGTCCAGCGCAATAACTTCTCCATCCAAGATATAAGAGGAGCCTGAACATAGATTGCGTGGTGTTACCAGCTCGGGATACTGTGCGGTTCGATCATGTAATCTGCGATTCACCAGGCGCAGCTCATGCCCGTCCTCATAGGCAAGCATGCGGACTCCATCCCACTTGACTTGGGCAATCCATTGCGGCCCTGTGGGCAAAGTATCTCTGGATATGGGTTCGAACGGAATCAACGGTTTGAACATGGGGAACTCCTCTCTCGTATCAACCAATTAGCGCAGGTTAATTCGGAATTTTACTATATTTTTGAAAGCGGGACTTCATATGATGCACCAGAATGAGCAGTAACGGGAGTGCTACGCCACAGGTCAGATCCCAATCAATCCAATAGGGAATAACGACCTTGAGATAAAAGGTCTCGTTCGGAGAGATTAGAATAGACATGGCGAGAATAAGCATGGCACCCGGCAGGATCAGAGAACGGTGACTGGACAAGCGAAACAGGTGAGCGACGCCCAGGACAAAACCGTAGAAGAACAGAGCGGCTTTGAAGAAAACAGCAATAATCCAGACCGATGCTATGAAGGCTTCGATGCGTTGCATAAAGTTTCCGATATTGATCTTCTGTGAAAGGTTGAAAGAAGCGAACCAGTGATGCTGGGTCATCCATGGTCCCATAACGAGCAGACACATACTCAGCGTCAGTGTGAGTAACAATCCGCCAATCATCCCTGCTAACAGAATGTCCTTCTCCAGATGGGGCTCCTTTTTCGTGTAGGGAAAGAGCATCATGAAAATGCACAGCTCGCAATAAGGATACGTGAGTACAGCGACAAACCCTTTGAGTGGATCAAGAAAGCCTTGTGCCAGCACAGGTTGGATGTTGGCCAAACGTACATGGGGGATTAGACACACCGTCAGAATAAGCAGAAACAACACGATCAGAGGAAGAAAGACCTCAGCAGTTTTACCAATGCTCTCCAGACCCGACAGAAGCCCCCAGACAAGCGCACACATAAAAACCAAATGCAGAATCAGTAATGGAGATTCCGGCAAGATCTGGGTAGACATAAAATCGCCAATCTCCCTAATGAACGTTGAGGTACTGATCAGGAAATAAAAGAGATAAAAAGAGCCAAACAAGGTCCCGATCCAGGGTCCCAGTGTTCGAAGGGCATTTTGAATCAGATTCAACCGGGGATGCAGTTTGTAGGCAACAAGCATAATGAAGAGTATGCCAAGGCCCCCTGCGACACCCAACAAGGCTGATAACCAGGCATCCTGATGAGCGTAGGATGTGATCATGGAAGGGAAGACCAGAATCTGCTCCCCAATTGTGCACAGGAACATGAGTGAAGCGAGCTGTCTAACAGTCAAACGTCCCTTTTCGATCATGAGGTATCTCCTTAACATATCTTGTCTATGTATTGGTTAGAATGCACCAATTGTGCCAGTTTTATAAAAGCCAACTCAAAAAGCCCGGGTAACTGATCTCTCTGTGATGTAGAGAAATCAGTTACCCGGGCTTATTAAATGAGGTTAAGCAAACATATTGTAACGCCTAAACAAATTCAGTCCGCAGTTGTCAGACGTATACGAATATTCTGTGGGTCTACCGTAAACCAGGTACCCTCTACTTGTGTAACGACTGCACCGGATTGACGCAATTGTTCAAGTGCCTGATCCAATTGTTCGTTTGTGGCGTACACAATGGTGAAGTAGTCAATTCCTGTAGCGTTATCTGGATTGAAGGGTGCATTCACTCCTGCCCAGATATTAAGTCCCAGATGATGATGATAACCGCCTGCGGATACAAATAGTGCTGACATGTTGGCGAAGTTACCCACGATATCAAAACCGAGTATACCGGTGTAATAGTTGCGGGCTTCTTCCAGGCTGCGGACGTGGAAATGTACATGACCAATAACGGTGCCAGCAGGCAGACCTTGCCAAGGTTCATTCTCCGAGATGGCAAACAAGCTTTCTACATCAACAGGATCACTTGCCATTACGTAGTTATTGTCGCTATCCCGTTTCCACGTATCACGTGCACGGTCCGCATAGATCTCAATCCCGTTCTGATCGGGATCGGAGATATAGAAAGCTTCGCTGACCAAGTGATCGCCTTGGCCGATATCGATACCGGATGCAGCCAGATTACGAAGAGCAAGACCCAGGGACTTGCGGTCAGGCAGCAGGATGGCGAAATGATACAAGCCAGCGTGTGAGCGTTCCGGCAGGGTAATTCCATCCGTGAGCTCTTCCAATCGCAGCAGGGACTGTTTTCCGTCGGCTGTCAACGTGGCCACTTTGCCACTACGCTCCAGCAATTTTAATCCAACCACATCGGTATAGAACTTAATTGAACGGTCTAGGTTCATAATTCGGAGACTCACTTCACCCAGATGGGTTGTGGCAGGGATTTGATATGTTGTATTCATGATTGTTTCCTCCTGATCATAGATAATATGGGTTCTCGTTTGATTGTGTATATGCGTTGAAAACGGATTATTAAATTGCATACTGTTGAAGCAGAATTACAGCGTGACTGTATATTCATAAATAAGTTACTTTTCATAAGTTAATATAAAATATAAATCAGCTTTCGTCAATCGTATTTTGCAATTATAGCTGGAGTTTTATTGACTAGAATTGCTTCTATAGTTCTGTAAAACAAAAAAATCCGACTGTAAAGCCGGACTTGAGTTGAACGCATTACACATGCATATAACGGAATCGGTCTTGCCTTAGCGACATTCAAACTTTTGGTTTGGGTGTTGCCTTTTTTCTTTTGGGTGGTGCAGCAGGTGCATCGGATTCTCCTCCGGCAACCGCTTGAGCAGGCGTTTTTCGCGGTGCGCGTTTCTTAGGCTTGGCCGTTGTTGTCCCAGGGTCAGCCGGAATAGGCTTCACGGCCTCGATACTTGCCTGCAAGGCAGCCATTAAATCCATCACATTGGCTTCAGGCTTGGCTGGAGCAATCTTGATTTCTTCGCCTGCCACTTTGTGCTGGATGAGGTCCAGCAGTTTGCTGCGATAGTCATCGGTATATTTACCGGGTTCAAAAGGTGTGGACAATTGATCAATCAGCAACTTTGCCATCGTGAGTTCCTTTTCATTCACGTTCTGCACTTCCGGCAAGTTGGGCACCTGGGAGACAGGACGAATCTCGTCCGGATAGAAAATCGTCTCCATGGAGAGGCAATCTTCCAGCACACGTATGGCAGCTAGACTGCTTTTCGAGCGGATGGAGATTTTGGCGATGCCAATTTTGCCGGTATCCCGCATGGCGTTCATCAACAGTTGGTAGGCATTTCCACCCGCCTGATCGGGCGATAGGTAATATGTTTTCTGGAAATAGATCGGATCAATCTCAGTCAAGTCGACAAAATCCAGTATGGTAATGGTTTTACTGGTGGAATCATTTAACGCTTCCAATTCATCTTTCTCGAAGAGAACAAACTTTCCTTTTTCATATTCATAACCTTTGGTGATCTCTTCCCACTTCACGTCCACTTCACAGGAGGGACATTGACGAACATAAGCGAGCGGGCTGCCGCAGACTTTATGGATATAGCGCATCGAGATGTCTTTGTCTTCGGTAGCCGAAAACATTTTGACAGGGACATGCACAAGCCCAAAACTGATTGCGCCTTTCCAGACGGTATGCATAGATCGGCTCCTTTCAAAAGGTTGTTCAAAAATTTCCGCTTTTGATTACGAATCACCGGACTTTTTGAACACGGATTTATATTTAATAGTATGGGCATCTGGCGCGAGGGATAATCGTCTTGTAGACGAACGAATTCGTATGGTTCGGCGAGACTCGGGGATGATAACAGAAACATGCTTCGGATTCCAACAGGAAGATGAGCATGGGATAAGTAAAGTAGTTATTCTCGCAGCACATATGCCGGGAGGTGCAATATTGAAGAACAGACGTGATGAGGAAGAAGCTCACAAGCATGCATTTTCTCCGTATCCTCTTGCCAAAGCGGAAAGTGCTGAAGAATTCTATACACCTGCTACAGCTGTAAACTGGGAAGCGGTCACTTCGGAAGAATTGCCCCTTGATCGGGAGTCGTTCATGCTCGACATTGACCGGATGGTGAATGAAGGGTTAGGCGGGGGACAGGTTACGGAAGATAACGGTTATATTGGTGAAAGTACAACAGATAGCATGGTTCGAGAATCACATGATGATCCGGAAGGGGAGTATGAATAAGATGATGGATGCAAAGCGCGCCAAAGCGATCTATGATTCGAAGGATACCATTGCCGTTACGCTGGAGGGAGATCCAGTCTGGATCGAGAATGTGGATGAAGCCAATGGTATGGCAACCGTTCAGGTTGGCAGCAGACCGGGAAATACCCAGACGGTTCGTGTGGATCGCTTGGAGGAGTAGATACAAGTAGCATATCGTTATAGAGGAATTAGAGAATGAATAAACGCAGAAATATATGCATAACACGGCCGGTACCGAGAGGTGCCGGTTTTTGGTTTTTCCTAATAGGAGTCTGAAACTTCGAAGGAAGCAAGTTTTGAGACACGTCTAATAATGCATGTTATATTTCCGCTTGCCTCCTTGGATGTTGCGGGGGAAGAAAGGGACCGATATAATAAGGTTCAAAGTGAACTCAGGCGGCTGGACCGCCAAAGGTGGGGCGAATATTGAATCAGACGCACGAGCAGTGGGTGTATCAATCCCATGGCATTGCAGATACAGAAGCACTCGCTTCCGCACTCGCCAGACAGGCAAACGCCGGCATGGTGATTGCTTTGGATGGTGATCTGGGCGCGGGAAAAACGGCATTTTCACAGAAATTTGCCTGGCATTTGGGTGTACGTGATGTGGTAAGCAGTCCCACATTCACACTAATTAAGGAGTACGAAGGGCGTTTGCCTTTATATCACATGGATGTATATCGCATATCGCTGGAAGAAGCGGATGAGCTTGGACTTGATGAATATTTCTATGGAGCCGGAGTCAGTCTGGTGGAGTGGTCGAGTATCATTCCCGAATTGCTGCCGCAAGAGCATTTGCATGTGCAGATTGACACAACGGGCCTGGAAGATCGAACGATTACGCTGGATGGGTACGGCGAGACTTATGCAGCCATGTGCCGACAGTTCAGACAGAATGGAGTCAAATGATGATGGAAGATTTACAAAAAGAGCCGCGTCAGCGGTTTTTGGCGTTGGATACATCCACCGCAGTGATGGCAGCTGCGATGATGGAAGATCATGCGCTTCTGGAAGAACGCAATGAACGGGCTGAGCGTAACCATTCGGTACACGTCGTACCGGTGATGGAGCAGCTGCTCGCCGCCAGCAACACACAGCCTGGCCAACTTGACGGCATTGCCGTTGGCGTTGGCCCAGGCTCGTACACGGGCATCCGCATTGCGGTGACCGCGGCGAAGACACTGGCCTGGGCGTGGGACATCCCCGTAGCCGGGGTGTCCAGCCTTCAGGCCATCGCCTGGGGCGGCTGGCACAGCGGCCTTGCCGCCAAGGCGGAAGCTGCGGCAGAGGATGCCGCAGCAGGGGCTGGCGGAACGCCATCCGCGGACCAGGGCAGCACAGGTGCTGCCCCTGTCCACTGGATCGTTCCGCTTGTGGATGCACGGCGCGGTCAAGCGTGCACCGCGCTGTTTGCCTCCGCCGGGAGCGATGCGCCCCGGCGTCTGGCGCCTGATGCCATCCGCAAGATGGACGGATGGCTGGAAGCTCTCGCCGCGCGCATGGCGGAGGCGGCGCCGGAAGAGCGGCCCGTAGCCGTCTGGATCGTCGGCGAGACGGGCCCTCATGCTGCGGCAGCGGCGGAGCTTCGCTGCCCCGCAGGAACGGCGCTCCAGCTCGTACCTTATGAGCTGGAAGGCCGCTGGGTTGGGCGCCTTGGCGCCGCCGCGCTGCTTGCAGGTCAGCGTGATGACGTGCATGCGCTGGTGCCAAACTACACCCAGTTGTCTGAAGCGGAAGCCAATCTGCTGCGCAAAGGCTGAAGGGGGAGGGGAAGCAGATGGACAATGTGGCGAATAATAAGCAGGAAGCAACGCTTCAGTTCAGGTTCATGACACTCGCGGATATTCCCGATGTGATGGAGATTGAACATGAGGCCTTTACCCTGCCCTGGACGGAAGAAGCATTTCAAAATGAATTGACACACAATCATTTTGCTAAATATATGGTGATGGAATTAGAAGGAAAAGCCATCGGCTATGCAGGTATGTGGACAATCATGGATGAAGCCCATATTACCAATATTGCAGTCAGAGGCGCGTACCGTGGACGCAAGCTTGGCGAAAAGTTACTGGATGAATTAATGAGCACAGCGGCTTATCTCGGGATGGAACGAATGACGCTGGAGGTCAGAGTCTCGAACAGCATTGCTCAGCGTTTATATCAGAAAAAAGGGTTTGAATCGGCGGGTCTTCGTAAAGGGTATTACTCCGATAATGGGGAAGATGCGATGATTATGTGGGCGAACTTGCCGTCTGCAGGCCGGAGCGGCGAAGAGGAAGGAAGCGTACTGGATTCATGAACGAACTTAATGAAAAAATAAATTCTGCACCATCCTATATTTTAGCGGTGGAGACAAGCTGTGATGAAACATCGGTAGCAGTAGTCAAAGATGGACGGGAAGTGCTGTCCAATCTGATCTCAAGTCAGATCGAGACCCATAAGGCATTTGGTGGTGTTGTACCTGAAGTGGCTTCACGCAAACACGTTGAAGTCATTACGTTGATGCTGGAACAGGCGATCGAACAGTCCGGCATTCGTCCACGTGATCTAAGTGCTATCGCCGTGACGCAAGGTCCGGGGCTGGTCGGAGCACTACTGGTGGGTATCGTTGCGGCCAAAACGATGGCGATGGCACTGGGCAAACCGCTCATTGGCACACATCATATTGCGGGGCATATCTATGCCAACCGACTTACTCATGAACTGCAATATCCAGCGATGGCACTGGTTGTATCTGGTGGACATACAGAACTCGTGCATATGGAATCCGAGGGTAAGTTCAAACTGATTGGTCGTACACGTGATGATGCCGTAGGCGAAGCGTATGACAAAGTAGCACGGGCACTGGGTTGTCCTTATCCGGGAGGCCCGCATGTGGACCGGATGGCGTCTGAAGCGGAGGATGTAGTGCCATTACCACGGGTATGGCTGGAAGCAGGTTCGTACGATTTCAGTCTCAGTGGTCTGAAGTCTGCTGTACTGAATGTGCTAAACCAAGCCAAAATGCGCGGAGAAACCTTGGAGCCGTCTGCGGTTGCACGTGGTTTCCAGGAAGCTGTTGTTGAAGTGTTGGTTGAGAAGGCCGTTAGAGCAGTTCGTGAGTATGGTTCACGTCAACTGTTATTATGCGGTGGTGTTGCAGCTAACCGGGGGTTACGCTCGGCATTACAGGAGCGATGCACGAAGGAAGGGCTTGAACTGTTAATCCCGCCAATGGAATATTGTACAGATAATGCGGCCATGATTGGAGCGGCTGCGTATCTGAAATGGCAGCGGGGAGAAATTGCTGAATTTGATGCGAAGGCAGATCCGGGACTTTCCCTTGAGGAATGGTCCGTTCAGTCCGTATAGGCAGGCAGTTTGAGATTAAGAGTTGACAGCAGGGATGTAAAGAATGTATATTTAGTTACAAATTTAAACAGGAATTCAGATTCCTGAACTGATAAACGCGATGAACAGGAATAGTAAGGTCATTCCCGGTCTTAGAGAGCTGCGGTATGGTGCAACGCAGTCGAAGGAAACCTGAAACTCACCTGGAAGCGGAACGATGGAACACGGTGACTCCCTGGGAGAATCCGAAGGCCGATCATGGCCCAAAGTACATGGTTACGGGTTGCCTCCGTGAATGGGCCGTTGTCGGTAGGACCGTTATTACAAGGATCAACTGACGATAACTGAGGGGGCTTTCAGGCTGCTTCAAGTGATCCGGATATGCGAAAGCATTCAGGGGTTGTCTTGAATGAACAGGAAGGAAGTCAACAAGAGTGGTACCGCGAAGGTGAACAGCCTGTCGTCTCTTGCATTATTGCATGAGGTGGCAGGCTTTTTTGATTTTCAAAATAAGGATGAATGAAATTAGGTCATATTATAAATGTGATGAACGGGAGCAGTAGAACGAGAAAGCGCTCAGAGAGCTGCGGGGTGGTGCGACGCAGTGGCTGGAATCCTTCGAATCTCGCCCGGGAACGGAGTTGTGGAAGCGTGGGGACGATATCAATCGCCCAGTTGTCCTGATGGACAACAACATGTGTTACACAGCAACGGTTAACCCCCGTTATAGGGTGTTTCTCCGAATTCCAGTGGTGTCGTGCGTGCACGCACATCCAGCGGATTTCGGAGACGACGAGGTGGATGGAGTCCGGCGCAAGCCTGGCCCATCAAGCGAGAGTGGTACCGCGGAGGGGATAATAACCCGCCGTCTCTTATATGAGATGGCGGGTTATTTGTGTTTGCTGCCGGCAGCAGGGTGGGCAGGGGAAGAACCATATGGAGATTGAGAATCAGAAGGTCAGGGTGTAAGTCGACGTACACTCTGTCATGAAGGTAAGCAGGATATACAACGAACCAGTAATGAACATTGAACAACAAGTATAGGCACTAAACATTCAACAGGTATTAGTGATCACCCAGGACTAAGCTACAAACAACATACGCGTTTACAAACAAAACATATAACAACAGGGACGGCGATCCGCGGGTGTTCTGTGGCGCGTGGATCGTAACGAAAATATTTATAAAAATTTGATGGAGGTTGATGGATATGACAACAACTAATAACAAACGCATGATTGAAATTTTTGATACAACGCTGCGTGATGGAGAACAGGCACCGGGAGCAAGTCTGCAGCCCGAGCAAAAGATTGAACTGGCACACCAACTGGCTTCTCTGGGTATCGACGTCATTGAGCCTGGATTTCCGATCTCCAGTCCAGGTGAGTTCGCGGCGGTTCAGGCGATTTCGAGACAGTTGCAGAACGTGGAGATCTGTGGATTCGCGCGTGCGGTCAAAGGTGATATCGATGCAGCTGTTCAAGCAACAGCGGATGCAGCACGGCGCCGAATTCACCTGTTTATCTCTTCTTCGGATATTCATATTGAGCATCAACTGCGCCGTCCGCGCAGTGAAGTAGTGGCTACCGCTCGTGAGATGGTATCTTATGCACGTCAGTTCACGGACATTGTAGAGTTCACAGCCATGGACGCTGCTCGTACCAAGATGGACGATCTGATTGAAATGGTTGAAGTCGCCATTGAAGCTGGAGCGAGCATTATTAATCTGCCGGATACGGTCGGATATGCCCTGCCACATGAGTATGGTGAGATGTTCCGCCGGGTGCGTGAGGGTGCAAGAGGTGGCGATCAGGTTCGTTATAGTGCTCACTGTCACAATGATCTGGGCCTGGCCGTAGCCAATAGTTTGGCTGCGATTGCCAATGGAGCTACCCAGATTGAAGTGACCATCAATGGTATCGGAGAACGGACGGGGAACTGTGCACTGGAAGAGCTGATTATGGCGTTGGAGACTCGGGGAGACGCAATTGGTGCAACGACGAACATTAAGCTGAATCAGCTGTATGAGACTTCACGTCAGATTAGCCGTGCGATGCACTTCCCGATTGCGTACAACAAACCAGTGGTGGGACGTAATGCATTCCAGCATGAATCCGGCATCCATCAGGATGGTCTGCTGAAGAATCGGAGCACCTATGAGATTATGGACCCGGAAGCGCTGGGTATCCCACGCAGCATGATTATTTTGGGCAAACACTCCGGTCGTCACGCCCTGAAGGATCGGGTTCGCAAATACGGTTTTGAGCCGGATGAGCAACAGATGGAGCAATTGTATGAGGTGTTCAAAGAAACCGCAGACCAGCAAAAAGTGGTCAGTGACGACCAGTTATTACAGATGGTTAGCCAGACTATGAATATTCCTGCACAGGACTATGAACTGGTTGAATTGCAGGTGACAGCGGGCAGTATGACGGATCGAATGGCCGCCGTTCGCATTCGCACAAGCGCTGGAGAACAATCTTACTCCGCTGTTGGCGGTGGACCCGTGGATGCAACCATCCGTGCGATTGGTCAGAGCATTTCCGATGATATTGCATTTGTAGATATGGAGATGCATGCCTTGAGTGGTGGAGAGGGTGCAAGTGCAGAAGCTGTAGTTACCGTGGAGCGTGCAGGACGTGAGTTCCGGGGAACAGCAACACATAATGATATCGTCATGGCTGCCGGTTTGGCGTATGTAGCGGCTTGTAATGCTGCTGGGCTGAAGGCCGAGTCTTCCGAACATCATGAACAAGAAGCACATGCGTAAAACATCTATTGCCAGATCGCATCTACAGCGGCAATAGTAGCAATTGCAATTCGATATAAATATGCATGGCATATAGTAAATAAATGACGGGCAGGCCTTGAACGACAAAGGTCTGCTTTTGTCTTATTATGGAGGTATATTGAGGAGTGGAAGGATGCATTTGTCAAGGTGTGACTATAGTTATCCACATATCCAGTGTAATTTGTGGGTAACTATCCCAAAGCCAAACCAGCATAGTTTTCGAAACGAAAAGGGTTTAGGGGATAGAATGACTCCTTACTATCCACAAAGTTGTGGATAAAGTGGATAACTTGGTGGATAAATATGGTTTTTGTGTGAAAAAGGCTATTCTACCGCTGTATAATTAAGCTTATTAATGTGCTTGCTATCTTGCTTTCTTGTGGATAAGTGTGAGGGACAGGGGGATAAAAATATTTCTCTTCATTCGAGTAAATTTGACAAAAGTCAAAACAGCTCCCCTAACCTCCGTATGTTAGAGTTCAATCTCAAGGAACATAAAGAACATAAGGTGCATAGCTTCTATACGCATCCTCAACAAACAAAAAGCTGATCCCAATAAGGAATCAGCCGGTGGTATAACTATACTTGCATGGAGCCGATCAAGCCATGTTCTGAGTCTGTACTATTCGTACTATTCCATAGCTAGTTCTTCCCAGTCCTCGTATGCCTTGGTGAGTTCTGCTTTGTGTTCCTCCGATTGTTGCTGGAGTTCTTGCAGCTTCATATAATCCTGATAGATTTCAGGCAGAGCCATCTGTGCCTCAAGTTCGGTAATCTTTGTTTCCAACTCCGCAATCTGTTGTTCCAGAGCTTCCTGCTTGCGTTGTCGGTTGCGCTCTTCACGCTTCGCCTGTTTTTCCGCTTCGAATGAAGCCGCTCCGGATTTTTCGGTTGTGGCTGTGTTCAGATCGGATTTGGACGAGTTCTTGGACGAAGCCTGACGTGCCTCAGCAGCTTCACGTGCGATGTCCTCAAGCTCCTGTTTTTTCTCCACATAATCATCGTAATTACCGAGATATTGCTCTGTGCCGCCTGGATGAAGTTCAACAATGCGTTCAGCCATTTTGTTGAGGAAGTACCGGTCATGGGAGATGAACAGCAGGGTGCCTTCATAATCCATTAATGCCGCTTCCAGCACTTCTTTGGCAAACAGGTCGAGATGGTTCGTAGGCTCATCGAGAATGAGCATGTTGGCTTCCTTCAGCATCAGCTTGGAGAGAGACACACGTGCCTTCTCACCGCCGCTGAGGGAGGAGATTTTCTTGAGCACATCGTCACCGCTGAACAAAAAGTTCCCCAGTACGGTCCGAATGCGTGCTTCTTCCATCCCGGGATAGGCACTCCACAGTTCTTCCAGAACCGTGTTGGATGGATTGAGCCCAGTCTGTTCCTGATCGTAATAGCCGATCTGCACTTTTGTTCCCCATTGGATCTCTCCGGTTACCGGACGTAAACTTCCCGTAAGACACTTCAGCATGGTGGATTTACCAATACCGTTTGGTCCAATCAGAGCAACCGTTTCCCCGCGTCGCAGATCGAAGGATACGTTGCGGAACAATGGAGAAGCCTCGTCATAAGCGACAGACAGCTGATCCACTCGAAGCACTTCCTTGCCTGACATAACGGCGGTTTCGAAGGAAAAATGGGCTTTTTTCAGATCTCCCATCGGTTTATCAAGCCGCTCCATTTTGTCGAGAGCCTTGCGGCGACTTTGCGCCCGTTTGGTTGTCGAGGCACGTACAATGTTTTTCTGAACAAAATCTTCCATCTTGGAGATTTCACCCTGTTGTTTCTCATATTGTTTCATCTGAGTCTCATACTCGGCAGCTTTGAGCTCCATATAACGGCTGTAATTGCCCGTATATTTTTTGGAGCGATGACGTTCGATCTCAACGATGGTTGTTACGAGTCGATCAAGGAAGTACCGGTCATGGGATACCACGAGCAGTGCGCCTGAATAACCTCTCAGATAATCTTCCAACCAAGTAAGGGTGGCGATATCGAGATAGTTGGTAGGCTCGTCCAGCATGAGCAGATCGGGTGCCTGAAGCAAAATACGAGCTAGCGCAAGACGTGTCTTCTGCCCGCCACTCAGAGTAGCAATGGGGGTGTCTGGCGAAAATTCGCCGAATCCCATCCCGTGCAGTACGCTGCGAATGCGGGTTTCCATCTCATAACCGCCATGGTCCTTGAACCAGTCGGAGCGTTTCGCATAACGTTCCAGCAGGTCAGCATACTTTTTCTCGTCTTCCATCTGGGCAGGGTCGGCAATATCACGTTCCATCTGACGCAAATCAGCTTCAGCCTGTGTCAGGTGAGCGAAGACGTTCATCATTTCTTCCCAGATGTTACGGTCGGATTGCAGCCCGCTGTTCTGAGCGAGGTAACCGAGCGTCGTTTCTTTGGACTTGAAAATCTGTCCTCCGTCATAGGACATTTCACCGGCTACAATTTTGAGCAAAGTGGATTTCCCTGCACCGTTTACACCAACGAGGCCGATGCGCTCGCGTTCTAATATTTGTAAGTTCACGCCGTCCAGGATTGGATCGACACCAAAACGTTTGATAATTCCGGATACTTGCAGCAGCATAAAATTAAGTTCCTCCATAGGTCCAGTTCTTGATATGACAACTATATCCCAGTTTACATGAAATACAGAGCAATTGCACCGATTGGGAACGCATGGGGCATGTAGTCTTTTTGATCAATCAATGATAAACTGAAAGAAGGCATGTTATTACATGAGGATTTTGCAGAAAATGAATCATTTTAACCATTTCAACAAGATGACAACTGGTCATAACATATAAATTGTTTTTAATGAGAGCTTTTTTCTACCTTCCCTATCAACAGGAGGTTATTCAAGGATATGCAGGATCATGCGGAACTGAAAAGTCAGCTTCGATCCAGACTGAGACAGAGCCGTGATCTGATGGATGCAAGCATGCATCAGCAGGCGATGACTAAGATTAACGCTGGAGTGAAGCGGGAGATGGAGCGCCTTAGACAGGCCAAGAGTAAGGTCGTGAACAGACCACTCGTTATATTCAGTTATTTGTCCTATGGAAGCGAAGCATCCACAGCTTTTTGGTTTCAAGAGGGCTGGAATCATGGAGATGTGATGTTTGCACCAAAAGTGTTGGCGAATCCACCTCGAATGGAGCTACGGCGGGTGACCGGAGAACAAGATCTGGAGCCAGGCATATGGGGGATACCGGAACCCAAGGATTCCTGTGAAGTTCTTTCACCTGAAGATTGGCCGGATATCGATCTCGTTCTGGTACCTGGGCTTGGTTATGATCTACATGGCGGGCGCATTGGTTATGGTGGCGGTTATTATGATCGTTTTGCCGAGACGCTTGCAGCAACATGTGCGATGACGAGCAAGAAACCATTGATGGCTGCGATGGTTTTGCCGGGTCAGCTACAGGAGGAGATCCCGATGGACCTGCTCGATCTGCGGATTGATCTGTTGATAACAACCGAAGGTATATTACATATCGAATAAAGGGTTGTGATGTGATTGAGTTCAGAAGTGAACGACGGCCAGGTTTCCGGTGGTAAATTGACCCATTTTAATGAACAGGGGCGGGCCCGGATGGTTGATATTTCAGGTAAGGAAATTACCGTACGTACGGCTGTGGCCGTAACCAAAGTGACGATGAATCCAGATACACTGGAAGCGATTCGGGAGGGCCGAATCGGCAAAGGTGATGTTCTGGCTGTAGCTCAGATTGCCGGGATTCAAGGCGCGAAGAAAACGTCGGACTGGATTCCGATGTGCCATCCGCTGGCACTGACGGGTGTGGATATTCGTTTTCATGATAACGGAGTGGATGAATTACACATTGAAGTTACTGTCAAAACCGAAGGCAAAACGGGTGTTGAGATGGAGGCACTCACGGCGGCTTCGGCTGCGGCACTGACGGTCTATGACATGTGCAAGGCGATGCAAAAAGATATGATTATCGGTCCAACCATGCTGAATTCCAAGAGTGGTGGCAAAAACGGTGATTACAGCCGATAGGCAATATTTATTTTCATAGAGGAGAAGGGTGATCTTTATGGTGTGGAGAACAGCAATCCTGACAGCCAGTGACAAAGGAGCCCGCGGGGAACGTGAGGATACGAGTGCACAAGTCATTCGGGAGCTGGTGGAAGAAGAGCTGGGTGGTCAAATCGTGGAGTACCGTATCGTTCCGGATGAACCCGATGAGATTATTGCGGCTTTGATTGAGATGACGGATTATTTTCACGCCGATCTGGTGCTGACTACCGGTGGCACGGAGCTGGCCATTCGTGATATTACTCCGGAAGCGACCCGGCGCGTAATTGAGCGGGAAGTTCCCGGGATGGCAGAGGCCATGCGGTACAGTGTAATGAGCAAAAACCGTTCTGCAATGCTGTTCCGCGGGGTATGTGGCATTCGTGGACGCACGCTGATTGTGAATCTGCCAGGTACACCAAAGGGTGTGCATGAACATCTGGCTGCCATTATGGATCAGCTTCCGGAAGCGCTGCTGATGGTTACGGGTCAGTTCAAGCAATAATTGAGCACGGACTTTGGGGCAAGATATCCGATTAGCCATGACCGTTGTTAGACTGTTCTAGTGACATCTCTTATTTGTGAATTTTGCGGGTTATGTAAGTGGTTACATCTATGGTATGATGGGCTTAAATTAAGAACGCAGCAGAGACATCTATGAACATCTGGCCGAGTATGCGCATCTTCGAAGCTTGAGACGAGGAGGAATATCAATGTTAAGTTCCATTGGACCTACGGGTTTTATTTTGCTGGCCGTGATTGCATTGTTGTTGTTTGGACCCAACAAACTTCCGGAACTGGGACGTGCAGTTGGGCGTACCTTCCGTGAATTCAAAGAGGGCGCTCGCGAGATTATCTCTGAGGATGACTCGTCCAATCGCAAAGAGCAGGAGAAGGCGAAACCGCTGGCGGCTGAGAGCACACCTGCAGACAAGCCTGCTGATAAACGCCTGCCGGAATAATCTTGACGGCAATGAAAGAGAAATCCCTTCCTGCCGGAAGGGTTTTGTATTTTAAGCTGGCAATAATGGGGGGCAGGCATGACGCAGCAAATGGAAGAAATGTCGATTACGGAACATCTGAGCGAGCTGCGGAAGCGGCTGATCTACGTATTAAGTATTTTTGTGCTGGGACTGATTGCAGGATTTTTTGTGGCGGACCCGGTATACCAATATCTGACCAAGGCAGAGTCGGCAAAAGGTTTTGTATTACATGCCTTCTCGTTCTGGGACGGGATTGGCATCTATATGAAGATTGCAGGGTTGTTCTCACTTATTATTACACTGCCGTTTACGGTGTATCAGATCTGGAAGTTTGTTAGTCCAGGGCTAAAGCCGCGCGAGCGAAAAGCAACGCTGAAGTATGTGCCCTATGTGTTTCTTTTATTTCTGACAGGTATGGCTTTCTCGTATTATGTTATTTTTCCCATGGCACTCGCCTTCACAACAGCGATTACGGAGAAGATGGGGCTTGTGGAGACCTACGGGATGAAACAGTATTTCAGCTTCCTGTTTGGCATTGTGCTACCTGTGTCCCTGTTATTTGAACTTCCTTTACTTATTATGTTTCTGACAGGACTGCGGATTCTGAATCCAATTCGTCTTCGCAAGATGCGCAGAGTCTCTTATTTTGTTCTGATCTTCATTGCAGTGGTCATCACACCTCCAGACTTTATTTCCGATCTGCTGGTGATGATTCCTTTGCTCCTGTTATATGAGATCAGTGTGTTATTATCCGCAATCGTATATCGCAAGCAGCTTGCAGCCGATGAAGAGATCGAATCCCGCTACGTTCGTGCCGAGGATAAGAAACATGCGGGCTGAATGAGTATAAGCTGTAATGTGCCCGGAAAAGACGGTATGTTCTTATCCGGGCTATTTCTGTAGACTGCCGACCATCACGACAGGACAAGCAGGCATATTATGTTCAACAATGGATACAATGGGGAAGGGAGTGTCTGTTAACGTTGCAGAAGGGTTAAACAATTTCGTAGAATAAGATTAGTGAATTGCAACATAGAACCAGGCACAGCGGGTGTAATTTGGCTATGTTTGTGTAAATTCAACGTAAATTCTCGCAGGAATTCGTCAAAAGGACTTGAAATCATGCTTCAAGTTGAGTATCATAAAGTTGGTTGTTAGCACTGAACACTGTCGAGTGCTAATACATATGGCTACAACCTACAATGTAACGTTATATAATTTCAAAAGGAGGCTATTTTTCATGATCAGACCTTTAGGTGAACGCGTATTGGTAGAACCACTGGAGCAAGAACAAACAACTTCTTTCGGGATTGTACTCCCGGACTCCGCCAAAGAAAAACCGCAAGAGGGTAGAATCATTGCAGTTGGTGCTGGAGTATTGAAAGACGGCGTACGTGTAGCTCTGGAAGTGAAAGAAGGAGATCGCGTTATTTTCTCCAAATATGCCGGTACAGAAATCAAATTCGAAGGTAAAGAATATTTGATTATGAAAGAGAGCGATATTCACGCGATTCTCGACTAATTCAAATTTAATCGGATAACCGAACCATATAGCACTACCATTTTCCAACAAAAACTAGGGAGGTTTTCTTAACATGGCTAAAGACATTAAATTCAGTGAAGACGCTCGTCGCTCCATGCTTCGTGGTGTGGACGCATTGGCTAATGCAGTAAAAGTAACACTCGGTCCTAAAGGCCGTAACGTGGTTCTGGAGAAAAAATTCGGAAGCCCACTCATCACTAACGATGGTGTAACCATTGCTAAAGAAATCGAACTGGAAGATGCATTCGAGAACATGGGTGCACAACTGGTTAAAGAAGTAGCAACGAAAACCAACGATGTTGCCGGTGACGGTACTACAACAGCAACTGTATTGGCGCAAGCGCTGATCACAGAAGGTCTGAAAAACGTAACTGCAGGCGCTAGCCCAATCGGTATCCGTAAAGGGATCGACAAAGCGGTTAAAGCTGCGGTTGCTGAATTGCAATCCATCTCCAAACCAATCGATTCCAAACAATCCATTGCACAAGTTGCAGCAATCTCTGCAGCTGACGAAGAAGTAGGCGAACTGATCGCTGAAGCTATGGAAAAAGTAGGTAAAGATGGCGTAATCACAGTAGAAGAATCCAAAGGATTCGCTACAGAGCTTGAAGTGGTTGAAGGTATGCAATTCGACCGTGGATACATCTCTCCTTACATGATCACTGATACGGACAAAATGGAAGCTGTTTTGGACAATCCGTACATCTTGATCACAGACAAAAAAATCTCCAGCACGCAAGATATCTTGCCATTGCTTGAGAAAATCGTTCAACAAGGCAAACCGCTGGTATTGATCGCTGAAGATATCGAAGGCGAAGCACTGGCTATGCTGGTTGTGAACAAATTGCGTGGTACATTCAATGCTGTAGCTGTTAAAGCTCCAGGATTCGGTGACCGTCGTAAAGCAATGCTGCAAGACATCGCTGCCCTCACTGGTGGCCAATTGATCACGGAAGAACTGGGTCTGGACCTGAAATCCGCTGTTGTGGAACAACTGGGTACAGCTCGTCAAATCCGCGTAACAAAAGAAAACACAATCATCGTTGACGGTGCTGGTAACAAATCCGATATCGATGCACGTGTTAGCCAAATCCGTACACAATTGGAAGAAACAACTTCCGAGTTCGACAAAGAGAAACTGCAAGAGCGTCTGGCTAAATTGTCCGGCGGTGTAGCAGTAATCAAAGTTGGTGCGGCTACTGAAACAGAATTGAAAGAACGCAAACTTCGCATCGAAGATGCCCTGAACGCAACTCGCGCTGCGGTTGAAGAAGGTATCGTATCCGGTGGTGGTACAGCGCTCATGAACGTATATAGCGCGGTTGCAGCTGTAGCTCTGTCCGGTGACGAGCAAACAGGCGTAAACATCGTCCTGCGCGCTCTGGAAGCACCAATCCGCACAATCGCAGCTAACGCTGGCGAAGAAGGTTCCGTAATCGTGGAACGTCTGAAAAAAGAACAAACTGGCGTAGGCTTCAACGCTGCAACTGGCGAGTGGGTTAACATGATCGAAGCTGGTATCGTTGACCCTGCGAAAGTAACTCGTTATGCATTGCAAAACGCGGCTTCCGTAGCAGCAATGTTCCTGACTACTGAAGCAGTTATCGCTGACAAACCAGAACCAGCAGGTGCTGGTGGCGGAATGCCTGACATGGGCGGTATGGGTGGAATGGGCGGCATGATGTAATAAAGGTGTACAAACCTTTAAAGCATCACGTGCCTGGCAGAGTGAATTCTCGTTACGATGTGATAAGAATTTGTGAAGCAGTCACTGTTACAAATTATAAATGAATCAAAAACCACTTCTTAGAAATTATTAAGGAGTGGTTTTTGTGTTGTTGAGTATTTGTATAATCAAAGTTAGTATCAAGAGATATGGAGGGCATATATCATGAAACATATTAGAAAAATGATATTAGCAGTTTTGGTTTCTATTGCTGTTATTATCTTAATTTATAATTTCACTTCTAATTCAGAACGAAAATTTGTAAAAGTAAATGAAGCTAGTGATACTCCATTAACTACATTCACAGTAATTAATAATGAGGATTTCGCAGGCACTACAAATACGCATCAGTTTGATATTCCAACAGGGTTTAGTTATGTGAAAGTGAGTTTTAAAAACACGGGTTCGAAACATTTCACGTTCACGATCAATGAAGGATCTACTAGTGGAACCGCGATAACGTCTGGCAGTGTTCCAGCAGATGGAAAAGAGCATACATATTATAGTGACAAAGCATTGTCGACGGGTTCGTATTATGTAAGTACCTCTTCTGCGCAAGGGATGTCGGGCATATTGGATGTTTCTCTTGGAACTGATGTTAATTAAAGATTCGGTAATTCGCTCTAAATGTAGATTTGAAGCCCTGAGAGTGAAACCTTGTTTCTATGATTACGTATGTACTGTGATACATAGAGAGCTTATCAGTAACGACTTGAGGAGGAAATGATTTGAGAAAGGGTACGAAGTGGACATTATGGATTCTAGGCTTGATGCTCGCTGCAATATTTATTAACTTTTTTATGAATTTATATAGCTTTGCTTATGCACTGATTACTGTGCTTATACTTGCCTTTATGGGGTGGGGTTTCTTAGCGAAATTAAAGAACGACGTTCGTCAGCATGAAGATTACCATAGAAGAGAGCATCAGTATGCGAACGATGACATCGATAGATACACCAGGTAGAATTCAACCAACCTATCATACTTAGCACGTAGCATACATGAGAAGCTATAAGAAACTTGCATTGAAATGATTAAAAGGCTCCCGTGAGGGAGTCTTTTTAATGGCTGATCTTGTAAAAGGAAGTAGTGATGTTTTTCTATTGCTAAACAGATAGTTGTTAAGTAAAATAAACATATGAACAAGTGCTCATATATTAATACATAAAACGATATTGGGGATGATACATATGTACGATGTATTGGTTATCGGAGCTGGGCAAGCAGGTTTGGCAGCAGGTTACTATCTTCAGAGGTCGGAGTTAACCTTTTTAATCGTTGACGCTGCTTCAACTGTCGGGGAATCTTGGCGTAAACGGTACGATTCCTTGCGTCTTTTCACCCCACGAATGTATGATGGCTTACCGGGAATGCCGCTTAGTGGAAATGAAAACAGTCTGCCGAGCAAAGATGAAATTGCAGATTATTTTGAAAGTTACGCCGAGCAAATGCATCTTCCTATAAAGTTAAACTGTGTAATCTCCCGTCTCTCAAAGCAAGATGAGGTGTACTATGCTGAAACCAATGATGGAATGATTGAAGCACGCAATATTATCGTTGCGACGGGACCTTTCCAGACCAAAAATGTTCCTCATTTTGCGAAAGCATTATCCGAGCATGTGATTCAGCTTCACTCATCAGAGTATAAAAATATCTCTCAATTGCTTCCTGGAACAACAGTAGTTGTAGGCGGAGGCAATTCAGGTGCCCAAATCGCCGTAGAGTTGACATCAGATGAACAACAAACCGTATACATATCCATAGCTCGAGATATTACCTTTAAGCCTTTGCATATTATGAGACGAAGTATATTCTGGTATTTTGAAAAGCTCGGAATATTACGTGCAAGTGCAGATCGTATGGTTGGAAAATGGTTGAGAAATCAGCCTGAGTACGTATATGGCTATGAGTTAAAAGAATTGATGACCCAGGGAAAAGTTAACCTGCGCCCACGTGCCATTAATGCAATAGATGACCGCATCCTATATGAGGATGGTAGTGAGACAACAGTAGACAATATTATTTGGGCGACTGGGTTTAAGCGAAATGATAGTTGGATCGATATCAATACTGCTTTTGATGCCCAAGGTGTAATTATACACGAGAGAGGCGTATCACCGGTTGCTGGACTGTACTTTGTAGGGCTACCTTGGCAAACCTCACGGGGTTCAGCACTGTTGGGATGGGTTAAATACGATGCTCAGAAAATCGTTAATCATATCATTCAAAGGTAAGACACATTAAACTATATAAAGAAAAGGAATCAAAAAATTCTGGGGATAACAGCGATTGGAAGGTTATTCTGTCATCGTAGTGTCTGTGTAAATAACTTTAGTTCAACTTATATAGATTAGATATCAGGAATGATTAGCGAATATCATAACTCACATTTTTGGGTATATTCCTAAAAGGAGGGATATTATGAAATTATTTAAACTGCCAATGATTCTTTGTGTTATAGTGCTTGTATCTATTGTCTCAGCTTGTGGTGCGGATGATAGACTACACGGAAAGAGCGATAACTGGGATGTTTCTCTACAGAGATCAACAGGGAGCTATAGTATTACTTATATAGGTGATGAAAAGCGTATAAAGGATTTTGTGTTTGACCTTACCGGCAATAATATAGACCAGCAGGGGAAAGCGCTTGAGGAACAAGGGGTACCGTTCAGTATGTCGGGAACGGTTACTGAGGCGGAGAAAACGAAAGACCCGATTACCTTTAAAATGAGTTGGAACAATCAGAGCGAGATTGTAACTTTTGAGTAACTCTCGCATGCGGGAGGTGTTCATCATTGGTTTGGTGGCAATTACTGAATCATTCATTAGTACATATCACACGTTAGGCCGCTCTTTCATGGAGCGGCCTTTTTGCACAATCGCATCTTATTTCGCAACAGTTATTTCAAAAGTAGAGTGCTCAGAATCCTGAACGCTGAAGCGATATTCTAATCCGTTGCGAATAGTCGCTCCATCAAAATCAGACTGATTCACATCACGATCCAATAGACTGATATCCTGGATGACATCTTGTGCATCGTTATACGTGTACTCACTATTGGTTGTGAGAATGAGTGTGGCGATAGCAGTCAAAAAAATTCCACCTGTTGGTTTACGCGTATCACCAGTTCCGTACAACCTGACTTCCTGTATGCTCTCATCTGCATTCACTGCACCAACCAAGCGTAATTCGTCATTGAATACATACTCGAAAGTGCCAGTGCCCTGCTCAGAAGACTCTTTCATAATCAAGCGGGTAATACTCAAACCATTCAGTCGGTATTTGCCTACGGCGCCATTAAACTTGTTTTTAAATTCCTCGGTAGTCATGTGGAGGCCAGAAAGTTTAATCTGGGATGAAGGGGTCTGATCTATTTCAGACTGAGTAGAGTTCGAAGATAAATTCAGCATCCCATACAAACCTATTGAAGCAATCGCAAAACAGGCTGTCGTTAGAAAAATATATCTGATCGGCAACCTATTGCCTTTGCGAATAGACAAGATCATCCCAACAACAAATCCCAAGAAAGCGATCAAGCCAAAAATGAAGAGAGTGGTAAACAGATATTGCAAATTCTCACCTCGTAATAGAGTAATAGCTGGTACAAATCTTTCTTGCACCTCATTCATTATAATGTTCCCATGACAAAGTTCAAACTCCCACTATTCACTGCCCCAACAAAAAAAGCACTGCCGGCATGCTGCCAGCAGTGCTTGCTTGATGTTATACAGGTCTTACCGTAAAGGTGAAGTGATACGCGCGGTTGGCTGGCAAGGTGTATTCGACATGGGTACGTGCGCTCCAGCTGTCATCTCCGCCAACACCCATTTGTTTGTAATTGATGCGGGCGACAGTCTGTGTGCTCTGAGGTAATTTGTACACATGGTCGTTTGCTTCCAGTTCTTCCGGTGTCCACGGCAACGCATTAATTTCAAAGGGTATAGTGGCTTCAACATGAAGGCCAAGCTGACCATCCGCTGACGTAATTTCTGCAAAGCGTACATCCGTTTTGTTACCACACTCTTGTGGCTTCAGATATGGAACAAATTGATCTCGAACCGCACCTGTGTAATAACCGAGACGTGCACTGGTCAGACGGTCTGCATAATTATCATGCGGGCCTCTGCCGTACCAAGAGATTGTATCCAAGCGGTTATTCAGTTGTAACAGCATACCGAATTCCGGTAGATCAGGTAAGCCTATGCCTGGAATAAGGGTTTGACTGATTTCCAATACACCATCCGCATCAATTCGGTATGTGATGGACAGCGTACATCCCGGATGTTGATCCCACGTATAATCGGTCGTTACAAGAAAACCTTGTTCGTCTGCATGGTGCTCAAAGCGAATTAATCTGCTGGTAGCGTGAGCATCTCTCCAGAAGGCAGAACGCTCATTCAGGTGGTTCCCCATATCATTGTCTGTCATGGCTCTCCAGAAATTCGGCCGGACAGGTGCGAGCAATTGCTCCTGATTGTTAATCTGATAGGATGTTAACGCGCCAGTGGCTGGATTGAAGCTCAACGTGACTTGGCCTGTAGTCACTTTCAATTCATCTTGCAGATCCTGTACCTGCGGCGCATTGTCTTGTCCTTGACGTATCGGTTGGATTGGACGCAATCTCGGAGATACCACGAACTGATCCCAGGCAATCTCATGACCTACTCCTGCCCATTTGGTTGCCACTTTGGTAACCAGAGATACAGTCAGCACCGCTTCCTGGAACAGATCGGAAGATGGCGTATAAGGGATTCGGACTTCAACCGATTCGCCAGGAGGTACCGCGATATCCAACGTACCGTTCTCTACAGATTTGCCATCGTGAGTTACTGTCCATACGAGCGAATATTCGCTCAGATCCGTGAACAGGAACTGGTTTTTGATGCGCAGCAGGCCGTCTTTGACATCAACGGTTTCCATACGAACGTTCTGATAACATTTCTTCACTTCTTCCAGCTTCGGTGTAACCGTCTTATCCGCCAGAATCAATCCGTTCCCGCAGAAATTGCCATCATGAGGAGATTCACCGAAATCGCCACCATAAGCAAAATATTCTACACCGTCTGCCGTAGTGGTACGAATGGACTGATCAACCCAGTCCCAGATGAATGCACCCTGCAACACATCATATTTATCGAACAACTCCCAATACAGATGCAGACCTCCACAAGAATTACCCATGGCATGGCTGTATTCGCAGATAATATAAGGTTTCTTCGGACCTTTCATGCGCGCGTATTGCTCCACATCTTGTGGACTGATATACATTGTCGATTCAATATCACTTGCCGAATCAGAAGGGCGATAATGGAAGGTACCTTCATAATGAACGAGACGAGTTGGATCGACTTGTTTCAGATAATCGTACATGGCAATGAAGTTATCGCCGCCGAAGGATTCATTGCCAAGGGACCAGATGATGACGGACGCATGGTTTTTATCCCGCTGGAACATCGAGTTACAGCGATCTATTACGTTATTACGCCATTCCGGCTTGCTCGCGGGAATATTGTTCTCGTTCATTTCCTTTTGCCCATATTCCCAGGTACCGTGAGTTTCTAGATTCGTTTCGTCAATGACATAAAGGCCATATTCATCACACAGTTCGTACCAGAGAGACTGATTTGGATAATGGGATGTACGCACCGCGTTAACGTTATAGGACTTCATCAACTCGATGTCACGAATCATGTCTTCCCGTCCAATCGCTCGACCCTTATCCGGGGAAAATTCATGACGATTGACGCCTTTGAATACAATGCGTTTGCCATTGATTTGCATCAGGCCGTCCTTCAGTTCAAACTTACGAAATCCGATCCGGCTACGGACTGCTTCCAGTGTTTCGCCTGATTCGTCCTGAATGGACAGCACAAGTGTATACAGGTTAGGGGACTCAGCGCTCCATAGTAGCGGCTTCATAACCTCTGCTGACAACTGGAATGAAAGTTCATCCTCGCCCTGGAAAGTAACGGCCGCAGTAAGTGGCTGCTTCAGTACAGCCTGCTGTTGTGCATCATAGAGCTGCGCCAGAACGGACAATCCGGTATGGGTCTGCGCTTCATTATGATTAAATAACTTCAGGTCCAGCAGTAGCTCGGCATCCTGATATGCGTCATCCAGTTCAGTACGAACAAAGAAATCGGCGATCTGAACCGGTGAAGGTGAATGCAAATATACACCACGGAAGATGCCGCTTAACCGCCAGAAATCCTGATTCTCCAGCCAGCTTGCATCACACCAGCGATATACCTCCACAGCGAGCTTGTTCTCACCTTCCGTTAGATACGAAGTGATATCGAATTCTGCGGGTGTGAACGTGTCTTCGCTATAACCGACCAGCTCCCCGTTCACCCATACATAAAAGGCAGATTCAACGCCCTCAAAGTGCAGCAGGACAGGCCGACCTTTCCAGTCAGCAGGAACAGTAAACGTGCGGATGTACGAACCCACCGGATTATAAGTTGTTGGTGCAAATGGTGGCTTCAATTCAGGCTCACGCTCGACCCACGGATACGTCATATTTGTATAGTGGGGATAATCGTACCCTTGTAGCTGCCAGTTGGAAGGAACGGCGATCTCGTCCCAGTCACTGGCATCATAGTTGTTCTCATAAAAGGATGTAATCCGTTGCTCTGGTGTCTCCGCAAAGGCAAACTTCCACGGACCATTCAGTGATTCGTACCATGGCGATGCGCTGGAATCATTGGACAATGCTTCTGTTATAGATGGAAACGCTACCATAGAAGCATGTGCGGGTAGACGGTTTACTTGAAAAGTCTCGGGATTATTGTTCCATTCCGGGTATCCATTTGCCGGAGGGGTGTGTACCAGTTTCTTTCGCATAACAGCAACTCCTTCTGAAATGTTATAATATTGTCATTATAGAATTGAATGATGACTTAGAGAATAAAGAATATTGCCCATATATATCACAATATGAAACTAACGATGGAGAAAGTGGTGTACTGGATGGATACCCGGATTTTTTTTGGTAAAACAGAAGAAGCTGCTCGTCTGCCGATCTATATGACCACGGTTGGTTACTGGGAACACCAATATGAAACCGAGCGTCCAGAGGGATTCCCGGATTATCAGATCCACCAGATTATTCATGGTCAGGGGAGACTGATTATACAAGAGGACGAGTATATCGTCGGACCGGGTGACGTTTTCTTTCTGTATCCCGATGTTCCGCATCGATATATGCCCATCAGTGACCGTTGGGAACTGGCTTGGGTCTCGTTTCAGGGGAGAGAGGCTAGCCAGTTATTATCTTATGCGGGGATTACCGGTTCACGCGTATGCAGACTCAGGACAGCCACGCTGCTGCATGGCCTGGAGCAACTTCTGGTTAGAGGAGAGAATGGGGATACTACGGATTACGCAGATTACGACGTGGAATGCTCCAAACAATTATATGCCCTGCTGCTGGATCTGAAGCCACTGCTCATCGCATCCGCCAATTATAATGATGAACTGGAGCGCTTGAAGCCTGTGCTGCGTTATATCACAGAGCATCTGGATCGTTCACTGTCGCTGAAGGAGCTGGCCGATGTGGCTGTGGTATCTCCCCAATATTTGTGCAGGCTGTTTCAGAGGGCACTCCACACCAGACCTGTATTTTACGTGAACCAAGAACGGATCAATCGAAGCAAACAACTCATGTTCAGTGAGAGAGAGCTTCGAATATATGAAGTTGCTGATCGGGTGGGTTACGAGAATGCCAGTTATTTCTGTGCGATGTTCAAAAGGCATACAGGCATGAGTCCAGAGCGTTTTCGCAAACTGCACGGACTGAATTGATGGAGTTACAATTTTAGTGCTCCACTTGCGGTAGGAGCAACAGAGTACACTTCACTTAAATGACATGCCAGATACACCTTCATCCAACCCTCGGAATCGTTCAGATCAACACCTAGAATCTCCTCTATTTTGCGCAGGCGCAGGTACAACGTATTGGTATGAATATGCAGACGTTCGGCTGTGGCTTGCACAGATCGATTCGCGGCAATGTAGGTTTTGAGTGTGAGTTCAAGCTCTCCTGATTTTTGCTGTTGAAGAGGGGACAGAATTTCGTGAATGTAGTTCTCGATATCGGAAGGTTCCTGGTTCAGAAACAACCGATTGATCCCGATTTCTTCGTAGAGCATCAGGCCCGCTTTGTTTTGTTTCAGCAAAAAGGACAATGAGCGTGTAGCCTCGTCATTGCTTTTGGACACATACTCAAGCCCTTGATACAGTCCACCGATGCCGATAGATAGGGCAGGAGTCTTGGAGGTGGTCCATTTCTCCACAGCCGTTTCCAGCCTGCTGATGATCCAGTGTCTGACTTTGGGCTCGGGTGCCGCAGCCAAAATCGTAATTTTGTGATGTGCACTGAACAATAGATGTTCGCGGGTGCCCAGCTCCTTTTCGATAAATCCGATCAACTTGTGCACCCAATTTTCAGTTGTTTTCATATCGGGATGTTCCCCATAGAGCTGCAATTGAGCGACGAACAAGGACTGATGGGCTGGCAACTGAAAGCTGGAAAGTCGTGCCTCCAACTGCTGTGGTTCTCTATATTGCACGAGATCGCTGAAGAAATCATGGTTTTTCCGATAGGACATCTCGGTGAGTGAGTAGGTATTCACCATCTCCAGCATCACAATAGCTCCGCCTTGTTCCAAAATCACATGATCCAACTGACCTAACGGATGATCTAATTGGATGGCAAAACAGCCAAGCACCAGAGATCCGTTCACAATGGGATAGAGGTAATAATCGCTATGATCCGTTCCACCGGATAAGGTGATGGGGTTAAACTGACTGTCCAGAGCGGTATAGATATCGAGCTCACTTAGCAAGACACTTTCCGGGATGAGCGGGTACCAGTCATTTCTCGCCATGTCCACATAATAGGTGGGAAGTTTCAGCATCGACCCAACCGTCTCAATGATATGTCCGAGGCTCACATGTTCAATGGAAAGTGCCGTGAATTGATTATGAATTTCATTGCGGCTAACGAGATATCGGTTCGTTTCCAGCAGTTCTGAATACATGGTGGCGTTGGAGATGGCAATGGCTGCCTGATCCGCAAATCCCTGCATCACATTCAGATCATGTGGGGCAAATCGTCTGTTTTGTTCAAATTGGTATACCAGCATTACACCGATTTTGTGAGTATTCATTGTCACGGGAACGGCGATAAGTCCTTTTGCCATAATCCCGTCAGGCAGTGAACTTACAATGATATCTGCATTCACCTGACTAACATTGCCCATATCTTTAAAGGCATCATCCGGTGTGCTATACATTCGGCCAATGCCTTCCTCGTATACTTTTCCCGTAATGCCCTCATCCAGCTCACCCTGATATTGGTACACACTATCCTGAAAACCGACTTTGGCTCTAGGAATCATCTTGCCAGAGTCCGGATCAACCATCATGAACAGCCCGCAGGAAAGGGAGGGGATGACATGGAGCGCATTCTCCATGATTTTGAGTAACAAATCGTTCAGCTCCAGGGAACAGGTCAGCTCCCGCAGTCCGGTCAACCATCGATCATTGTGTGCACGTTCCTTCTCAATCTGCTGCTTCAGCAGTCCTTCCCGAATCAAAGACTCCAGACGTTCACTCTGTAGCAGGGTAAGTTGCTTCTGGGTATCGATAACCACACGAATGTTGATGCTGGACAAAAAAACAAACGTATACCTGAGAATCTTCCAGGATGACTCAATCTGTTCTTGATCTGTATATTCAGGTAACTCTCCTTCACGCAGCCAGTTATTCCACTGGAAATCATATTCATCCTTGATCCAGATTCCGTACGGAACAGACCCAAAGACTTGAACCATAAATGAGCGAACCGCTTCATGAATCATAGCAAACGTACTCCTTTTGTGTTCACATGGCAAAATGCTTACATATATAACATGATCTTCACTATGCTGTGTGATTTATATTTTGTATTGTGTATATCACCATAATTAATATTAGAATGCTGTTGCTATCAACAATGACATTATACATTTGCAACTTATATAATGTCATTAACTTTAACACGATACAATTTCATCGTAGTAAAACAGTAGAGCTGTAAATCGAACAGATATACGTAATATTTAAGTTCAACTTAACTTTTTACACGAGCACGGAGAGGACAGAAATAACGTGAAGAAGCAAAGCGTTCGCCTAAAAGCTTTCGCAAGAAAGCTACTTCGGAAGCATAGGCTATCCCCGGATTTTCCCTTTGGAGAAGGGAATCAAAAAAAATCTGGGGATAACAGCGATCGGAAGGTTATTCTGTCATCGGAGTGGTCAGTGTAAATATTCTTTAGTTGAACTTACAACCAAGTCTGAAAATGAGGTGGAGTACAGATGAGTCAAATTACTGCTTTTGTAGGTGCATTGTTGATTGATGGACAAGGTGGAGAACCTGTTTCCGATAGTGTGGTCCTGGTTGAGAACGGGAAATTCATAGCAGCGGGTGCAAAAGCAACCGTTCCAATTCCGGAACATGCCGAGCTTGTTGATGTAACAGGCAAAACGGTGATGCCAGGATTAATCGATGCCCATGTCCATGTACACGGGGCCAAAAATCTGAATATGGCTGCGGTGGCGCTGGAAGCCAATGAACTTCAGATGGGAAGAGCACTTCAGGATCTGCCGAAGCTGATCAACGCAGGATTCACAACCGTCAGGGATGTCGGTAGCCATGTTGCTGTATACATTCGCGATCTGATCAAGGAAGGTGTGGTGAAGGGGCCGCGGATTAAAACTTCCCGTCATATGCTCTCTCAGACGGGTGGGCATGCAGATATCCATATGATCCCAACGGAACTGAATATCTTCACCGTATGTGACGGCGTTCCGGAAGTCATTAAGGCAACACGCACGCAGTTCCGTGAAGGGGCGGATTTCATTAAAGTGTGTTCCACAGGCGGTGTACTTTCGGAGAAAGATGACCCTCGCTGGTCGCAATTCCGCATGGATGAGCTGAAGGCGATCGTGTATGAAGCGGAAGCGGTACAGTCTTATGTGGCTGCACATGCGCAAGGTACACAGGGGATCAAAAATGCGTTGGAAGCGGGCGTACGCACCATTGAACACGGGATCTACATTGATGAAGAAGGCATTGGCATGATGCTGGATCAAAAGGCGGTTCTGGTTCCAACGCTGGCGATTGTACATCGGATCATCAAAGAAGGGCATAAATACGGTGTTCCCGAATTTGGCATCCGCAAAGCCAAAAGTGTATATCAGGAGCATATTGAGAACATGATTATCGCACGTAAGGCAGGCGTAACCATTGCAGTAGGGACAGACTTCTGCACGTGTGCACCTGTTGAGCATGGGGGGAATGCACTCGAACTTCGATTGCTTGTTGAAGATGTTGGATTTACGCCGATGGAAGCGATCGTAGCCGCAACAAGAGATGCGGCGAGAGCGATGCAGATGGAAGCGGAGATCGGTACGATTGAGCCTGGCAAAGCTGCTGATCTGCTGGTATTGAATGTGAATCCGTTGACGGATATTGGACTGCTCGAAAACATAGAGAATATCGAACAGGTCTATTTATCAGGTGAGCGCTTGAAATAAGAAAGATGGTTCTACGTGTACTGAACTGACAACATAGAGAATGGGGAGAAGCCACCATGTTTAGTCAACCGATATATATCGCCACAGTATTGCTTGTTATTTTAGCTATAGGGGAACTGGTTTCGATCTGGTCCAAAGCGCGAATTCCTTCCTTGCTTGTTATTCTGATCGGATATTTGCTGCTGAACTGGGCGGGGTTATTTCCTAAAGGAGTGGTATCCAGCTCTGCTCTGACGGCGTTCGGGGCTCTCATGGTGGCTCCGCTGATTGTACACATGGGGACATTAATACCGCTGAAATTAATACGTTCCCAATATAAAGCAATACTGATCTCATTGTTCGCATCACTCACGGCGACAGGTCTTATCCTGTTAATCGTATCACCGTTCTATGGTTATCCTACGGCTGTTGCCGGATCAAGTCCGGTTGTTGGTGGCATTATCTCTTATCTGATCACAACCACGAAGTTGCAGGAGATGAATCTGGGTCATCTGATTACAATTCCGGCTGTTATTCTGGGTATTCATTCCCTCGTGGGGATGCCGATTGCAACCAATATGTTGCGCAGATATGCGTTAAAACTGCAGAAGCAGGGCGCTTTTGAGAACAAGGTTGCAGGGGAAGGCCACGTGAACATTAAAGAAGCGAATGCTAAAACATTCCTTCCGCAGCGATTCCAGACCGCACCTATTCTGCTGTTGCTCTTGTTCATTATGGGTAGTCTCTCCATTTATCTAGGCAATGTAACCGGACTTAGCTACAGTATCTGGGCTCTGTTGCTCGGGGTTCTGGGACATCTGATCGGACTGTTCCCATCTCGTATTCTGGATAAAGCAAGTACATCGGGAATTGCCATGATAGGTCTGATCGTAGTCGTTATGACAAGTATGGAGTCGATCACTTTTGATGCGGTGGTTAGTTCCATTATTCCAGTGTTGTTCATTATCGCAATCGGTGTAATCGGGGTGCTGATCGGTGGATTTGTTGGCTCCAAGCTGTTCAAATGGGACCCGCTTAAAGGTCTGCCTGTGGCACTGACTGCACTATTCGGTTTTCCGGGGGACTACATTATCTGTGAGGAAGTAAGCCGTTCAGTTGGACGTGATGAAAATGAACGCAAAGCCATCCTCGATGAGATTTTAACGCCGATGCTGGTAGGTGGATTCACAACGGTCACAACAGCATCCGTGTTAATTGCGTCCATACTGATCAAGACACTTTAAGAGGTTGTTCAAAAACGTTCTTTTTGAACATGCACTATAAGAAAAATTGATGTTCTTTTCATCCCAATTTCAGTTTCCATTAAGGTTGGGAAGGTAAAATAAGTCTTGTAAACCCCTTCTCGTGTTAAATAGATGTGTGACTGGCCCTATCGGATTGTCCTCCGGTAGGGCACTTTTTTTTCTTCATTTCTTCGGTTGGTGGTATGATAGATGAATACATAATGTGTAACCAACTCTAGTGACCGGAGGATGGAATTGTGGATCACAGCTTGCACCCGTTGTTTAAGCCTATTCAGATGAATGGAACGTACCCTAACAGTTATTATGTTGAGAAAATACCTGCTGCCAGTCTGATGGCTTATGTGGCCTGTTATTGGGAATCAGGATCTCTTCCGAACACACATGCGGATGTTGCTAAGAGAGAAGGTCCAGAGCGATCGATGACAACGGTACCTGCAAGGGTATTACCGGATGGTTGCACGGACATGCTGATTGCATACGACCCGGTCTGTTCAAAGCACTCCTATGCTTACTGTGGCAATTATACACAGCCATTCGCTGTACCTGAACCATCCGATGATGGTCCTCCTGCTGGAGACTACACCTTTGGTGTCCGGTTCTTCCCGGGTGGAGCGCATGTCTTCCATGGCATGCCTCTGGAGTGGTTTACAGATAAGCGAATTGCCCTTCAGGAATGTTGGCCGGAGAAGCTGAACGAGCTTCAGGAACGGATGGCCGAAACGAATCATTTTGCAGAGCGAGTAGAGGTTATGAATGCGTACTTGAGTCCGTTGCCCGTGCAGGCAAGCACATCGGAGAACAATTTGATGAAAAACGTGCTGCACCGCATCTTTATAGATGGGGGACGTATGAGTGTCCAAGAGCTGGCGATGCGTGAAGTGATCAGTGAGCGGCAGTTGCATCGCAAGTTCTCGGAATGGGTAGGAATCAGCCCCAAGCGATTCAGTGAGGTGGTTCGTTTTCATCGTGTGCTGAGTGATATTCATCAGGGGAACACGGCAGACTGGGCAATGCTTGCCCAGAATCATGGATTTTTTGACCAAGCCCATCTAATTCGGCAATTTCGCAAGTTTTATGGAGAGACTCCGTTGACGGCAGCTAGGGAGCATGGCAGAATGTTGTCCGATTTGTACAATAGATCTGTAGCACCTTCGGTTATACTGAAGTCGTGAGAATAAAAGATAAGGGAGACATCATATATGAATGGAACATTGCAGATTCGGGATCACTTGTTAAATGAATTGGAAACAGGCGTACGGACGGGGGCTTCGTTAATTCGCTTGATCGGTTCGGAGGATTGGTCGTATCGTCCACAGGAGAATATGCGTTCATTGGTGGAGCTAGTGCATCATTTTATCCAGATTACCGCATCGGATCTTGCCATTATGCAGGAAAAAGGTGAAGCTGAGGTTGGGCTGGTAGAGAATAGCCTGTCGGGGACCCAGGATATCGAGAAGCTTGAAGCAACATTATGGAGCAATTTCGAATCCTACAAAGCCTATATCACGGGATTGAGCGAAGACGACTTTTTGAATCGTTCAACAAAAGCTTTTTATATGGAACATGGTCACTTGCAGGTTCAATGGCAGATTGAAACGGTAACGCATGTATTCCATCACCGTTCGCAGCTGTATAACTATCTCAAGCAGCAGGGCCATGAACTGAACTTTTTCATGCTGTATGCGTAATTAAAGTAAAGTAAGCTTAATTGGCTCCACCGGATGGTCCGGTGGGGCTTTTTTGCGTACATTCGTCTATCAATCTATGAAGTCTATCAAAATTGGACATTATGACCCTGGTAATTCACCGTTGCTTTAATAGATTTCAAGCATAGAATACCGTATCAAAGCAAAAAGGAGGTGATTTCAATGGCCATCCTTTTACCGATACAAAATTACAACCTTCCTGCCGGAGTAGGCAAGTCCTACTACGAAAATTTGGCTGGAGGCACAAATGCCAGCGCTACAGTGAACAACTTTGGACCTTTTCCGGTATCTCTCGTGATCACACGTGTTAATGCACCAGTAGTCACTTACGTTGTTCCTGTAAACAGCAGCCTTACCATTTCTGCAGGTGGAGTTCTGGTGTTTGCCTTGTTAGCTAACCTTGGAGGCGCAGCTTCCGGAACAATTCAATTCGCCGTAGCAGATTTGTAATTGATGTGAACTGGAATTGAATTGAATGGCCTCTGTCGGACATCTTGTCGGCAGGGGTTTTTCTTTTTTATGGATATACATAGATTTAAATTAATTAAGTGGCTTGTTTACCCTGACGTTCATTCGATTAATTTAAGGTATAAGCTGCACGCAGATTGGTGTTGGCATACAGGAGGTTAGTGGATGATGAATAGAACAATCTTATTTGAAACGGAACGGTTGGAATGTGCGACTTGGAACGAAGGAGATCGTGCGCTGGCGTTTGCATTGTGGGGCGATCATGAGGTTGCCAAATGGATTAGCAGCAAGGGATTTCTGAGCGAGGATGAAGTAGAAGCGCGATTGACACAGGAGATTCAAAGGCAGAAGGAAGCGGGGGTGCAATATTGGCCCCTTTTTGAGAAAGAGTCGGAGGTGTTTGTCGGTTGTTGTGGCCTGCGTCCGTATTCTCCAGAAGAGGATATGTATGAACTGGGATTCCATCTAACCCGGGATCACTGGGGCAAAGGGTATGCCCAGGAAGCGGCGCGGGCGGTAATTGGTTATGCCTTTGACACAATGAATGTGAAGGCACTGTTTGCCGGGCATCATCCGGATAATGAAGTGTCACGTCACATCTTGATTAAGCTGGGATTTGAGTATACTGGTGATGAACGTTATGAACCGACAGGAAAGATGCATCCATCATATGTGCTGCGAAAATAAGAAACCCCCGACCAATGAAGGACAGGGATTGAGGGCATCTAGTTTCCTCTTTTTTATAGAACAAGTTCATTCGAAACAATACGATGTGCGGTGACGATTTGCCCAGTGCTGTCTTTTCCCCACACTGAAATTTCAGTTAATGCAGCTGCGCCCCCACCCGTTGTGAATACATATTCGTATCCATCCAGGTTGGCATAGTAGGTTTGAGAGAAGACTTGCCCGGGGGTCAGATTAACGGATTGCAGCACATATAAGGTCCTCGTTCCATTCAGGAAATAACCTTCAATGAGTACATTGGACGTATTGATGGAATCGGTGTTGACCATTTTGATGGTGACCTGTTGTGTAGGCCTGCTGCCACCGGAGAGGTTGTTCTCGATCGGGCCTGTAGAAAGGACTGCCATAGGTCCAACTCCTTTTTTATGAATGACTTTTTCTGAGAAAAGCTAGAATAGCATATGTTAGAATCCACAAAAGCGTTTGGACAAGGAGATATATGTACTGAATGAGAAGGAGGGACTGAATCTTCTGTCCCAAGGAGATAAATGTTTTCATGCTTTTTTTATTTCACTTTCAGCTTCTATTAAGGTAGCAGAGGTAAGATAAGTCTTGTAAACCCCTTCTCGTGTTAAATAGATGTGTGACTGACCCCGCCGGGCGCCGGTGGGGTATTTTTTTGTTTTATTTTCAAATAAACAAAACTAAACAAATATAAATAAAAGGTTATTTCTGTGTTTGTTATTGACTATCAAAGATAAACAAAGGTATAATGAATGTGAAAAAAGGAACTTACTATGTACGTGGCAAGCCATATTATTTTCAATATAAGGAGAGATTGATCATGAACGTGACCCTTACCAATGAAACAACGCAGGCTGCAGGTTTCCATATCCCATTCGTCCGTGAGATGGCTGAGATTACACAACATATGTGGAAAAATGGCTGGGATGAGCGTAATGGCGGTAATGTCAGCTATCTGCTGGAGGAAGAGGAAGTAGCCCAATATATCGATATCCATCATGTGATACGCAAGATCAAACCGGCATTTTCGGTGCAGGAGCTGGCAGGCAAGTATTTTATCGTGACCGCATCGGGCAAATATTTCAAAAATGTACTCGCTGATCCGGAGAGTAATCTGGGGTTGCTGCGTGTATCGCAGGATGGACAGGAGCTGGAAGTGCTCTGGGGATTGAAGTCGGGGGCGAAGCCAACAAGTGAGTTACCTACGCATTTTATGAGCCATATCGAACGTTTGAAATTGGACCCCAACCACCGGGTTGTCATGCACAACCATGCCACTCATGTATTGGCTATGACGTTTACCCACGAATTGGATGAGGCAAAATTCACTAAGACCCTCTGGCAGATGTGCACGGAGTGTGTGGTTGTATTCCCGGATGGGATTGGCATTATTCCATGGATGATCCCTGGATCGAATGAGATTGGCCGCGAAACGGCTGAGAAAATGAAAGAATACCACGCGGTCATCTGGCCACAACATGGCATCTTTGGAACAGGAACAACGATTGACGAGGCATTTGGTCTGATTGAGACCATCGAGAAGGCAGCCCAGGTGTATATGCTGGTTGCTGGTCACGAGATCCGGCAGAGAATTACGGATGAACAGTTGACTACACTGGCGCAAGCGTTTGGCGTTACCCCTCGTCTCGGCATTCTAGGCAGTTAAGGAAAGCTGTATTGTTTTATAGTCAACGCATAGATCAAGGAAGTGGTCTTTGGTTCATTGAACCAAAGGCCATTTCCTTTTTTTTGACGAACAATCGTCATTTTGGTTCAAAAAAGTTCAAATTGCTGAACAAGAATGGCTTTGTTATCGATTATTGAATCGTAGAATGCATTATCACGCGCTGGCGAAATTCGGGTGAAATGACGTATTGTCAACGGCTCTGCGATTTTGCATAATAACAATGCTTCACAGATGAGAGACGGAAGGAAGTTATGATCATGCTTGGCAAAATGAAGAGAATCTTAATAGGCAAGCCCATGAAATCGGCTGAACTGGATGGAGAAAAATTGGGGAAATGGAAGGCACTCGCCATCCTGTCCTCGGATGCCCTATCGTCCGTTGCCTACGGTACGGAACAGATTTTGCTGGTGCTCGTTGCGGCCGGATTCGCCGCCCTGTGGTACTCCGTTCCGATTTCCATCGCCGTGCTGGGATTACTCGTCATTTTAATTTTTTCCTATCGCCAGACGATATTTGCTTATCCAACAGGGGGCGGCGCTTATATCGTAGCCAAGGATAACCTGGGTACAACATCCAGTCTGATTGCCGGAGGATCTCTGCTGGTCGATTATATTTTGACCGTTGCGGTAAGTTCGTCCGCAGGGACGGATGCGATTACGTCGGCTTTTCCTATGCTGCATGACTACAGTGTTGTGATTGCTCTGATTATGATTGTTTTTCTAACCATTATGAATTTGCGGGGAGTGACAGAGTCAGCGTCTGTGCTGGCGATCCCCATTTATCTGTTTATCTTTTCGATTGCGGTTCTGATTATCTCGGGCGGAATCAAATTTCTTGCCGGGGGGATGGAAGCAGCTGCACCAGAATTCGGAACTAGTCTATCCCATGTGAGTATGTTTCTGTTATTAAAAGCATTTAGCTCCGGTTGTTCGGCCTTGACTGGCGTGGAAGCGGTAAGTAACGCAATCCCGAACTTCAAGCAGCCTGCTGAGAAAAATGCCGCGGGTACATTACTGCTCATGGGTTGTATATTGGGAGCCATGTTCATCGGTATCACCTTACTGGCTTATGGGTACGGAGTGAAGCCAGATCCCAAAGCAACGGTCATTTCCCAGATTGCTGAAGCGACGTTTGGCAGGGGTACGATGTATTTTATCATCCAGGGTGTAACGGCACTGATCCTGTTCCTCGCAGCCAACACAGCTTATTCGGCTTTTCCGCTGTTATCCTTCATGATGGCAAAGGATAAATACATGCCGCATGCATTTATGGTCAGAGGAGACCGCCTTGGTTTCTCAAACGGGATCATTTTCCTCAGTGTGATGTCTGCGCTGCTGGTGGTCGGGTTCAAAGGGAATACGGAAAGCCTGATTCCGCTCTATGCGGTAGGGGTGTTCATTCCATTTACCCTGTCACAGCTCGGTATGATGATTCGCTGGATCAAAGTCAAGCCGTCTGGCTGGCAGATGAAGTTGCTGGTCAATACCGTCGGTATGCTGACCACATTATCGATTACCCTGATCTTTATTTTCACCAAGTTCACACAGACATGGGTCATCTTTATCTTTTTGCCGCTCGTTGTTTATGTGTTCATGCGTATTCACCGTCATTATTGCAACATTGCAGATGAGCTACGGATTGATATTCAGGTTGATAAGCCAGCCAAAAAAGGCAATACGATAGTCATTCCTGTTGCGGGCATTACCCGGGTCGTTATGAATACGATCAGTTACGCCCAGACGATGTCGGATCATGTGGTCGCGCTGTACATTGGATTTGATGATGAGGCGATACGCAAGATGGAGCAGAAGTGGGAAGAGTGGAATCCAGGCGTTCGTCTGGTCGTGATCAAATCGAGATACCGTAGCATTATGGGGCCGCTCAAGAAATTCATTGATACCGTAGAGTGGAAAACGGCCGAGACCGATCACATCACCGTATTGATTCCACAATTCATCACCAAGCACTGGTGGCAAAATGTACTGCACAACCAGACCAGCTTTATGATTCGTGCTTATCTGATTAATTACAAAGACGTGATTGTCACAACGGTGCCATATCATCTTAATCGTTAACTCGAACGGTTAATCGCTTTAACCCGTTTGGAATATTTACAGATTATTGTAAAATGAGTCACTTTTATTAATAGACAAACGTTCATATTCCATTTACACATCAAACCGCAGGGATATCTCCAAACAGGGGAGTTCTTGCGGTTTTTTGTCGTGAAATCCGGTCTAGATACCGCTTTCGAATGGATGCACATTTCCGTAAAGTCCCTTGTCCATGATTAACGTTACGTTGATTCAGAATGAATTTTGCTGTGACATTTGACTCTTACACTAGATAACGTGGTGCTGAAGTTGATCTAACATTTCACACACACTGAATGCGTGAAACAAGGGGGAAGAAAATCCGATGAGTGAGCTTGATAACCGGATCAGCTTGCCCGCCGCCAAACGGCGCGTATCCGGTACGAGTGCGCGCCGGACAGCCTCGCTACGTGTGCAGCGAATGCGGGAGAATCTGCTGGCCTATGGTTTCCTGGCACCATCGCTGCTTTTGTTTGCAGTGTTTCTGTTTTACCCGATGTTTAAGTCCGTGTACCTCAGTCTGCATTCCACAGATCCGACGGGACAGATTGCGGCTTATGTAGGACTGGATAACTTCAAGGCCGTGTTCCAATCAGGACTGTTTATGCAAGGGATGAAAGTGACGTTACTATTTGTACTGTTTACAGTGCCTACGGGCATGCTGGCTGCTCTGATTCTGGCTGCACTGACCCACAACCGGTTCAAGGGAATGCGTGTGTTCCAATTTGTATTCTCTCTGCCCGTGGTGTTATCCGTCGGTTCGTCAGCGGTGATCTGGAAGTTTCTATTCCATCCGACCCTGGGCATGCTGAATTATCTGCTTGGCAAAGTAGGTATGGATCCAATTCCCTGGCTTACCAGCCCGGATTGGGCATTGATCTCAATCTCCATCATGACGATCTGGATGAACCTTGGATTCAACTACATTATTCTATCCAGTGGTTTGGCAGGCATCCCGGATGAGATCTACGAGAGTGCCAAGATTGACGGCGCAGGTCCAGTACTTACTTTTCGCAAAATCTCGATGCCGCTACTGTCACCAACGTTATTTTTTGTTACGGTCGTATCGATCATTGGCGCTTTTCAATCGTTCGGTCAGATCAACATTCTAACCCGGGGTGGCCCGATGGACAGTACAAATGTTTTTGTCTATTCCATCTATCAGGAAGCCTTTGTTAATTTCCGCTTTGGTACAGGTAGTGCACAGGCACTGATCCTGTTTGTGGTGATTATGTTGCTGACCCTGATCCAGTTCAGATGGGTAGAAAGGAAAGTGCATTACCAATGAGTGCGACATGGACGAAAACGCTGTTGTATGTATTACTGACGATCTGTGCAGCGCTTGTGCTGTATCCGGTGATGTACACCTTTTTCATGGCCGTCATGACGCCGGAAGATGCGAGTGCTTATCCGCCGCATATCATTCCAAATTCCATTGATCTGTCCAACTTTAGCGAAGTATTTGATATTGTTCCGATCGGTCGATTTATCGGCAATACCTTTCTTGTCGCAGGACTGACAACGCTTGGTCAATTGATTACAGCGAGTATGGCAGCCTATGCGTTTGCGAAAATGCAGTTCAAAGGCAAAAACGTCATCTTCAGCATGTTTGTCGCAACGATGATGATTCCATGGGAAGTGACGATGATCCCCAATTACCTGACAGTTCGCAGCTGGGGCTGGCTGGATAGTTACCAGGGGTTGACGGTGCCGTTTCTGGCAACGGCGTTTGGTACATTCCTGCTAAGACAGTTCTTCATGCAACTGCCCAAGGAACTGTTTGAGGCAGCGAGGATCGACGGTTGTGGTCATATTCGCTATTTCATATCGCATGTCTTGCCTTTGTCCCGTCCGGCACTTGGAACACTGGCAATCTATTCATTCCTTAGCATGTACAATTCGTATCTCTGGCCGCTGCTGGTGACAAACACACCGGAAATGAGAACCGCACAGATCGGAATCTCGATGCTGGAGTTCCAGGAATCCACAGCGTGGAATCTGGTATTTGCCGGAACAGCCATGGTCATTCTACCATCCTTACTGTTATTGATCTTCGGGTTGAAACAGCTTGTCCGCGGAATGGCCGCAGGAGCGCTGAAGGGGTAGGCAATGAAAGTTTTACAACTATTGAATTGAAGTGGAAACTCTGAAGGTTTTGATCTAAAGATTTTAATTTAGAGGTTTTGAATTAAACCATGTATCTTCGTACAAGGTCCAAGGTTTGGATACCAGGAGCGAATAAAATGAGGCTCGTGCTTCAAATAAGATGTTGAAATGAACGACGGTAGTAGTGGAGGGGACGAAATCGATTCTGAAGAAGCGAAGCGTTCGCCTTTATCCCCGGATTTTCCCCTTTGAGAGGGGGAATGAGAAAAATCCGGGGATAACAGCGATCAAAAGAACGATTCGTAACCGTAACGGCCACACCGCCTCATCCCCAAGATTTTATTGTAAGCGAGCCATATAAAAGGAGAGCGATTTCGTTTGAAAAAAAGAGGAACATTTGCATTAATGCTGGCTGCACTCATGTTGGTCATCTCCGCTTGCGGAACAAAAGCTGAAACAAGCAGCCCGGCAAGTGGAGCTCAAGCAGAAACTGCCGCAGCTGAAAGGACACAATTGACGTGGTGGCATTCCATGTCTGGCGCTGGGGAGAAAGCCATTAACCAACTCGCTTCCGATTTTAACGCTAGCCATCCGGACATTCAGGTGAAGCCCATCTATCAAGGGAAGTACGATGAAAGTCTGAACAAACTCAAAGCATCCATGGGCTCAGACAGCGGTCCAGACATTATACAGGTCTATGAGATTGGTAGCAAGTTCATGATTGATTCGGGCATGATTACGCCAGTACAGCAGTTCATCGACAAGGATCAGTTCGACCTGTCCCAACTGGAGCCAAACATTATCAGATACTACACCATCGATGGCAAATTGAACGCCATGCCGTTTAACACATCCAACCCGATCCTGTACTACAACAAGGATATGTTCAAAGTAGCAGGTCTGGACCCGGAGAACCCGCCGAAGACGTATGAAGAGTTTGAGCAAGCGGCGAAAGCATTGGCGAAAGACGGTAAGCCAGGTGCATCCATGGCGATCTACGGCTGGTTTATGGAACAGTTCTTTGCAAACCAGAATGCAGATTATGTAAACAATGGAAACGGAAGAAATGAAGCAGCTACAGAGTCTCTGCTGAACTCCGAAGCTGGAGTGAAGACTTTAACGTGGTGGAAAAAGATGATTGATGAGAAGACCCTCTCCAATCTGGGACGTAGCACAGACGATACAACAGCAGCATTTACCGCTCAGCAAATCGGTATGACTCTTGATTCCACAGCTGGCCTGCGTAAAATCGTAGAAGGTTCAGGTGGCAAGTTTGAACTGGGAACAGGCTTCCTGCCTCGTCCAGCGGATGCCAAAGAAGGCGGCGTTGTAGTGGGTGGAGCGAGCTTGTACATCATGAATAACAAATCGGAAGCGCAACAGCAAGCGGCGTGGGAATTCATCAAGTACTTGGCTACACCAGAGGTACAAGCGAACTGGAGTGTTGCGACAGGATACTTCCCTATTACGACAGCAGCCTACAATGAGCAAGTATTAAAGGATAATATGGCGAAGTACCCGCAATTCCAGACAGCAGTCGATCAATTGCACGCTTCCGCCGATTCGACAGCAACATCCGGGGCATTAATGGGTGTATTTCCTGAAGCCAGACAACTTGTCGAAGGAGCGATTGAAACGGTCCTGAATGGACAAGGTACACCACAGGAAGCATTGGATGCAGCAGCTAAACAAATTACAGACAAGATTGCGCAATATAACAGCACGGTGAAGAAATAATTTAATTCATATCCATGTTGAATGCAGTGATTAAGCTGCATTCAATTTTTTTGTTTTACTAAAAAGAAAGACTAACATTTTTTGTTAATGATTCCGAAATAGAATAGGAAGCTGAAAGGGGTATCCCAATACATGGATTCATGAAAAGTAATGGACAATATTAAAAATAAGAAGGAGTACAAGTGAATGAAAAGAGTAACGCTTCTAATGATGGTATTTATGTTGTTGTTTGTCTCAAGTGTTTATGGAGAGGAACTTAAAGTTAAAAATATTGAACTCATCCCTAATACTACAGTTTCGGTCGGTTCTAAGATTAATCTTAATATAGTTGTTGTGTATGATGACGAAAATTCAATACATAGCGATAACGATCCATACTACAGAAGAAATACAGGTCTTACAAAAACAGATTATACGATCAGTGAACCTCATATACTTCAAGTGCTGAGCACTGGGATGGTAAAGGTAATAGGTGTAGGTTCTTCAACAATTACTGTTAAAGTCGAAAATGTTGAAAGATCAGTTACTATTTCAGGTAGTTTGGATGAAGCAATTGATGGAGGATACATAAAAAATGGTGTGACTCTTGTTCCGATGAAAGAGGTATTCAAGGCACTGGGAGGGAGTGTTAGTTACATTGCTCAACAGGACGCCTTCGAGATTAAAGTTGGTTCTACCAAACTAACTCTCCCGAAAACGGGAACAAAAGCAACGTTAAATGGAGAGCCATTAACTCTCAAGTCCCCGCTGCTTGTTCAAAATGGCGTAACTTTGTTTCCTGCTTCAGTTCTCTCAGATGCTCTGGATGGAACTGTGACTTATAACTCTAAAGCTAAGCAGATGCAAGTATCCATTGGTAAAGGTAAAATGACTATTAATATTGAACAACCTCAAAAACAAAACAGTGTAACAGGAACAACTCCAACAAAAGGGAAACTTTATGCTGTGCCAGCTACTGGAGATATGAAAGGGTGGAGCATTCTCAAGGGTCATCCTTACGAAAAAAGCATCCGTGTGTACTTCAAAATCAATGGGTCAAATGTACAAATATATACTAAGGATATAAGGAAGGTAGATCTGAATAAAAAAGTAACATGGACCGATTTAGAGGGGAAAAAACACACAAATACGGTAAAACAGTTATATACTGTTTTTGGGGAATTAAGTAATGAATATACTAGTGACATACTATATAAAATGTTTGGAAAAACATATTCAGACTGGATCGGGTCAACTTCACTGAATGCAGATCGATACGTTGACCAATACTTGGAGCAACAAGGATTAATTGAACCCTATGGAAGTAATATTACTTTGACACCAGACACAGAAGTGTATTGAAAACCGTCTGTAACATTTCGAAAAAGTGAAATTAGTATCATTTTTCATATTTTGTATTATCCCACAAGAAAGTCTCTGAGAGTAAATGGAGATGTTCTTGTGGTTTTTTTTAACATTCTATTAACTCATACTGATTTTGCGCTTAACAGTTCTCTTTTATACTCAGTTAATGTGGTGAACTAAAGTGATCCGTACATATCGTTTTATCATGTGAAAATGCATGTCTCAAGACTCAGGTTTTAGTGGATTTAAAGAAATGAGTACTGTCACTAAATGTCGAATTCGTATATATATTCAGTATAAATGTCAATTTAATTGACGTTAAGTAATCGTATATCTAACATTTATATAACTTTAATAGGCTTAATAACGTGTTTTTAGTTAAAAGTTAGTACTATTTATTCATTATTATAGAGGTTAGTTTAGAAAATGTGATATGAGTGTTCTATTTTCTTTCATAACGAAGAAATATTGTTTACACAAGTCTGTTATTCAGTTATCTTATATTTGAACTAATGTACAAGCTGGCTGAACAAATGATTGCCAAGTTGAAAACATGGGGGTAGGACGAATGAACAACAAGCAAGTGAAACGTTGGGCACAAGGGTTTCTGGTTTTCGTTCTTGTCGTTACAGGTGCGGCACCAATAGGTGGATTAAGTAGCACCGCATATGCTGATGAGGAAAGTGTAGTAGCGGAAGAGCAGCACACAAGTGATCAGGAGACCTCCATACCGAATACTGTCCCAACTGAAGAATCGTCAGACCTGGAGGGGACAGAGTCACCAACTAACGAAGATGGTGATTTTGATGGAACTGAAAGTGAAGAACCAGCTGAGACGGATAACTCAGAATTACAGGAAGCAGACGAGACTGGAATCATATCCATTGCTGATGCGAGAGTCCTTGCACCAAATACAAATGTAGCCGTTTCAGGTGTCGTAACGTACAGTGAACTCTCCGGAGAATTCACGAATTATTATATTCAAGACGAAGAAGCTGGCATTGTAGTCCGAGCGAAGAATCAGGTTGATGTGGGGGATCGCATTGAAGTGTATGGTCCAATTACCCACTACAGCGGACTCGTCCAGATCGAGAAGGATAAGTCAGGTTTTACCGAAGGATACATGAAGGTCACTGAGCAAAATGTAACACTCCCCGGACCCAAAAATATGGTGTCCACAGACTTTGTCAGACCAGCAGACCAAAGTAACAAAGGTCCGGGCGAAAAGTATGAGGGAATGTTTGTCGAAGTAAGAGATATTCAGGTAACACGGGGCAGTAGTTCGACGTTTTACGCTACGGATAGTCATGGTGCTGAGATGACGATTTATGCCAAAAACTCTCCTACCGCGCTAACTGTTGGCAAAACCTACGAATATGTGCAGGGTGTTCTGACATTCAACAGTAATTACGGATTAGAGATTTTGCCTAGAACAGCCGCAGATGTTGTAGAAAATAGCCTGTCTGTGATGGCAAGTGTTCCATCTGGCGGGATTCCCCGGAACAATGAAGTCACATTAACCTCTCCAGCCAAGAGTGCAGTTGTACATTACACGACGGATAATACAGAGCCTACTTCTTCTTCCGCCGTGTATAGTAGTCCAATAGTGATTGATCAAGACATCGTAATCAAGGCTGTTGCCATTCTTAATGGACAATCCAGTGCAGTGTACACCTTTACGTATCAAATACTTCCTGATAAAGAAAACGTGCGTATCCATGATATTCAGGGCGCAGGACATACCTCTGTTTTTAACGGATACGATGTTAAGGATATTGAAGGTATTGTTACCTCTGTCAGTACAAGCAGTTTTTACATGCAAGAGCTTCCGGGCGAGATGGACGATGATAACCGGACATCCGAAGCCATTCAGGTTTATAAACCAAGTCATGGAGTTATCGTTGGCAATCAGGTGAAGGTATCTGGGAAAGTTACGGAATATGGGGCGGTTAACGAATTAACCACCACGCAGATTACGGCGAGTGCCATTGTAAAAGTAATAGATAAGGTAGATCTACCTGCACCTGTGAAGTTGGGTGTCAATGGACGTGTAATTCCAACCGTCATTGACTCAGACTCTTTTGCAGAATTTAATCCCGAGACGGATGCTATAGACTTTTTTGAAAGTTTGGAAGGCATGCGTGTTGAACTGGAAAAGCCTGAAATTATAGGTCCTTACTCCAGTCAACCGGGTCTGGCCGTTGTTGTGGATAATGGTGAGAATAATCCACTTCGCACACCTAACGGTGGTGTTATTCTGACCGATAACAAGAAAGATATGAATGAGAGTGATCTCAATCCGCAGCGTCTATTTATCGGCAAGAAACCTTCCAAAGCAGTAAAAACAGGCGATAAGTTGGATGGTAATGTAGTCGGAGTAATGACCTACTCTAGTGGAAATTTCAAGGTGAGTCCTGAAGGGAATTTACCAGCAGTTATCCCGGGAGAAACGAAACAAGCGACTACTTCCATTGAACAAGCGGCAGATAAACTGACCATTGCTACGTTTAATGTGGAGAACTTCAGCAAAAAAGATTTAACACGAGCCAATAAAATCGGTAAAATCATCGTGGATAATCTGAACACGCCAGACATCATTGGCATCATGGAAGTTCAGGATAACGATGGCGATGCCGACACGGGCACAACAGCGTCCAATGAGAGTTTTCAGACGCTAATTGATGCAATCAAAACGAACAACGGACCAACATATCGATATAGTGAGATTTCTCCGGAAAATAACAAGGATGGCGGGGCACCTGGTGCCAATATTCGTGTAGGGTTCCTTTATCAGCCGAACCGTGTATCGTTGGCTAATGGTATCGGAAAAGGAAATGCTACGACAGCGATCACAGTCAAAGCTGACGGCAGTCTCTCCAATAATCCGGGTCGTATTGCACCAGGGGACGAGGCGTTCGCCAGCTCCCGCAAACCACTCGCCGCTGAATTCGAATTCAATGGTGAACGTGTAGTGGTGATTGCCAACCACTTCAATTCCAAAGGTGGAGACCTGAAACCATTTGGAAGTATACAGCCTGCAACTCGAAGCAGTGAAGTTCAACGTGCGAAGCAAGCTGCGTTGGTGAATGGGTTTGTGAAAGAGTTACTGAACAAAGACCCTGAGGTCAATGTCGCTGTTCTCGGTGATTTTAATGACTTCCAATTCTCGAATACCCTGAGCATTGTCGAAGGTAATGAACTGGACAATCTGGTAAACGAACTGCCAGAAAATCAACGATATTCCTACATCTATGATGGAAACTCTCAGACACTGGATCACATTTTGGTGAGTAAAAACCTGACTGAGACGGCAGCCATTGAAGTGGTACATGTGAATGCCGATTTTGAGACAGCAGATGGACGAGTGAGCGACCATGATCCACTGCTTGCACAATTGAGTATTGGAGATCCAGTGGAAGAAGGGGACTTCAACCTGCGCGTACTGCACACGAATGATACGCATGCGCATCTGGATAACATCCCGCGCCGAGTAACGGCAATTAAGGAAGCGCGCAATGATAATACATTGGTGCTGGATGCAGGGGACGTATTCTCTGGTACATTGTACTTTAATCTGTTTAATGGTCTGGCTGATCTGGAGTTCATGAACATGATCGGATATGATGCCATGACCTTTGGTAACCATGAGTTTGATAAAGGCCCAAGCGTACTGAAAGCATTTATTGAAAAAGCGGAGTTCCCGTTCGTGAGTGCCAACATTGATTATTCAAAGGATGCGAGCTTGAGTGGCTTTTACAACAATAACATCGGTGATCCGGGTGAGAAAGCTGAGATTTATCCGGCGATTATTACGGAAGTGAATGGTGAGCGGGTCGGTATTTTCGGACTGACGACACCGGACACAGTATCTCTTTCTTCACCGGGAGATGACTTGAAGTTTGTAGATTATAAGGCAAGTGCACAAGCAACTGTAGAGATGCTGCAAAATGAAGGTATCAATAAAATCATTGCTTTGACTCACCTTGGCTATTCAGAGGATCTCAAATTGGCTGAAGCCGTAGAAGGGATAGATATTGTGGTAGGTGGTCATTCACACACCATTCTGAAGGAACCGATTGTTGTGGGTAGCCTGGATGAGCCAACATTGGTTGTGCAAACCGGGGAATATGACGTTTCTCTTGGTCAATTGGATGTTACGTTTGATGAAGCGGGTATATTGAAGAAGTGGAACGGCAAATTGTTGAGTCTGGATGCGAAAGATGCTGTCAACCAATTCATTTATGCTGATGATGTGGAAGCTGCAAACAAGTTGAAAGAATATGCCCCTCAGTTGGAACAATTCAAGAAAACGATTATCGGTAAAACAAATGTCTTCCTGGATGGAGAACGTGGCACTGTGCGGAAACAGGAAACCAATTTAGGAAACCTGATGACAGACGGTATGCTGGAGAAAGTGAAATCCATTGTGCAGGAAAACGACGTCAAAGGATACGTCGCGATCCAGAACGGTGGTGGCATTCGTGCTTCATTCCAGACAGGTGATATTACGCTGGGCAATCTCCTGACTGTGATGCCGTTCGCTAATAATCTGTCTGCGTTGAAAATGACAGGCAAAGAAATCACAGCCGCGTTGGAAAATGGCGTTAGTGGTGTGGAAACGGGAGAAGGGCGTTTTCCGCAAGTAGCGGGTATGCGTTTCTACTACGATTCCACGAAACCAGGCGAGAAAATTGATGCAACGACCAATACCGTGACCCAAGTCGGTCAACGTGTGATCAAAGTTCAGATTAAGAATACAGATGGTACCTACTCGGATATCGATCCGAACGGGTATTATATCGTCGCTACCAATTCGTTCATGGCTAATGGTGGAGACTTCTATCGTGCTATGAGAATAGCGAAAGATGATAATCGATTCTACGAATTGAATCTGGTCGATTATGAAATCTTCCATGAACATCTGGACCGTGTAGGTACAGTCGATCAAAAGACGGAAGGACGCAGTATGGATTTGAAGGGAGCGCCACTTCCGGGGGAAGGAAATGGAAGCAATCCTGGTAATGGTGGCGGCAATAATGGAAGTAATCCGGGCAGTGGTAACAGTGGTGGAGGTTCTACAACACCTACCCCGCCTGTAACTCCAACCACACCGACTACACCAACCAATCCTACAGACCCAACTACGCCAACCGTTCCGGGTAATGGAGGAAGTCCTAATCCAACCACACCGGTTGTGGACCTGAAGGACATCGGAAATCACTGGGCGACTGCTGCCGTTGGACAGGCCATTTCCCGGGGAATTGTGAACGGATATCAGGATGGTAATTTCCGTCCGAATGCACCAGCGACACGCGCCGAATTCATTGTGATGTTGGGAAGAGCATTTGAACTTCCAGCCAGCAACAAGTCATTGACGTTTAAGGATGCTGCTGGGATACCTGCATGGGCACAATCCTTTATTGCTCAGGCAGTGGATCAAGGCATCATTAGTGGGTACACGGATGATACGTTCCGTTCATCGGGTAAAGTATCGCGGGTAGAGATGACGGTTATGCTCGTCAGAGCACTCGGCCTTCCAGTGGAGTCCGATCCGGCACTGAGTTTCGCGGATGCAGATAAAGTACCTGCATGGGCCGTTCCATATATCGCTGCTGCATATGATGCAGGACTGGTGAAGGGAACAGGAAAAAATAAGTTTAACCCCCTCGCTGAAGCAACACGTGCTGAAGTGGTAACCTTGTTATTGTCAGCAAGCGAGTTGCAAAAGCAATAAAACGCATGATACAGACGGTTTAGAACAGCTTGCAGACTTCCATCTGCAAGCTGTTTTTTTACTAGGGCGTGTCTGAAAACTCCGAAGGAAGTAGATTTTGCCGAATATTTGTTCCAAGCAAGGAAGTTTTCTGCAGGCGTGCTGGGGCACGTCAAGGGAAAGTGACGCAGCAGGGGGCGAAAAGGCGGTGAAAGATGCACTTCAGCGAGTTTTGAGATACGCCCAATTAATGCCTGTTAATTTTCACCAAGCGAAGGTATAGTAGACAGGATTATATTGAAGGAGTGTTGACGACATGCAAGAACAACCTGTTTTAATCGCACTATTTGCCATAGCGGCAGGAATTTTTAGTTTGCTCGGTGGTATCAACAATTGGGACTGGTTTATGAAGAGTTTTAGAGCAGGTATTTTTGTGAAAACCATTGGACGGCAGGGTGCAAGAGTGGTGTATGGTATTCTCGGTGTTGTCATGATTGCCATTGGTGTACTATTGTTGCTGATTGGTAAAGTGTAGGAATAGAAAAGAAAAGAAAAGAGAAGAATTTGCAGAGCTTGAGTACATAATTCAATTTCACAACCTTTAATGTAGAAGGTAACGATTAGTACGTTTAGCTTTATGCTTGAGATTTTCGAAGTTAGTTAGGGTGTGGAGATTAGCATTTTAAAATGTCTTGAGCCCAAGCCTTTATACCCTGGGGAAAGGGAGACCATTTTCTAAGGAACTCAGGACGCCTTATTTCGCCTTCAGCTCTTCTTTTTACAAAGTAAGGAACATCAGACACGTTATTTACTGGAATCTCTGACAAAAACACTGCAAACGACTGTTTTATTCTGATATAGCGTGTCTCAGGTTCTTTAGATTTCTGGAATCGCTTCATATCCTTGAATAAGACGTCTCTGATTCGTTAGCGCTTGTATTTGCTCTGCTCCAACCGTGTGTGTGAGTAGCTGACTCCTGATCCCATCCAGAGCGAAGCTTTTCATTGAAAGGGAAAAAATCCACTTTAACGGCACTTCAGGTACATTCAGGCTTTCATTAGGCTAGAAGGCATTCCCGTTCCTAAGTAAAGTTACACTCAAAAAGACCACCGAAAAATTTCGGTGGTCTTTTTACCAAATTCAGGTTTATACAACTCAATCTGGTTTAATTATCTTTTAAGTCTTCAACAGAGTTGATATCCATGTACGTTGGAACAACCAAACCTTGTTTAACTCCTGTCATGCTGACAGCGATATCTTCAATCTTGTCTCCATATGTCTTCCAGTAGTCCCCATGTGTAAGCGGGAGCCATACGGCTGGAGAAGCATCGATATCACCTGCTGCCAAGCCTGCCCACATGGGGCCAGCTTCAACTTGTAGTGCTTTGACGGTGTAACCGAGATCTGTCTCCAGCACATACTTCATCAGGTTGGTACTCGCAATTTCAGAGTCCCATGCAACATAACCGAGACGTAAATTGTCACCTTTAACAGGGGTTAACCCTTTGGTCCACTCTTCAATTTGGTCCGGATGTTTTTCTGCATAAGTCTTGGCAGCTTCTTCAGGCGAAACGCCCTTTTGAATGTCTACCATGATTTCACTCATTTGATCCGCAGTCCAATTAAAACGAGAGAAGAACTCATAGGCAACGGGATGATCTTCTTTGATTCCCTTACGTCCAACCGTGTGAACTTCCTCTGCATCGCCAAAAATCAAGTCGGGATCGTCCAAATACTTCAGATCATACTGATTGAACATCCAGTGCGGAGTCCAACCCGTAACGATGATTGGTTCTTCATTTTTATAAGCTTTGTCCAATGATGCAGTCATTGCTGCTCCAGAACCTTCAATCAGATTCCAGTTAGACAAATCATAATGCTTAATGGCGTTTGCTGTGGCCTTCATCAGACCTGCACCTGGATCAATACCAACAATCTGGTGATTAACCTCTTCGCCCACATTAGCACTTGCCGATGGAGTGGAAGAAGCGGCACCGGTCTCTAGATCTGCAATCGAGTTTACTTCAGTCATGTACTTAGGAACCACGAGGCCTGTACGTACACCTGTCATATTAGCCCCCAGATCGTCCACCTGGTCTTTGTAACGTTCCCAGTAGTCTGCGTGTGTCAATGGCAGCCAAGCTGCTGGAGAGGCATCTACGTCGCCTGAGGCAACACCCGTCCACATTGGTCCGGCTTCGACTTGCAGAGCGTTAACTTTATAACCCAATTCGTTTTCCATCACATATTTCAGCAAGTTTGTACTTGCGATTTCGGAATCCCAAGCCACATAGCTGAGTTTGAATGCATCACCGTTCACTGGAGTCAGACCTTTGGTCCACTCAGCAATCTGATCGGCATGTTTCTCAGCATAAGCTTTAGCAGCTTCTTCTGCGGATGTGCCATCCTGGATAGCAGTCATCATTTCACCCATGTCATCCGATGTCCATTGGAAACGGGACAGGAATTCAAACGCAACAGGGTGATCTTCTTTCAGACCTTTACGGGCGATGGTGTGAATTTCTTCAGCATCACCGAAAGATTTTTCTGGATCTTCCAGATATTTCAGATCATATTTGTTGAACATCCAGTGCGGAGTCCAACCTGTAATAATGATTGGATCTTCATTTTTGATGGCTTTGTCCAGTGTGGCCGTCATGGCTGCACCAGAGCCTTCAATCAGAGTCCAGTCAGTCAATTTATAGTCTTCGATCGCTTTTGCAGCAGACTTCATGATACCAGCCCCTGGATCGATACCAATAATCTGATAGTTCACTTCTTGACCTACAGCATTGGCAGCTGAGTTGTTGCCGCCAGCCGAAGTTGTGCCACCAACGAAGTATTGTGAGAAACCAGCTACAAGCACAAGGAATGTTGCCGCAGCAGTGATCCATGCTTTTTGCTTGGCTGTAATGCGTGAGGTCTTTTTGCGACCTGGCATAAATACATTTTGTGTAAAACGGTCCAGTACAATCGCGAGTACAACAACGGCCAGACCGGCTTCGAAACCTTTACCGATTTGAAGCTGTGTTACAGCACGATAGACTTCCGCACCAATACCTTGTGCACCAATCATGGATGCAATAACAACCATGGACAGTGACAGCATGATGGTCTGGTTAATACCGGACATCACGGTAGGCAAAGCGAGTGGAAGCTGTACTTTGAACAACTTTTGCATGGAAGTTGAGCCGAATGCATCAGCTGCTTCAACCAATTCACTAGATACCTGTCTGATCCCCAAGTGAGTCAGACGAATCGTTGGCGGAATCGCAAATATAACAGAAGCGATAACACCTGGAACGACACCTAGACTAAAGAATGTAACTGCAGGCAGCAAGTAGACAAATGCAGGCATCGTCTGCATGAAGTCAAGCAGCGGTGTAATGATACGCGCCGCAGTTTTACTGTATGCGAGCCAGATTCCGACAGGTACACCAAGCAGGATCGAAACCAATCCTGAAGTGATAACCAGGCCGAGTGTGTCCATCGATTGGGACCAGTATCCCAAGTTATCTACGAGCAAGAACCCGATAACCGTAAATAGTGTCAGTGGGAGTCGTCCTACGAGGAACGCAAGAACACCCAATATGGCAATGAACAGGAGTGGATGGGGCAGCATGAACAGCCCGGAGAAGAATCCAACTACTGCCTGAATAACAATAGAGATTACATTAAACAATCCGGAGAGCGAGGAGCTCATCCAGTCAACGATGGATTCAATCCACGATGCTAGTGGTATTTTGGGAATCATTCTCAAGTTCCTCCTTTACTGCAACTTCACCGCTAAGTGCACCCAGCAGGGCACCGCGGACGATAACACCTTGCAGACGGCCATTCTCACTAACAACAGCGAGCGGCACATGGGCAGAACTTACAATCTCAAACAATTCATGAATCAGGGTCTCAGGCGACACTGTCGGCCCGTCCGTGATCAGAATGTCATTTAATACTTTATTTTCGCGCATTGCACGGGTTGCATCTTCTGCAGTAATGACACCAAGTAGCTTCTTCGAACGGTCAATGACAAACAGATTAGAGACACCATTTTCGCGCATGAGTTCGAGGGCTACCCGAGGACCGCGGTCAAGTGTGATTGTCTCAGGGCGACGCATGACGTGAGCGGCAGTGAGGACCTTGGACAGATCCACGTCTTCGACGAAGCGGGCCACATATGAGTTGGCCGGTTGAATCATGATTTCTTCCGGTGTACCGATCTGCACAACTGCGCCGTCTTTCATGAGGGCAATACGATCGCCGATGCGCAGCGCTTCGTCCAAGTCATGGGTAATGAAAATGATGGTCTTTTTCATTTTATCCTGAAGCTCGATCAACTCGTCTTGCATATCACGGCGAATCAATGGATCAAGTGCACTGAAGGCTTCATCCATCAGTAGTACTTCCGGGTCATTGGCAAGTGCACGCGCCAAGCCGACACGTTGCTGCATCCCGCCACTGAGTTCATCTGGCATTTTGTCTTCCCAGCCCTTAAGGCCAACCAGCTCAAGTGAGGTTTTTGCCTTCTCCCGGCGTACTTCCTTATCTACTTTTTGTATTTCCAATCCATACTCCACATTATCAAGAACGGTACGGTGCGGGAACAACGCAAACTTCTGGAAGACCATGCTAATCGTTTTCCGGCGCACTTCGCGCAATTGTTCTTTGTTCATCTTGCGTAGATCCTTACCATGGACCAGAATTTCTCCGGATGTTGGTTCAATCAGACGATTGAACATCCGAACCAGTGTGGATTTACCACTCCCGGACAGTCCCATAATAACGAAAATCTCGCCTTCCTTAATGTCCATGTTGACCCGGTTGACACCAACCGTTATCTGTTTTTCTTTGGCCAACTTTTCTTTACCCCAACCTTGCTCCAGTAATTGCAGACCTTGCTCGGTTTGGGGTCCAAACAATTTACTTACGTTTTTCACTTCAAGTATGGTCATGTTTTCACCCCTTCTGATGTGTTGTGCACTTCGAACGGCTTTCAGCATCCATAAGCCCATACACTTATGCGCCCAGCCACGAAATCCGGTAATTGTTGCTTCGCTTCCCGTCTTTCTGGGTAACGTTTTTAAGTCTAACAATACTTAACCAGTATATCAACCGAATAAACAGTACATAATGTTTGTACAGTAAAAACTGTACAAAGTTTTTCGTCCAAATACTCCGTCATTCTCCTTATTCTGGCTAATAAGGCAGCTTTACATTTGACATTGCTTTTCCTACAATAGAAAATGAGCTGAATTGAAGCTGAATTTTTTGGTTAAAAGATAGTCATAGGCAATTGTAGCCTGGTAAAGTTCCCATTTTCATACATTGGGTGAATGAAAGCCCTCTGGCATATATGATGTCCGGCCGAGTGCTTTCCCATGTAAGCAGGACTTTTAAAGTGTTGCAATTATTTCGCCAAAGACTGTGGAATGTTCAGAATGGAGGTTGCAAGCATGGGCTTGGACCATTTACAAGAGGAACAGCAGGCAACCGTGCTGAAGATTCGTAAGCGCGTCATTGAAGCCATTGGACGTAATATGGATCTTTACGGCGTTACGCTGTCGACGGGACACTTATATGGATTGCTATTTTTTGCAGACAAACCAATGACCCTTGACGATATGGGACGGGAAATGGAAATGAGCAAAACGAGTATGAGTACAGGTGTACGAACACTGCTGGATTTGAAAATGGTAAATAAAGTGTGGAGCAAGGGCTCCAGAAAAGACCTATATGAAGTGGAATATGACTGGCATCAGACGTTTACGGATTATTTTGCAATTAAATGGAGAAAAGCCGTGGAGAGTAACCTTCAGATTCTACGCAAATCAATTGAAGAACTGAATCGGTTATTCGAAGGTCTGGATGAGCAGGCAGACGCTGAACTTATCCACATTCTGATGGAAGACAAACACAAAGTTTTGCAAGCGGAAGCATATTACAAATGGTTGGATCGGTTGATTGATACCATGGAAAATGAAGAGATATACAAGCTGGTTCCGAAGGAAGAGATTAAGGAACATTCATAATTACATGCAAAGGGCCCTTTCCGTTATAGGAGAGGGCCCTTTGGCCTGTGCAATATCTTACTGAATTATAATGAAAGAACACGCTGTAAAAGATAATCTTGCCCATCGTATCAACCTATGTTCACATCTAATGCCCGATCAGACCTGCCTGAGGAAAGACTACAGATTGCTGAGTTATCTGTTCCAGTTCGTTCAGAATCTGCAACCGGCCACCCGGGGTCCAGCATAACCGTTGCCAGTTCGAAATATCGTGAACGTTACCATACAATACAGCAGGGGATCGATTCCACGATGCCGTTTGTTTCATGCGTCGGAACAGCTTTTCACTGGCAGGCTGGAGCGAAGCACGATGGATTAACAGGTAATCCGTGTCTAGCACGGGGATACTATCCGCTGCATATCCATTTCTGGAACTTTCGGGAGATACAAGCTGAGCAGGCTGGAGTCCCAATTCAGCATACAACAAGTGATTTAACGGATGCTCACCAGTCCCTTGTAAGCGAATGAACTGATTCGTAACCTCCATCATAGCCAACCGTTTTTGTCCGAAATAGGGTTGCAGGTTCAGGCTTGCTTCAAGCTTGCGAAACTCAAGTTCTTTGAAATTCAGCAACGCTTGTTTCTCACGTCCGACTAGTTCGGCTATGCGAATATGGTTCTCTTTCCAGTCATCAGTGGACTCCAAGATGATGGTGGGTGCAATACTTTTCAGGCGATCGTAATAGGGCTTGTGGTAAAAGTCACCGATGATCAAGTCTGGCTTCGCCTGCCGAAGTTGATCGAATTGTCTGGTTAATCGGCGTTCTTGTTCATATTCATCCGATTCTCGGTCAAACACACCTTCACCTTCCAGCACAGCTACCGGGCGAAGTCCAAGCGAGGCCAAGTTCTCATGGAATCCCATAATGGATGCCGTAGCTACGCGAAGTTGATCTCTTTTCATATATACGCTGGGAGCAATCCCCAAGGTTTGTTTGAATTTGCGGCTAAAATAATATTCATTGCCATACCCGACAGATACCGCGACGTCTTTGAGGACACAGGATTCCTCTGTCAGCTGTTTTTTGGCTTCGTTTATACGTAAACGATTCAGGTAATCGGTTGGTGACATGCCTTTGGCCTTCTTGAAACTGCGTGAATAGGAGCTGGGTGTGAGTCCAGCAATCTTGGCAAGCTGATCCATGCTGATTCCTTCACTCATGTAACGTCGCATATACATAATACTGCGTTCCAAGGCAGGGTCCACTTTCTCATGATTGGCTTCCAGCCTGTTCTCTGAGAGAAATTGCAACAGCTCATGCAGCTGGCTATGTATGCTGATAAAGTGATCCGGTTGAAGACCGCGATAGGTTTCATACAGTTGTTCCAAACGTAATACAGCCTGCTGCTCATGACGAACCAGCAACCTGCCTGTCTCCCAATCCAGCGGGAAGGCGGGTGATGAGGTCATTTTCCATTCACCGCGCACTTGCTGCAAACAAACCGTATCCATGCTTAGTAATATACATTCGGTCACATTCGAGCGTGCAGCGGCCTCAATGGTTGTTCCTGGCTTCAGTACAAACAAGCTGCCCGCTTGCGCCGTGTAGACTGTATCATTCAGGACCAGAACACCGTCTCCTTGCAAAATAAGACAGAGCATGGGCCGTGACACCGTCTTGCCTTGCACACGGAAATTCTCCCCACGACGCACACGGCACATGGAGGAGAGGAGCGGTAGAGATGAGGTTTCAGCAATGAAGGGAAACTGTTCAGTCATACGGACCATCCTTTTGTCTTATTTTTCTTAATGATAACAATTATCATTCTCATATGGAAGATGTTTTTGAAAAATAGTTTTCGACAACCAAAAAAGGATTACCAAGAGCCGTTATGGCTGCATGGTAATCCTTTTTGTTATGGACATGTCCGTTGAATGGGCTATACGCCTGAATCAACATGATATGTTAGTACGGTGTCACCAATAGAATATTGTCGAGGAAAACGTCACTCATAACTTTTTTCCCTGTTCCACCCGTTTGCACGTGATACAAGCGATATTGATCTTTGGCATTGATGTAGAAGAGGCCCGCAACATCATCTCTGATATGGAATGCATCCCATTCGTCCCCGGTAAGTTTCGTTACCTTGAGAGCTGTATTAACCGAATAGAGTCCATTGTTGCCCGAGATGTATGCAGCCGTAGATGTGCCGTTGGTTAATTGATTCGCAACATACGTTACATTGTTCAGGTTCAGGTTGGCAGACTTGGTCACTTTGTTGCCAGAGACCGTTTTGGCATAAGCCTTTTTGTCTGCATCAATAAGGACAACCTTGTCTGTACCTAAGGCACTTACTTCACGAACGCTTTTGTTATGAAGCTGAAGTGTTTTGGCTGAAGTTGTTAACGCAAACGCTTTGCCTTTGGCATAATTGTAATCCTTATTGCTGTCGAGAACGATTCCTTTGTTATACACGTAAAGATTGTTTCCCCAACCACCGGAATATACAGCATTCACATCCAGTTTGGCTTTGGGATTAACCGCAGTTGCTTTGCCAGTATTGTAGTTCACCTTATACAGGACAACAGCATTGGTGGAGTAAAACTCCTCGTAGGGGTCTGTATTTACCATCAGTTGCAGTTCGTTTTTGGCTTGATTCGTAAAATAACGTCCTTCCACTGCGCCTGCGGCAATCCGCTGCACAGCTCCAGCACCGTTGGACGTTTTGGACACGATCCACGTGTTTCCATTAACCAACGCATTATAGTAGGCACGCCCTTTGGCTACCAGGAGAAATGGAAAATCAGTATCTGCTTTGTCAGCAATCTTGGTGACAGCTGAAGCGTCACTATTGCCATTCGCGCGATAAATGGTACCTGTAGCATCCAGATAATAGATGAATCCGTTATCCGTATAATAGCTGAGTACATCTGTAGCAAATGTCTCTGCCGCATCGCTGGACCCGTCATTCGGAACCCGAAGCAAGGTTGTGGAAGAAGCAGTCTGTGTGTAGTAGAGATAAGAGCCTGCCGCGTGCAAGTCCACACCTTGGAAATCAATTAATACTTCTGTTGTATTGCTGCCATCCGCGGATACTTTGTACAAAACTCCGTCGGACTCATAATACACTGTGGATTGGCTGAGTGAAGCTGCCTGGGCTGCGGTTCCGCCTCCCAATGTCACTGCTGCAATGAGTGTAAATAACAGCAATGTACTGATGGTGCGTTGTACGTATGTATACCCTGTTTTCATTCGTTCATCGTCCCCTTCGTTCTTCTATATGTATGTCGTTAATTCCTTATGTTATATCGGTAAACTATGGAAGATATGTTAGATCTCAAACATGAAAAAAAGAAGAGAATGAAATTGAATTTCATAGTCATTCAAACCTGAAATCGAATTGCGCATGATGCTGCCAATCCCGTCCCAAAGCATTCTCCGCCTGACTTGATCGTGATAACATAACACTCAACCAGAGCAGCGAAGAGAGCCAACTGACAAACAACCAACGACAGGAGCGAAACGATATGATGAATATAGCAACGATTGGTACAGGGTCCATTGTGGATGCGATTTTATCTGCGATCAATGAACTGGAAGATGTTACGTGTACAGCGATGTACTCCCGGAAGAGAGAGACAGCACAGGAGCTTGCGGGTAAGTATGGGGTCGATACCATCTATACGGACCTGGAATCCCTATTTTCAGATACAAATGTAGATCTCGTATATATTGCTTCACCAAACAGCATGCATTACGAACAGGCCTATCAGGCACTTCAACATGGCAAACATGTCGTCTGCGAAAAACCGTTCACGTCCACGCTTCACGAAGCAGAAACGCTGATTGCACTTGCAAAAGAAAAGAATCTGTTGCTGTTTGAAGCCATCTCCAACATTCATCTGCCCAATATTAAAGTCATACAGGAGCAACTACCAAAGCTTGGTCCGATCAAACTCATCCAGTGTAACTACAGTCAATACTCGCGCAAATACAATGATCTGCTTGCAGGGGAAACGCCGAACGTATTCAATCCACATTTCTCTGGTGGTGCGCTGATGGATATCAATATTTATAATCTGCATCTGGTCATGAATCTGTTTGGCAGTCCGACTACCGTATCGTATACCGCGAACAAGCATGCAAACGGCATTGATACGTCAGGTGTAGTGGTTCTCCACTATCCGGAGTTTATTGCGGAATGTGTAGGTGCCAAAGACACAAACAGCATGAACTTTGTGCTTATTCAGGGCGAGAAAGGTTATCTTCAGGTTGTAGGAGGAGCTAACGGTTGCCGGGAGATCAAGCTTCAGATCGGGAATGAGCCTGCTGTGGCGTATAATGCGCAGACCAAATTGAATTGGCTGTGCTATGAGTGGGAAGCGTTCAGGGACATCCATGCAAGTGGTGATCACAAACGGTGTTACGAACTACTCGAACACAGCCAGTCTGTAATGAGTGTACTTATGAGTGCACGTAAGGATGCCGGGATTGTATTTGCAGCGGATCAACGGTAATCGTTAATACGTGTCGCTAATGCTTCCCATGTACAACATGTCGAAAATGTAGAGTACAGAGACCATCGCAGACATTTTGGACAGTCGTAATTGTTCATTGTATCCATAAGCCAGCAGCGTTTCATCACAATGTCTGGACAGAGTTGAATGGTTGTTGCCCGTGACCGCGATGACTTTCATCTGTTTGTCGCTGAGCACTTTGGCGGCTTCAATCATGGATTGGTTCTCACCTGTGTGTGAGATAACAAAAGACAGCGTCAGGCTATTGGGATTCATCGTGTTCAAATAATGCATGTTCGGACTATTATGAGCAATCGCAGATATGCCGAGTTCATTCCACTTGGCACAAGCCTGTTGAGCCAGATAATAATTCATATCACTGCCATAGACATCAATGCGTACGGATTCTTTGACCCAGTTCGCGATTCGTAGCAAAACAGGAGCATTTAACATCCTGCGCGTATCATCTAGCGCCTGCTGATACAGGTAAGGAACTGAGTCGATGGCAGCCAGCACGTTGCCTTGTTCTGCAACTGCATGATCCTGCGTCTGCAACACGGAAGGTATCTGTTGATATTCAAGAGCAAGCTTGAGCTGAAAGTCTGGGTACCCCTTGGTACCCAGCTTTTTGCATAAGCGAACAATGGTGGATGAGCTTGTATAGGTCTGCTGAGCCAGTTCATGGGCTGTAGAATCAAATACAACTTCGGGATTGCTTAGGATATAGTCCACAATATGCTTCTCCTGTGCCGTTAATTGTGAAGCATATTTTAATTTTTGAAGTAGTTTGGATTCCATACAGTTGTTCCATTCCTCTCTATAAATCATCCCATAGCATATATCTCCACATCATAACCTGCACTTATTTATTTCTCAATCTGTATAGCGGAGCGACAGTGTAGTTTGTTGATTTTCGTCGCTACACTCCACATCATTCAGATCTGACTTTCCGCCAGTTGCTGACGACTATTCCACGACGTGACCAGACGAAGAAGACCCACACTTATGAGCAGGAGCACTGCTCCAATCATAAGTAACATCCAAGGACCAATCAGCAGCATGCCACTGGCTTGTCCAGCGACTAAGGCGATGAGGGGAAGGACAATTAATCCGCCGAGCTGATAGGCTTCCTGGAACCCACGGACCTTGGCCGAGATCAGGACGTTTAATAAAATGACCATAAGACTGCAAGCGGGAACAACCCACACGACAAGTATGATCCAGTTCAGATTGGGAAACATCAACGTTCCAAACATGGGGTACATCAGAATATTGGCAATGATTCCATAGATCAGGAAAGTAACCCAGGATAATAGAATGGAAGGGATCAGGGCAGCTAGCACTTTACCTTTAAAAAGAGTGTCCATACTTATCGGTGTGAACAACAATCCTTCCAGCGTCTTACGTTCCTTCTCACCAGCGAAACTATTGGCCGTCAGAATACTGGAGGCCATTACCGGAATGATGAGAAACAAGGGAGCGAACATATACATGGCCAAGTAATAGACAATACGATGATTATCTGTAGGCATGGAAGCAAGCTGAGGAATCTGTCCACCATGGGTTAACGCATCCAATGATTCGAGTAGAAAGCTGATGTTGCCCAGAGAACGAAGTTCCATTCTGGAGGCCGCCCACAGAAGGGCGGAGGGCATGATGATTCCAATAATCAGTGGAACGATCAACATGGGCAACCAGAGCTGAATGCTGGCTGTGACGGACCGGATATCTTTACGTACCAGTGCACGTATGGCTTGGCGGTTATTCATGGTGGTGTGCCTCCCTTATGGCAAAATAGATACTTTCCAGATCACTGCCCGTGATGCGGGCCTGATAGACTTGACCATGCTCCGTTAATTGCCTTAGCAGTAATGGAATATCTTCACGCGATGTAAGCTGAAATACTGCTTGATGTGCGGAGATTATTTCAGGTGTAAAGTCGGTTGCCGTGTGCCATCCTTCTGGCATGTCGGCTTCTACTTCGAGCTTCGGAGTGGACAGGTACCGGCTAACAATCTCCTGTTCCGTGCCTTCCTCCACGATGCGCCCCTTTTCCATGAAAATATAATGATCACAGACGGCTGACAGTTGGGACAGCACATGGGATGAGACCAGGATTGTCATCTTTTCTTCCTTATTTAACTGACGGATAATGCGTAGCACCATCTGAATTCCATCCGGATCCAGGCCATTGGTGGGCTCATCCAGAAACAGGATGGAAGGACGGTGCAAGAGTACTCGTGCAAGGCCCAAGCGTTTCTTCATGCCTGTGCTATAGGTGCCGACTTTTCGATGCTGATAATCCTGCAACTCGAACAGATTTACAAGCTCGTCGATTCGTTTCTTGGCATGCTTCAGGCCAAAAACATCTGCGAAGAAAGTCAGATTGTCACGCCCGCTCATATTTTCATATAATCCACTTTGCTCGGTAAGAGTGCCACACATGGCCAGTACTTTCTCTGCCTCACAAGCGGCGTCCAATCCGTTAATGGTTACCTGTCCACTGGAAGCGCCCAAGACTCCATTCATGATACGGATCAGTGTGGTTTTGCCCGAACCGTTGGGTCCAATCAACCCGGTGACACTGCCTTGTTTAACTGTAAAACTGACATCATGCAGTGCTTGATGCACTTTGAATTGCTTGGATATGTTGCGTACTTCGATCATGTATATTCACCGTCCGATCTGAGTTTGGAGATTATACGTGTGGTAGGCTGATATCGTTCAAATGGACGACAAAAAAGATCTATTCCTCCTTCAATAGTCCCGAATGTAAGATGCACATTTACCCTGAAGTCTGTCTGAAATCGGGTCTCAGGTTTGTTTTCACTCTGCCTTGTAACATGTATCCTTATTTTAGGGTAGAACATCCGTTTCATTGCTATTCATAACGTGGTAATGGAAGATAAGGCCTTACGTCTCATGAATGCCTGAAATATGCATATAACGCCGGTCTTGGTTATCCAGGGCCGGCTTGACGTGATGTTTTGGCGTGCCTGTCACGGGGAACGTCTGTTTCTAACGATTACATAATGAATTCGTCTAACACATCCATATGAATACATCGTATGGGTACATATTGTGTTTGGACGTAGAGGAAGGTGAGTGAGTCATGACAGCATCCAATGAATATCGTTTTCAAGTGAACCTGAGCGGGATGATCCAGATTTTATCCAACCATCTATATAGCAGTCCTAAAGTGTTCTTGCGCGAACTGATGCAGAATGCGACGGATGCGATTACCGCACGAACGGAGGCGGAGCCAGGGTATCAGGGTGAAGTTCGTGTTGAACTGACGGGAACAGGTGAGCAATTGACCATGATGGTGGAGGACAACGGAATCGGCTTGACCGAAGCTGACATCCATGAATTCCTAGCGATGATTGGACAATCCTCGAAGAGGGGGCAGCAAGCGCTGCTGGATGGAGAGACTTCGTTTATCGGGCGTTTCGGGATTGGGTTGTTATCCTGTTTCATGGTGAGTCACGAAATTGTCATGCTGACGCAATCCGCGAAGGGCGGCCCTTCGATGGAGTGGCGGGGCAAGCCGGATGGCACCTATACGATTCGACAATTGGACACACAGCTGTCCCCGGGGACCAAAGTATATCTGCGTTGCACACCGGACGCGGCGCACTACTTTGAACCGGATTATGTGAAAGAAGCTCTGTTCTATTACGGAGCATTATTGCCGTATCCGGTCACGCTGTATCATGGCGGCGTGCAACATGTGGTGAATAGCGAGACCCCGATCTGGTTGATGGACCCTGCACTCGCACGTTCACGCAGATCGGAGGTATTGGCATTTGGTGAACGTCTGCTTGGTGAGCAGTTCCAAGACTTCATTCCGTTGACGACAGCTTCAGGCCGTACCGGAGGTATTGCTTTTGTACTGCCACACGCAGTTAATCTGAATGCCAAGCGTTCTCACCGGGTTTACCTGAAGCGAATGCTGATTTCGGAGAAGGCTGAGAACATTTTGCCAGAGTGGGCTTTCTTCGTGAAATGTCTGATCTGGACAGATGAGCTTCAACCGACAGCATCACGGGAACATTTCTATGAAAATGAGAAGCTGGAGGAAGTTCGCTCCGAACTCGGAGACGCACTTCGCAAGGGACTGGCCGACATGGCTGAGAGCCAGACGGAACGGCTTCAGAAGCTGATTCGTCTGCATGCTCTGTCCATGAAGGCATTGGCTGTGCAGGATCAAGCATTCTACGCGATGATTCATCGCTGGTTGCCATTTGAGAGTACGAGGGGTCACCGTGAATTGGGTGAGTTAATTGATGAAGGAGAGACATTGTATTTCACGTCCTCTGTTGATGAGTACCGTCAGATTCATCATGTAGCTTCCGCACAATCGATGCTGGTAATTAACGGTGGTTATATTTATGACAGCGATTTGATGGCGACACTGCCGATGACCGTGCACAACGTACACACGGAGCGGCTACAGCCGGATCAGGTCTCGATGAGTTTCACCGATGTGCCACCCGCTGAGCGTAATCAGTATTATGATGCGTTGCGACTGGCCGATTCTGCCTTACAGCGCTTCCGTTGTCGGGCTGAGGTGAAAGGGTTTAAACCTTCGGATCTGCCGGTGTTGTTCACGCTGTCTCAGGAATCCTCAACACTTCGTGCGCTTGAAAAAGCAAGTGAGGAGAGCACGGAATTGTTCTCGTCTGTTCTGGGTTCATTGTCTTCTGGCATGAGTTCAGCAGGGTACTCAACTTTGTATTTGAACGTGAGTAATCCGATCATTCAGCGGGTACTGACATCACCGGATGACCAGATGACACCGATTGCCATCGAAATGTTATACGTCAATGCACTGATGATGGGGCATTATGCCATGAGCAAGCAGGAGCTTGAAGTGTTAAATCAGGGCATTGTTCGTTTTATTGATTGGGGTTTGCGTGCAAATACAGACCGTAAGGGGGAAGCCTGATGAAGACAGAGATGGATTTTGAAGAACTGATGGACGAGGCCTATGGTTTGCCCAATGGTCCGGCTAAGCTTGGTATGCTGGAGGAAGCGGCAAGAGTTGCCGATGTGAACGGCATGGAGGAAGAGGCATATGAAGCAAGATCGGAGATTGTGGAGACAGCAACATTCTGCGGTTATCCGATGAAAGCACTGATTGCTTTTTCCTGGCAACTGGGCAAGTTCGACCAACAGCCCGAAGAATATGATGAAGAAACGTTAATGTGGTCGTACAAATGGATATTGGGCAAAATGCCCGACTTCCCGGAAATATCACGCGAGAAGATCCTAGAGCTGTTGGAGGATTTCGGACGGCGCTTCAAGTCCTACGGTTACAGCGAACGCTCCTACTGGTATTATCGGTTCCGGATCTTTATGGATTTTGGGGAGCTGGAGGAAGCGGGACGTAGTTATGATCGATTCAGAACGATGGATCGTGACTTTATGAGTGACTGCGAAGCCTGTGAGCAGGATGAGATTATGCGATATTTCTTGTTAAAAGGAGACGATGAGAAGGTGTTGGAGGCGGCACAGCCTATCCTGAAAGGGCGTATGAGCTGTGCGGAGATTCCGCATCTGACTTTGTCTGAAATTTTGATGCCGCTATATCGGTTGGGACGGACTGCGGAAGCAGATAAACATCAGACCAAGGGATATCGGCTGATTAAAGGCCAGAACGATTTTGTGCAGAGTTTTGCGGAGCAGATGGATTATCTCACACGTACAAATCCGGCAAAAGGTATTGATGTGCTGGAGGAAACACTGGTGTTTGCTGCTGATCATGAAGATCCTTACGCCAAAATGTTGTTTTATGCCAGAGCAGCATTGTTGCTTCGCCGCTGGGTGGAAGAATCTCCAGAATACCGATTGCGTCTGCCAGCATCCTTCCCATATGAAGGCGATCCAGGCGACCTGCTCAAGCTGGCCGATTACTTTGCGGAGCATGCTCAGACCGCTGCAGCTAAGTTTGATCAGCGCAACGGGAACCACCATGTATCTTCGTTGATCGAATAGAGACGGATATAACTCATTAACCGATCGCTATAATAAGTTATGAAAAGTAACGAAACAGGCTTGTTCGAGAAGGATCGTATCCTTCTGAACAAGCCTGTTTTTTTCTTGCATCATAAGCATGATCAATCTAATCGGTATGAAGATATTTTATTTTTATTGTGCTGAAGTCACAGAAGGGACCGGCGCTGGTACTGGAACCGGTGCAGTTTCAGATGCCTCCGCTGGAGCTTCGGCTTCTTCAGCAGGTTCTGCTTGCGGCTGCTGAGCAGCCATCAGTTCAGCGACGATTTGATCTGTTGGTTGAGTAAGCAGCGCATACATGATCGCAGCCTCTTCCTGACGAATCAGAGGTTTGCGGGAAAGGAAATCAACAGAACCATCCTCCATTACCTTCACCTCGGGTCCATGGATACCAAGCTTCGCCATCATCTGAATGGCTGGTACAGCCCATGCATCTGTGTGCCCCGCAAGTTTCACATCATTGAACAGTTCGCTAGGATATTGCAGTTGCATAATTCTCCACATCATGACCATGGCTTCCTGTCGGATAATCACTTGATCCGGCTTAAATTGCTGTTCGTCCGTGCCAGTAATCATACCCAACTCATATCCGAGTTGAATATATCCGGCTGCTGCATGATCTGCCCAGTCGGTGCCAGCAGGAGGCGTAGTTTTGCTGGGCTTCAATCCACTCAGTTTAAGGGTGTTCTCAATAAATTCAGCTCGTGTCACACCTGTTTTTGGTTGGAAAGACTTGTTGCCATCATTCTCATAATATCCAAGAGATTGTATGGCATAGATGGCTTCGGCATAAGGACTGTTCTCACGAACATCCCGGAAGCCCATAGGCTTTTGACCTTTTTTCTCATAACCCATAGGGTTGAGGTAAGGTTCTTTCATGTATGTGGTTCCATCTGCATATTCTTTGAATGCTGTGAATTGACCAGTCAATTCATCTTTGAAGAGATTATCTTCCACCTGAATCAGGTTGCGTTGACCCAGGAATACATCGTTAATGCTCAGTTGTCCTGGCTTATCCCCGCCACCTTTCAAGGAACTTACAATCGTGCTAAGTCGAAGATCTGCGTACAATCCGGTGAAGCGTTGCAGCTCAGCTGCGGATTGCGGCGTGTATTCCTTGAACTGTACAGGCTCTGCATATTCCGGGAAGAAGCTCTGGATGAATGCAGGGTAGAACAGGTTACGAAGTGCTCCATTTTGATTATACGTCAGGAAAACGCCTGTATTTTGCTCGGGAATAAGGAAGAGATAAGAGCTGAATCCGGTCAGGTCGCCTCCTTTTGTAATAACTTTTGGACTACTTCCTGCTCCGGGAAGCTGAAATGCAGCTTCGAATCCATACGTCGTGTTTGGTAACAGTGGATGAATGGAAGAACGGTACTGTTCCATGCTTTTCACCGTGGATTCCTTGAAAATTCGCTTGTTGTCCTTCACGCCATCATTCAGGAACGCAATCATGAACTTCCCGATGTCCTCAGCGGTAGACAACATGCCACCTTGAGGCATTGGTGTTGGAGAGATGGTGTAAAGATCAAGCGGATTGTGTGCCGCATCATAGCCCGTGGCCAGCTGCTTTTGGAACTTTTTGTCCAGCATGAAACTGCTATTATCCATTCCTAGCGGTTTGAAGATATGTTGTTGCATGTAGGATTCAAAGGGCTCGCCGCTTACATTCTCAACAATCATGCCAAGCAGCAAAAACGAGAAATTATCGTACATATAGGCGCTACCAGGCTCGCGAACGACAGGAGGCATGTGTTGCTTAGCGTAATCCTCCATCGCTATGTACTTGTCGAAATCAGTATGGATGTCTTCCTGCTGCGGATCACGAATCTCGAATCCGGTCGTGTGTGTGAGCAGGTTCTCCACAGTTACAGGTTTGTCAAAAGGATTATCGAATTCGAGCCCTTTCACATAGGTCTGAAAATCAGCTTGCAGATCAACCTTGCCTTGCTCCACTAGCTGCATTACAGCAGCTGACGTGAACGTTTTGGATACAGAGGCTACACGGAAGGCCGTATTTTTCGGATCGATCGCTGTTTTACTCTCCACATCGGAGAAGCCATATCCTTTTTCCGCCAGAACTTTGCCATCCTTCACAACAACAACGGAGGCTCCCACATAATGGGGTTTTGCCTCAGGTGAATCGAAGAAAGAATCCAGAAAAGCTGTAGCCGATTCGGTTGTCAGCGCTTTCGTCTTTCCTTGTTCAGCAGCTACTGGAGTCGCGGTCTCCGCCTGGACTGCGGGTACCCACAGACTGAGAGACAGAACCGCAGCCATAAAAGCTCCTGTTAGGGAGGTGAACCTGAAACGGGTCTTTCGTTTGGATAAATGCATGCAAACACTCCTTTATGAAAATATTTACAAAATAGTTACCTACTCATGTATTACTGATTACTTGCACGATAGGTTTCACGATAATAGATTCCAATGTTGGCAATCCAGATCACAGAGAGCATTACAATCGGGAATGGAGCAAAGGTAAAGAGCATCGAATATAGAACCATAGAAACCATTCCAACACCAAGAATTACATTCATCATCTGAAAAGAACGATAGGCTGCGCGATAGACAATCCATTTCTCGCCTTCATCGAGCTTCTCAAAATGATCCTTCTTCATGTTGCGCGAGTTCAGATCCAGAGTGCGCTCAGGATAATAACGGTTGTATCGCTTTACAGTCAGAGTTTGCACGACCACAACGATGATAATAGAGATACATGAAGCAACAAAATTCAAGAGGTTGAACAGTTCTGGAGAATTCGGCATGGTTCGGTTGGATGCATACAAGGACAAGGCAAGTGCTGCCCAGGTAAACGTAAGAATAACGCTGAATCCGCTGAGGATCATCGCTTTTCCAAGGAAGCGCTCTGCGGGAGAGATGAGTGAATCGGAATCTCCATAAGCATCATCTTCCATGGGAGGGACAGATGGCGTGCGGGAGAGACTGAAGATGTTCCACACCGTCATAACTACCACAAGAGCCGCCAGGATTGCAAATAAAAGATCATAGTCATAGTACACGGACAGCGTCCAGTTCAAGTCAGAAGGGAGTTTACTGATTCCGCTAGATCCGAAAAAACCAACTACAGCGCCACCTGCTGCATACAAGGGAAGACGCAACCGCTTTTTAATGGACGAGGATGATGAATTTTTCATGTTAATCTCCACCTTTCAGTTCAAAGATTTTTTCGACAGGTTCACGAAATACATGTGCTATTTTTAGTGCCAGAACGACCGACGGAGAGTAATCTCCACGCTCAATCAGGGCAATGGTTTGACGGGATGCACCAATGAGTTTGGCCAGTTCTGCTTGGGATAGCCGGTCTCTGGCTCGTAACTCCCGAACGTGATTGTGTAATTCTTCCACTTGCTCACCTCCATGAACCTAATGTACATGATATTTGACTAAATGTAAACTATAATATACAAAATGTTAAAGATAATTTACTTCTAAACGTTGATCATGGACATGAAAAAGAGAGCCAGTTGGGCTCCCTAGGATGATTATTTTGTTGTCGGAAAAGTTGCCAGAAAAGTGAAATCAAGATGCATCTGCACACGGCAGATGTTGATTTTGTTCCTCTGCCCTCCGAAGTAACATTCGGAAAAAGATTAGCGCTCCAAGCCCCATCAGGATATACAGACCAGCCATCGCATAGGAGGGCAGAAAGGCTCCAATGGTTAACCCGAGACTGCCGAGAAGGGCAGCAGCGTTGTAACTCAACCCGTCAGCAGCCATATAGGCAGCACGGTCCGAATCTGGAATCATGCCCGCGAGCATGACCTGACGAACAGGGGCGTACATCAATTCTCCAATGGTTAGCAATATAGCGGATGAGATGAGTAACCAGGCCCAGTTGCTGAAAGCAAGTACGGTGAAACCTGCGGTATAGAGGAGCATACCAACAGTCATAATAGATCGGGACTGGAAGCGACCTATCCATCTGGTGAATGGAATGGCAACCAAGGAAACCATTACGGTGTTGATGACCATGATCAGGCTGAACATATGCAGACCTGAGATATCTGAGCCGAGCAGTTGGGCGGTGAATTCATTTTTTAGACGAACAGCGATGTATTTATCCAATTGAAATTCCAGGGAGACTGCAAGTACAGTAGCCGTGAAAAATATCATGAAACGTTTGTCCTGAAAGACCGCCCCGTACGTTTTCAATATGTTCCTCTGGATGGGAGCATCGCCATAATCTAATGCACGTTTATCCATTGTTTCACGAATCATAAAGATCAAAATAAACAGGGTAGCTAGGCTTTCAAGGCATACCAGACTGAACAATAGGAAACGAAATGATTCGAAAAATAGCCCGCCCATCAGTGCACCAAAAGTTACAGCAACGTTTGTTGTCCAATATTGCAACCCATATACATAATGACGTTCATGTTCACTGCTCACGTCGACAATCATAGCATTAGCAATCGGCACGGTGATCCCTGAACTGAGACTGCTGAGCAGAAACATGAGGCAAGTGACGATGATTGAATCCATCCACGGCGAATTGGCGATGGCCAAGCCGAGTAGAGCCATGACTTGGAGACTTTGTGCGATCACCATTAATTTTTTTCGTCCAATTCGGTCAGACCAATATCCTGCCCACAATCCCACAATCATGGAAGCCACAATATTGACCGTCAGCAATAACCCCGCCAAACCTGCGCCAATCTGAATACTCAGATAGATCGCCATGAATGGAATGATGGACTTTTGGGTCAGATCGGTGAAAAAATCAGTAATGATACGTATCCTGATGTTCGGGTGCAGATCGGCGTATTTCATAAATCGTTGTTCTTCCTTCCCACTGGTCATGTTGATGTTACTGAGTATAATGGAGGAAAACCTGAAGAAAAACTGTAGAAGCATCCTGATGGATTTCGTATTTTAGCAGAAGGTAGGGTATATATGGACGTATCAGAACATTACATTCAACTGCGATTAAACTTTCCACATGTACATGATGAACAAGAAGTACTTACAACGGTAGGTGAACTTGCCGATCTTTTATGTTGTACCATGCGCAATATGAACCTCATTATGAACAAATTCAAGGAGAACGGATGGGTCAGGTGGAACCCGCAGCGCGGAAGAGGCAAAAAATCGATGCTGGTATTTTGTGTCCCGTTGCTTGAAGTGGCGCGTGAACGATTTGACCATCTCCTGGATGGGAACAGGATGGAGGACGCCTATGAACTGGCCGCCACCTTACCAATTACGATGAGAGAACATCTTATGCAGCAAATGCAGCATCAATTTGGTCTGCGTTCGAATGGAGGGGACAGAGGACGAGTGGATACATTGCGGATTCCACGGAATATCCCTTTTAAGACATTGGATCCCACGCAGACGGCCATGTGGGGAGAAGTTTTTATTGTTGCGGAGGTTTTTGATCGTTTGGTTCGTTATAATGCTGAACACCAGGTCTGTGAACCGAGTCTGGCTGTGGCATGGGAGAGTCATTCAGAGGGGAGCGAATGGACCTTTTATCTGCACAAAGGTATACCCTTTCATCATGGCAGAATATTGGATTCAGAGGACGTGAAGTTTACCTTTGATCGTATTATCTCTGACAATAGTAACCCGTGCAGGCCTCTGTTTGGATCTATTGAGCGCATAGAGACGTTGGACGAATTGACTGTACGTTTTGTGTTAAACAAGCCTAACTTCATGTTCCCGGATCTGATGAGTAGTATGTCTGCATCGATCTTGCCGAGAGATGTGGAGATGAATCCGCTCCATCCGATTGGAACAGGACCTTATCGGTTGACGCGTCATGATTCCAAGCTGCTTGTGTTGGAAGTATTCCCTTCCTACTTCCGAGGCCGAGCCTATATTGACCGCGTTGAAATATGGCAACTTCCCCATTCTGGGAGGGTGGAGTCCGTCATCAAGCATAATATATTTCCGGATGCGGAGCCTCGTGCCGTGCAGCATGAGATGCAGGGTGGCATGTATATGACGTTTAATATGCAGAAGGAAGGGCCGCAGCATGAGGTGAATTTTCGCCGGGCTGTTCAACAGCTATTGAATGCGCAGGAGTTGTCGCAAGCGCTCGGAAGCACGAACACGCAGGCTGCTTATAGTCTGATTCGAGGACGAGTACAGCAACCTTTAAAGGTGGGTTCAGATCAAGGGGAGCCAGGGAAACAGCAATCGGAACAACCGGATGGTTCGGTCACACCTGTACCTGACCTTTCCGTGGAGACCTCACTGGTGCGGGCCTCAGCATTATTGCGTCATAGCTCTTATCAAGGGCAGAGTTTAAGTCTGTGGGTGGAAGAAGGAGAGAAGATGGAGACGGATATGGTCTGGTTTGCAGAGAGATGTAAACAGATTGGCCTACATATCAACATTATGCCGGGAGATCCGGTCCACGCAGTCTATCAAGAGGGGTTTGGGGATTGTGATCTGATCTATACAGGAGTAATCTTCAATGATAATGTCTTGCTGAGTCTCGTGACGATGTACACCTTCCAGAACACGTTATTCCTGATTGCGATGAATGATTACTGGAGACATGAACTGGAGCAGGAATGTGGACGAGTGGTCATGATCCAGGAACCTGCGGAGCGGTTGAATAGATTGATTCGGCTAGAAGATCGACTGATTCAGGAGGCATTGCTTCTGCCCACATACAGCTTCAAGGAAGAACACGCCCATCATGATTCGCTGAGAGATTATCGTCTTGCGGGGTATGGTCTGCCTGATCTGCGCAGATTGTGGGTGAAGAGAAGCCCTGGGGCCGCTGAAGAGGATACGAGTTATCCGGTGTATATTCCGTTGTGGTAGGACTTATGCAAGCGTAGTAATGCCGTATTAACGGACTTCACCGATTGCTTGTCAAACTAGTCCGCATATATCGAACAAGTCCCTCATAACATGTACTAATCAAGTAGGGGTTCTGCTGCAAGCACAATCCTGAAGTGAAAACATGTGCTAAAGGGGATGATGTCATGCGCCGAATATCATGGATGCTTGCCATGGTATTGGTCTTATCGGTCTTGCTTGCCGCCTGCGGGAAGAAGGATGCGGCAGCTGTGGTCAAAGATCTGAACGAAGTCGTAGGAGAGATGGAAAGTTACCAGGGGGCAGGCGTGATGACGCTGCATACCGGAGATACGCCGCAGCAGTACAAGGTCGAGGTATGGCATCAGAAGCCTTCCTATTATCGTATTGCGTTAACGAATGCCAAAAAGGATGTAACACAGATTGTGCTGCGTAACGATGAAGGTGTGTTTGTTTTGACACCGAGCCAGAACAAAAGCTTCCGTTTTCAGAGCAACTGGCCAGATAATCAAGGACAGGTATATCTCTATGAAACATTGATTCGGAGCATTACGGGGGATACAACCCGTCAGTTTGCGGATGAGAAGGAGAGCTATGTATTTGATGTAGCTGCCAATTATAATACACATGCACTCGTCAGACAGAAGATCTGGCTGAACAAAAGCGATTACGCACCTAAACAGGTGGAGGTATCCGACTCCAATGCCAATGTTGTAGTCGATGTGAAATTTGACTCCTTCAAATTCGGGACTGAGTTTGAGAAAGATGCCTTTGACATGCAACGTAACATGACAGCCGCTACAGAAGAAGGCGGCAAAACAGGAACGGACTCCGGTGTGACTCCTGTGGAACAAACCGGTAATGAGGGCGGTAAAGAACCTGCCAATCCTCAGACTGCGCCTGAACCTGATGGAGCCGTTACTGATGGACAGTCGGGTGTAGGTGGGGACACAGAGCAGCAAGGTACAGAAGGTGCTGCAACAGGTCAGGAAGGCGAAGAGCCAACACTCGCAGAACCGGAAGGTGCAGACAGCTTCGGAGTAATTCAGCCGACCTATGCGCCGGAAGGTGTGCAGCTCAAGGATGATCAGATTCTGGAAGAGGCGGGGGACTATTCGGTTATGCTTCGTTATGAAGGAACATATAATTACACGATATTCGAAGCCAGACCGCAGGATCGAGCCGTATCGCTTGCCCCATCCCGTGTACTGGATCTGGGATTCACACTGGGCATGGTCAGCGGAGATGCACTGCAGACACTGACATGGACGACAGATGGCATAGAATATCGGATCACCAGTGCCGATCTGCCTGATAACGAAATGGTACGCATTGCAACATCCATGCAGGAAGAGTCAGGCAAATGATTTTTGAACAAATGAACGAATAGTAGCATAAACATAAGGAATGCTAAGAAGCATCGGAGACCCGTTCTCCGGTGCTTTGCTTTGATGTAAGAAAGGTGTTCATTTAGCGTTGTTTTTCTTACCCGATACACTCAATAAAGCAAATTGCGCTTCTACGCAGAGGGAACCGGGTAAATAATCGATATAAGCAGATTTTGCTTGGGTGAAAAGTGGAATTTTGCCCTGCTAATCTCGCTTATCGGTCTTCTTCTGTATTCGCATTTGTTCTTCAAAAGGCGCACCTTACATCTGTTTTTGGATGCGAAACTTCGGTTCATTTGACAGTCACATGCTGGAGCATTACGATGGAGTCTGACGTGAGCCGGATTAAGATGATTAGAGAAGGTGACTTAACGTGCAAGGACAATATCGGCCGACCCAAGCGGAGATCAATTTGGATCATTTGTGTACTAACGTAGAAGCTTTCCGCGAGGCATTGCCTCAGGGCATGAAATTCCTCGCCTGTGTGAAGGCCAATGCCTATGGACACGGAGCGGTGGAGACGGCTAGGGAACTGGAACGAGTGGGTGTGGATTACTTAAGTGTGGCTTTTCTTGACGAAGCTCTAGAACTGCGACAACATGGGATTACGATTCCAATCCTGGTACTGGGTTATACGCCGCCTGAAGGGATCGCTGTTGCATGGCAACATGATGTGACCGTCACACTGTTCAGCAGGGAAGTGCTTGACGCCATTCGACATCTGGATGCGAGCACATTCGCTAACCAACTGAAGGTTCATATTAAAATCGACAGCGGCATGGGCCGATTAGGTCTGTTGCCTGGCGATGAGGCATTGGCTTTCATTCAGGAAGTAGCTTCGCTCAATCAGGTGATGCTGGAAGGTATGTTTACCCATTTTGCCAGAGCAGATGAAGAAGACAAAACCTATACACTGGAGCAGTATAGACGGTTCCAAAGCGTAGTTCATGCGCTCAGGGATCAGGGATGTTCCATCCCGATTATACATACGGCGAACAGCGCCGCTGCCATTGATACACCGGAATTGTCCTATGACATGGTACGTGTGGGAATAAGCCTGTACGGACTGTATCCTTCGGCTGAGGTGAATCATCAGGTGGTGAAGCTGTCCCCGGTATTGACGCTGAAGACAAAAGCGGTTCTGGTCAAAACACTGCCACCCCATTGGGGGATCAGTTACGGAACCCGTTATTTTACGCAAGGTTACGAACGAATAGCGACCCTGCCGATCGGATATGCAGACGGATTCTCCAGAATGCTGACAGGTAAAGCAGAAGTGCTTGTACGCGGACGCCGCGTCCCTGTCGTCGGTACAATCTGCATGGATCAGTGTATGGTGTCGTTACAATCTTTCGCGGAAGAGGCGGAAGAAATTCAAGTCGGCGAAGAGGTTGTCCTCATCGGTCATCAGTCTGGTGGCGTTATAACCGCAGACGAGGTGGCATCCCAGCTCGGTACGATTGCTTATGAAGTGATCTGCATGATGGCGTACCGCATTCCGCGGGTATATACCCGCGGGGGAGCAGTAGTCGCCAGAATCAATCCACTTTTGACATCCTGACAGGTAAACTGGACGTCATTCCCAATAAACTTTTTTTCAGAACAGAAGGAAAACTGTCGGAGCATCTCGAATTATGTATGACGGTAAGGATTTAATTCCTGAATTGAGATGTTTGGTCTGTACGAATATTGTTCCCCGTGTTTATAATGGAGTACAGCATACTTGATATACTCGGGGCATATATATTCCTTTGTATAAAAGTTCTGGAAAAACGTAATACTGGTTCACAATGGCGAAAGGTTTGTGGGGGTGGAAGAAAGGTGGCCAACTTGCAGAACACCAAGCGGATCATGATCAGTTTACCTGATTATCTTTTGCAGGAAGTGGATGGCATCGTAGCGCTGGAGAATTCCAACCGCAGCGAATTGATTAGGCAGGCTATGAAGCTGTATTTAACGGAGCGTAAGAAACGTTACATCCGTGAAACGATGCAGCGAGGGTACATGGAGATGGCAAAAATTAATCTGACCATGGCATCCGAAGCCTTTCATGCGGAGGAAGATGCGGACAGCACTCTGGACCGCTTAGTTAGCGGGGTGTAGACATTGATCGTAAAACGTGGTGACGTTTTTTTTGCGGATCTTTCTCCCGTTGTCGGTTCCGAGCAAGGTGGAGTCAGGCCGGTTCTGGTGATCCAGAATGATATCGGCAACCGGTTTAGTCCAACTTGTATTGTGGCGGCTATCACCGCCCAAATCCAGAAGGCAAAGCTGCCAACGCATGTTGAAATTGACGCGGCGGCACACGGCTTTGACCGGGACTCGGTTATTTTGCTCGAACAAATACGGACGATTGATAAACAGAGGCTGACTGACAAGATTACCCATCTGGACGAGGAGACCATGAAATTGGTCAACGAAGCCTTACAGATCAGCCTTGGTTTAATCGATTTTTAAGGCAGCAACCAGCGTCTTGTACGCTGCCCTGCCGTCCGTTGGCAATGGATGTTCCCGTAAGGGAACACACTGAATTCAGACTGTAACCAAAAGAGCGTATGACATCCTTCGGGCTGTTATGCGCTCTTTTGATTAAAGCTTGATGAAAGCGTAGAACATTGGTGATCTTTTCGCTATAATGAAACCTGAGAAACCGTTTACCGAAAGACCTATATATAGAGGTGGAGGAGACATATGAGCATTTACATCAATCAAGAGAAACTTCAATTTCATTTACAGACCCGCGAGGCCAGTTACGTATTTCAGGTACTGCCTTCAGGATATTTGGTGCATTTGTATTATGGCAAAAAATTACGCGACACCGATCTGAGCTGGTTGCATGTACGGACAGAACGAGCATCTTTCAGTCCGAACCCGGTACCAGAGGACCGTACAATTTCATTTGATACATTGGCAGTGGAACTACCCGTGTATGGCACAAGTGATTTCCGTAATCCGGCTATCCAATTGGAACTTGAGAATGGCTCGACGGTTTCGGAGTTTACGTATACAGGTCATCGATTGATCAAAGGAAAGGCAGCGCTTACCGGCCTGCCAGCGACGTATGTTGAATCCGATGAAGAAGCAGAGACGCTGGTTATTGAGTTGGAAGACCGCGTTGCAGGCATCAAAATCGAGCTTTCTTATACAGCCTTTACGGCATTTAATGCAATTACACGCTCGATGCGTATCGTTAATGAGAGCGCTACCTCAGTGAATGTGGTGCGTGCGCTCAGTTCTTCTGTTGATTTCCCGCATGCGGATTATGAATTGTTGCAGTTGTCAGGTGCATGGACACGGGAACGTGATATTGTTCGCAGACCGCTTGCGTCAGGCCTGCAAGGGATTGAGAGCCGTCGCGGTTCAAGCAGTCACCAGCAGAATCCTTTTATTGCACTGATGACACCAGGCACGGATGAAGACCAAGGTGAAGTTTATGGATTCAGTCTCGTCTATAGTGGCAGCTTCACTGCACAGGCTGAAGTGGATCAGTTCCACACCACCCGTGTGTCACTCGGAATCAATCCGTTCGAGTTCAGCTGGAAGCTGGAGCCGCAAGAAACGTTCCAGACACCTGAGACGGTTATGGTTTACTCGGCTGCAGGTTTGGACGGCATGTCACAGTCCTACCACGAATTGTATCGGGAGCGTCTTGCGCGTGGTAAGTTCCGTAATGCGGAACGTCCGGTTCTGGTCAATAACTGGGAAGCAACCTACTTTGGATTCAATGCAGACAAGATTGAGCAGATCGCTCGCGCCGGACAGAAGCTGGGTATTGAGCTGTTTGTCTTGGATGATGGCTGGTTTGGACATCGGGACAGTGACAACTCCTCGCTGGGCGACTGGATTGTAGATAAGAAGAAATTGCCACAGGGATTGGATGATCTGGCTAACCGCGTAACAGGTCTGGATATGCAGTTCGGATTGTGGTTTGAGCCTGAGATGATCTCACCAGACAGTGAGCTGTACCGAGCGCACCCGGACTGGTGTCTGCATGTGCCTGATCGTCGCCGGACAGAAGGACGTCAACAACTGGTACTCGACTTCTCTCGTCAGGATGTACGTGATGAGATTGTGCGCATGTTAACAGACGTACTTGGTTCTGCACCAATCACTTATGTGAAATGGGACATGAACCGCAATATGACGGAAGTGGGTTCTGCATTGCTTCCGGCAGATAGACAGCGTGAGACAGCGCATCGTTACATGCTCGGACTGTATGATGTTATGGAACGAATCACTTCGGCGTTCCCGAACATTCTGTTCGAAAGCTGTTCAGGTGGTGGTGGCCGCTTCGATCCAGGTATGCTGTATTACATGCCACAGACGTGGACAAGTGATAACACGGATGCCATATCCCGCTTGCGGATTCAATACGGTACGAGTCTTGTGTACCCGGTAAGTTCGATGGGATCGCATATCTCAGCGGTACCGAATCATCAGGTCAACCGGATCACTTCTCTTGAGATTCGGGGACATGTTGCGATGTCGGGCAACTTCGGGTACGAGCTGGACCTGACAAAATTCACGGAGGAAGAGAACGACATCGTGAAAGCCCAGGTTGAGCTGTACAAGGAGATTCGTGGAACGGTTCAATATGGAACATTCCGCCGTTTGCTCAGTCCGTTTGAAGGCAATGAGACGGCGTGGATGTTTATTGCACCGGACGGAAGCGAAGCTGTTGTATTCTACTTCCGTGTGCTCTCTGAGCCCAATGCGCCACTTCAGCGCCTGAAGCTGAAAGGATTGGACCCTAATGCGGATTACCGTCTGAAAGGCGGATCGGAGACCTTTACCGGCGATGCCCTCATGTATGGCGGTATTTCGGTAGGCAGCACATCAGGAGACTATCTGAGCGAAATGTTCCGGTTCGAGCGCGTCTAGATTGCTATTTTATTTAAAGCTTTTAAAAAAAAGGAAGGACCGGGGAGCGTCGTGATGACGTTTTTCGGTCTTTTTTTGATGTAATGGGGAAGGCTGGAGGATGACATCATTCTGTCAGAACTTGTATGCTTGCGGATTGATGGAATTCTGGACGTGATTCTGTGATAATATAGGGTAGAGTGGAAGAAACAAATGGTTCAACTATACTGTAATTACAGCAGCAAAGCTGCCCTGAAATGATTGTAACGAACGATTCAGGAAGGAAAGAGGGATTTATTTTGTCTGAACAGGAAACGGTTCTGGAACCCAATGAAGAAACAATAAAGGCAGAACGCCATGAACGAATCATCAAACAGGTAGCCAAGGAACTGTCACTGTCCTTGAAGCAGGTCCGTACAACGTCGGAGCTTCTGGACGAAGGCAATACGATTCCATTTATCGCCCGCTACCGTAAAGAAATGACTGGAGAGCTGGATGAGAACCAGCTGCGATCGATTGAAGAACGCATTGTTTATCTGCGCAATCTTGAGGATCGCAAATTGGAAGTCATCCGTATTATAGAGGAACAGGGCAAACTGACCGGAGAACTGAAGCAATCCATTACGCAAGCTGTGAAGCTGCAGGAAGTGGAAGACTTGTATCGACCTTACCGTCAGAAGCGGAAAACGCGTGCCAGTGTGGCCAAGGAAAAAGGTCTTGAGCCCCTTGCTGTATGGATCTGGGGTCAACCGAAACAAGGAGATGTACTCCAGGAAGCTGCGAAATATATCAATGCTGAACTGGGTGTAGAAGATGCGGAGTCGGCGCTTCAGGGAGCCAAAGACATTCTCGCGGAGAATATCGCAGACGATGCTGCCATTCGTGCCTGGATTCGTCGGTACACCTTGGATCACGGCATGCTGACTTCAGAAGCGAAGGATGCTCAAGAGGAGTCCGTGTACGAGAATTATTATGATTACCGCGAACTAGCCAAAAAGATGCCTCCACACCGTATTCTCGCAATTAATCGCGGTGAACGTGAGAGTATTCTGAAAGTCGGCTTGGACGTACAGGCAGAACCGGCCCATCGCCATATGGAAGGACAGATCATTCGTGGTGCTTCTGCCGTGCAGGATATCCTGCGTGATGTGATTGAAGATGCATACAAGCGGCTGATTGCGCCTTCCATTGAGCGTGAAGTTCGTGGAGAACTTACGGAAAAAGGTGAAAATCAGGCCATATCGGTATTCTCGGCCAATCTGCGTAACCTGTTGCTTCAACCGCCGATTCATGGCAAACGTGTGCTGGGTGTCGATCCGGCCTATCGTACCGGTTGTAAACTGGCTGTAGTAGATGATACGGGCAAACTGCTGGAAGTGGCTGTGACCTACCCAACGCCACCACACAACAAGAAACGTGAAGCTGCCGAAGTATTCCATCGCATGATCAAGCAATATGATATCGGACTGATCGTCATTGGTAATGGTACCGGATCACGTGAGACGGAGCAGTTTGTTGCCGAGATCATTCAGGAGAACGGTGATGAAAGTCTTGTGTATCTGATTGTTAACGAAGCAGGCGCGAGTGTATATTCTGCATCCAAGCTGGCCCAGGAAGAATTCCCTGATCTGGATGTTGCGGAGCGCAGTGCAGCTTCCATTGCTCGCCGGGTACAAGACCCGCTGGCGGAGTTGGTTAAGATTGATCCAAAAGCCATTGGCGTGGGTCAATATCAGCATGACGTATCCCAGAAGATTCTCGAAGAAAGCCTGAAGGCTGTCGTGGAATCCGCAGTTAACCATGTGGGTGTGGATGTGAATACAGCATCACCTTCGTTGCTGTCATATGTTGCCGGAGTTAACGCTACGATTGCCAAAAACATCGTGAAGTACCGTGAAGAAAATGGCCGGTTTACGAACCGCCGTCAGCTGCAGAAGGTGCCACGTCTGGGTGCCAAAACCTATGAGCAGTGCGTAGGATTTATGCGTATTGGTGAGGGAGAGAACCCGCTGGACCGTACACCTATTCACCCTGAGTCTTACAAGGTAGTGGATCAGCTGTTCAAGGAGCTTCAGGTTGCACTGGACAAGCTGGGCAGCAAGGAACTGTCGGTATTACTGTCAGAGCAACAGCCAGAACAATTGGCTGTGAAACTGGACGTAGGTGTGCCTACATTGCGTGACATTCTGGACAGCTTGCAGCGTCCGGGGCGTGACCCGCGTGAAGAAATGCCGTTGCCAATCTTCCGTACAGATGTATTGAAAATTGAGGATCTGGTGGAAGGCATGGAGCTGCAAGGTACGGTTCGGAACGTTATTGATTTTGGTGCCTTTGTTGATATTGGGATCAAGAGTGATGGGCTTGTCCATATTTCACAGCTCAGCAACGGATATGTTAAACATCCGATGGACGTTGTGTCTGTCGGGGATAATGTAACGGTCTGGGTTATGAGTGTGGATACCAAAAAAGGCCGTGTCGGCCTGACGATGAAGAAGCCTGCTTCTGCGCAACAGTCTTCTTAAATAGTAGGATTGGAGAACAGCCTTCCCTAACCAGGAAGGCTGTTTGTTGTCGACAGTAATAGTCCCGTTATCCGTTCTAATTCCTCTAGTAAGTACGGTGGGCAATATGTGCATTTTCTTAAAGTGCGTGTTCAAAAGGCCATCTTTCGTAATCCAAAGCAGACTTTTATGAACAACCTCTTAAAGTTCGTTCTCCGCGCTGCGTGGTGTGCCATTTGCTGGTTTGTTACGATAAAAGAACCAGCATTCGTTCAGCAACTTGATTTGCCGGCTGTCCTTTTTGTGAAATGCACGCATCAGTTGATTGCAAAGCCATTGAGGCAAGGGTATCTCCTCCTCTTGCATAATTCATCTGTACGTTAGCATATGTGGCAATAGCCTGGACTGTGCGGGATAAGTGGAGCCCTCCGGCAAATCAATCTTATTCACTTAAAAAAAAGCACAAATCCCAATTCAGGGAAATGTGCTTTTCGTTCTCATCATTATAAAATGATACCTGCGGTGAATTAGAGAGCTTCCATCTCTTCTTCATACCATTGTTCCAATTGGGCCTGAAGAGCCCGGATTTCGGTAAGCAGAGAAATCAAAGGATAATGGCTTTCACGTAGTACTGCAAAAGATTCTTCAAGCGCATTGATATAATCAAGGCCGCCGATGATAGTAAGATTTTCGTTTAGGAGATCGAGGCTGTCACATTCGGCGATCGCCCAAGGCAGGACAGGGACATCTGCTGCAGTGAGTTTATCAATTTCCTTGTGCAGGCGCAGGTTGAGCGCACTGAGTTGATAGGCGTAATCTGCGGGCATTTCCACGAACTGCAAGTGTTGTTCCTGCTGCAGGATGACATAGCGCATTGTAGGCATAACGAGTAATAATCTCCCCTCATACATTCTACTTGACAGTGTAGCCTACGAAACGGTTAAAATTCAAGTATTATACCGGAAAAACAAATGCTCCGAGGGGGTGCAAGGAGAGGATATCGATGGAAAATGAGGAATTGCAACAATGGATTGAACAGGTATCACTGGATCATTTCGGAGTGCCGTTCACCCATGAAGCGTTGTTTAACAGTCGCCTGACCACGACGGGGGGGCGTTATATGCTGAAAAGTCACCGGATTGAGATCAATCCGCATCAACTCGAAGCCTATGGGCGAGATGAGGTTGAGAAAATCATCAAGCATGAGCTGTGTCACTATCATCTGCATATTCGTGGGCGCGGCTATCAGCATCGTGATCCGGAATTCAAGGCTTTATTGCAGAAGGTTGGCGGCTCGCGTTACTGCCAATCACTTCCTGACGGCAAAGGCAGAAAGCCGTTGCCATATCGTTATAAGCTGGTGTGCAAGAGCTGTGGTACGGAATATTTGCGCAAACGGAAAATAGATCCGAAGCGTTATCGTTGTGGTCGTTGTGCGGGAAAACTGGGGCTTCAGAATATCTGATGTGCGTTTCGTTCAATGTATTAAAGAAAGTGATGGAAGGGATGTTGACTTGGATTATTAATCATGGTAGATTAATCTTATTCAAGTTAATTTTCCCTGATAGCTCAGTTGGTAGAGCACTCGACTGTTAATCGAGTTGTCACAGGTTCGAGCCCTGTTCGGGGAGCCATTTCTTGGAGAGATACCCAAGTGGCTATAAGGGGACCCTCTGCTAAGGGGTTAGACTGCGTAAGCGGTGCGAGGGTTCGAATCCCTCTCTCTCCGTTCTGAATTAAACTTCTCTGCAAAGGGATGAGAACCCTAAAGGTTCGTCGGAGCATAAGCTTCGTTAGCAATACTTCGCAGTCTCGAACGAAGTGAGAGTACTCCTCTTTCTCCGTTCTGATTGCACAAAAAATCCTCTTCACATTAGACCGGTTAACGGTCAGTGTGAAGGGGATTTTTTGCGTTTACTGATCTTTGCTTATCCCTGGTGTACGCCTCAGCCTAAAGTGAAATGCTCAACATCTCGTATAAACCTTTCTTGCCTGCTTCCGTTACTTCGACAGAGCGACTTCCTGTTTTTTGACGAATCCAGTCCAGTTCCGCTAACCGATGTCTGAGTTGTTCCCCAAGCATACCTGAGAGATGATGACGGCGTTCGCTCCAATCCAGACATTTGCGAGCGAGGGCACGGCGTGATCCCGGCTTCATCTGAAGTTCAATTCCGAACGTAGTGAACCACTGTATTCCTTTCTCTGTAACTTGATAATCCTTGCTGTGTGCCTCTTCGGGGTCTGAAAGATACCCCTTTTGTACTAAGGCTTCACAGAGCGAGATTCCCAATTTCCCGGCCAGATGACCATAACAGGTCCGTGCATGACTCAGTTGTTGAAGCTGATCGGATTGTTTGAGAGAGCGGATCTGTACAGGCGGAGCAATACTGGCCATGCTTTCAATCAGATTAGCAATTTCTTTGTTTGCAAGACGGTAGTATCGGTGGCGTCCTTGTTGTTCAACTTCGAGTAATCCTCCCTCTACGAGTTTAGCTAGATGGCTGCTTGCCGTCTGGGGAGTGACACTTGCCATATGAGCAAGCTCTCCTGCAGGCAACGCACGGCCATCAAGTAAGGATGACAGAAAAATAGCGCGGCTTGGATCAGCGATTAACGACGCAATAACAGTAATATTCGGATATACATTCATACTTCGATCATACCTGAACTATTACTGTATTACAATCGAGTTGTATCGTCCCATATGGGTCAGATTGAGCTTATAAAGCATTGGAATGGGAACAGGAGAGGTACAGGATGAAAAAGATAACGAAACAGGACTTTGCTACAGAGCAGTTGTCTGCGAGTCCAGAAGTGATTCAACATGAGACGATTAATCCCAGTATTTTATATTATGGTACGCCTGTAGTGCTGCTGAGCACATTAAATGAGGATGGATCAACCAACCTGTCACCATTATCCTCGTCTTGGGCACTGGGGGATTGTCTGGTTCTCGGTCTAGGGACACACGGCAAAGCCTATGAAAATCTGAGTCGACACCCGGAGTGTGTAATTAATCTGCCGGATGCGAACATGTGGAAACAGGTTGAGGCATTGGGTCGTTATACGGGAGTCACACCGGTTCCTGAGGAGAAAAGGAAGATGGGCTATGAATATTGTCATGATAAATTCACTGTAGCTGGACTGACATCTGAATGCTCGGTTCAGGTGGCTCCAGATAAAATAGTTGAATGTCCGCTCCAGGTTGAAGCGGCTGTACAACACATACGTATTCCCGAACATACACCGTTCATGGCGATTGTTGAAGTGAAAGCGTTGAAGGTGCACGCGCACACAAGACTAATATCTGGACCGAACAAAATTAATCCAGAGGAATGGCATCCGCTGATATATAATTTCAGACATTATTTCGGATTGGGCAAGAGACAAGGGGAAAATTTCCGGGCAGAGAATTGACCTGAGTAGAAGTTCTTTATTAGTCATGTAAAGATTGGGTAATAGTAAAGATAGACTCATGTAAGCATATACATAATGAAAGAGGTGATGTGCATGGAAGTGGAATATTTGATGCGTGTACTCATAGCTGGAATATGTGGTGTGCTAATTGGATATGAGCGCAAAAACCGAATGAAAGAAGCGGGAATCCGTACTCATTTTGTGGTCGCCGTTGGTGCTGCCCTGATGATGATTGTATCGAAATACGGATTCCAGGATCAGGCTGGCTGGGACAATCTGTCCCTTGACCCTTCAAGGATCGCTGCACAAGTCGTTAGCGGTGTGGGGTTCATTGGAGCGGGCATGATCTTCACACAGCGTCACACGGTCAGGGGATTGACCACAGCGGCTGGCATATGGGCTACGGCAGGCATGGGACTTGCTGTGGGTTCAGGTCTGTATTGGACGGGTGCAGGCGTGACGCTGATTATTGTCGTGGCACAGATGTTACTGCATAGACCCACACGCTGGCTGGTATCCGCCCGAACAGAGACTTTAACCATCCATCTGCAAAATGAAGGAGAGGCCCTGAAGACTGTTTTGGCACTGCTGGGACAGGAGAAGATCTCGGTCATCGGATTTAAGACAGAACAGCAAACAAGCACAGACTCCGTGGAAGAGACTGTGCTTGAGTTCACATTGCAACTACCGGGTTCATACCGGGGCGAGCAACTGATTATTTTGTTACAGGACGTGCCTCACGTTCGATCTGCGGAGTTAAAATGAAGAGAACCTGCATGGATCAACAGGTGATCATGCAGGTTCAGTACTTAATTCAGTATGGGTCCAATTCCAATTACTGACCTTCCCCGACAATCGTTTCAGGGCGGGATACCGGTTTACCTTCAAGCAGGCACTCGATGGCATGGGCTACACCGTGCTCCACATTGGTCAGCGTTATGGCTTTGGCTAATGCCTGGATCTCGGGTTCGCCATTACCCATGGCGATGCCGAGTCCTGCCATTTTTAACATGGAGACATCATTGAAGTTATCGCCAATAGCTACTGTATCCTCCATGGAGATGTTCAGGTGAGCCGCCAGTTTGGTGAGGGCATTACCTTTGGAGACGTCCGGGTGCTGCATTTCGAAGTTATGCTCAAAGGATACAACCATAGCGACATCAGATCGGGAAGCGAAGTATTCTCGTCCTGTCTTTACTTTGTCCGGATTCATGGAGAAGGCCATAATATTATAGATGTAGGCTTCTGCCGGAATTTCGAGATGGCTGTTTACGCGGTGGTAGTCTTTTTTGTCATAGTGTTTCTTGATGGAGCGAATCATGCGTGCAATGTCCTCACCAGGGTTTGAACCAAGAACACGTTCCATTTCGGCGAGCAAGGTCTCATGACTGCTACGCGGGGCATAGATGCCTTGTTGTGTTGAAGCCTCATAATAGACATCATGATCTTCCAGCCACTGCATGACGGAAGCTGCTGTGTCACGATCGAGCGGAAGATGGAATAAACGTTCACCGTCTGCATCATGAATTGTCGCTCCGTTGGAGCCGATAATCGGGGTTTTGATTCCACCTTCGCGGCTGATGGTCACAACATCGGAATAGACACGTCCTGTTGCAATGGTAACTTTCATACCGGATTGCTGGGCCTTTTGGATGGCTGCGGCATTCTCCGGGCTAATCTGGCTATCTATGTTCAACAAAGTTCCATCTAAATCTGTGGCAAATAATTTCATATATTTACAACTCCTTATCATCTGTAGGTTCAGGAATGAGAATCTCAACCTGTTGTTCGGCTAGAAAAACAAGCCATTCTTTGGTTGGCCATTGATCCGTAATCAACACATCCACCAATGACCAGTCGGCAAAACGATAACCATAACGTCTATCAAACTTGGATTGATCTGCAAGAACAACAACTTTCTTGGCAGCTTTCATCATTTGGTGTTTAATTTTCCCTTCCTCTTCGGAAGCACTGAAGCCATCCATGGTGATACCGCCAATTCCGATAAAGGCTTTATCTACATAATAGTGGGAGAGGGTCTCGATAACAGAAGTACCGTAGACATAACGTTGTTCCTTATCTACTTTGCCTCCGAGCAAACGAATCTGGACAGCAGTGTGATTGGAGAGAAGATCAGCGGAATGAATCGAATTAGTAATGACGGTACAGGATTTGCCGTTTAAGTTCTCGGCACAGGCCTGTACAGTCGTGGAAGAGTCCAGAATAATGATCTCGCCTTCCCTTACAATGGCCGCAGCGAGTTTGCCAATGGCCCTCTTTTCCTCAGATACATCGAGTAAACGGTCTTTGTAGGATCTGAATTCTTGCGGAGGAGGGGGGAGAATCGCGCCGCCACGTGTTCGGATAATGGCATCCTGTTCCTCAAGCTTAATCAGATCCCTGCGTGCAGTATCCCGTGATACATCAAACAAGGCGACAATATCATCGGCTGAGATGCGATTGTGTTTGCGTAGATGTTCAACAATGAGCTGCATTCGTTCTTCTTGAAACAAACATGTCACCTCCGAGTGTATGGATGACCGTACTTATACTGATACTTTAATTATAAGTATTCTTAATGTGATTTGCAATATTATAAGTGAACGTAAGTTTTTATAAGTGTTTTGATGGATGGTTTACATTATTCCTGCACGGGGATGACATTGGCATGAACGGGAGGTGGCTAATAACGGGGCTCTGAAGAACAGTATGCAATGGACAAAAAGGCTTGAAAAATAAATTTTAAAAAAAGTATTGCAAGTTCAAATTGTCCTGTGGTATACTCATTCTTGTCGCCAAGAAAGACAACTTGTTATTAAGGCCCGTTGGTCAAGGGGTTAAGACACCTCCCTTTCACGGAGGTAACAGGGGTTCGAATCCCCTACGGGTCATATCTTCACCACCTCATGAGATCTACATTTTCGATGAGTAATCCTCAAAGTCATTGCTCTTATAGACAAGAATGAAGCATGGCACATCCGGTGAAGTTTACAGCAAGAGCCATTAGCTCAGTTGGTAGAGCACCTGACTTTTAATCAGGGTGTCGAAGGTTCGAGCCCTTCATGGCTCACCATTTTTACAATTGAATATGCGGTCGTGGTGGAATGGCAGACACGCTATCTTGAGGGGGTAGTGGGTGTATACCCGTGGAGGTTCGAGTCCTCTCGACCGCATCACAGCAACAATATAAGATAGACTTCTATGATCATTCATGGGAGTCTATCTTTGTGTTATACGATATACCTCATCCTGTTCCAGGCATATAAAGGCTGAGCATTCAGGAATAATGTGGTATAATTCAAGCAGATGAGTTGATTATTACGGTTGGAAGGCGGTTCTTGTATGCAGTCGATCTATGAGCGAATTGAACACCTGATTGCCGAACGAGGAATGACCAAGAAGGCTTTCTGCCAACAGCTGAAGATTAGCACAGGCAATCTGGGTGATTGGAAACGTGGCAAGTCTATTCCGAGTACGAATAAATTAATTGAGATTGCTTCGTTTTTTGATGTGAGCCTCGACTGGCTCATGATTGGACGTCCATCGAAGGAAGCGATGGTTCGGGAAAAACGGGAGGATTATTTTTTTGACGTTTTGCGGCAATTGAATTGCCAAGAAAGTGAATTATCGACTGTGGAACAGTCTTTTATCAGCGAATATATTGAGTTCACCCGTTACCGTAAATCCAAGGAAAGTAAGGATGCTGGCGACTATCGCTATAAACCTGAGAACAAATCAGAGAACGATTCTGAGGAAAACGAAGCGTAAGTGATATGAGCAGCATCCATAGACTGAATGTACAAAAACCTCTGGACTAATCCGAACACACTCGGAGACAGTTCAGAGGTTTTTTGGTGTTAACTACGCTTGATGTCCTTATTTACGAAAGACAAGAGTTTCTTTGCCCAGCAGATGTGGGCGGAGTGTGTTCCAGATCTGAAGACATTGCTCCTGAAGTTCCCAGGCTGCCATGCCGAGGAGTCGAACACCGATTCCACCTGATGCCAGCAAACTTGCGCCTGCGAGCATTCGTCCATCTGGTGGTAGCACAGATCTGACTTGCTCCAACTCCGCAGTACCAAGCCCTGGGGCAATCATCCATAACGCAGCGGTATGTGTGTAGTGAAGGAGAGACGCTGAGTGTTTGGGATCATCGGTATCCGGTTCGAGTCCGAATCGATCCCAGACAGCCAGTTGTTCACCTTGCCATATCTCCGTCAAGCTGCGGTAACGCTCGAATTGGAACGCTTCTCCCCGATGAATCCGTCCGGCAGACCAGATATCTGCATAGGCCAGGATTGCCTGTTCTTCCAGCTCAAAGGTTACAGCGAGCGCAGAAGAACTTCCCTTGAAAGGGATGACGCATTCAGGGAAGTATTCCAGCGTGGCCCCTTTTCCCAACCGAAAGTGATGATTAACGGATGAGGGAATGGAAGGTGTAGGATGAAGTCTGGTAGCAGATGTGCTGCTCAGCATGACATGGGTGCCTTCACCTAATTCCCACTTGGAATGATAGTGATCCCCGTTAAGGACGCCAGGAGAGACGTCTGACGTGTACACACATAATTCGGTTCCGCCTCCGGGAGGTCGAAAGGATCGGCTAAACCGGAGTGGTGCGCTGTAATAACGATCAGTCATGACAGTGCGCTCGCCTTGAAAGGCAAAGGTGGCCCGAAGCTCGCTGCGGCGTGTGACGGGCGCACCTGCACTTTCATTCCCATTTATCTCTGTTCCCGTTGGGACAGAAGATGAATTAATGCGAGTGAGTGCCATGTTCATGGCTGTATGAATGCAGATGTGCAGCGGAAGCATCGTCATCCATGTATTGATGTTCGAGCCAGTGGACAATCTCGGATACACCTTCACCGCTCATTAGATTAGACATGACATAAGGGCGGCCTTCGCGTACCCGTTCGGTATCATTTTTCATAACTTCCAGGCTTGCGCCAACGTAAGGGGCGAGGTCGGTTTTGTTGATTAACAGCAGATCTGAACGCGTGATGCCGGGACCGCCTTTGCGAGGGAGTTTCTCTCCTTGAGCAACGTCGATAATGTAGATGAATACATCAGCCAGTTCCGGACTGAATGCAGCAGAGAGATTGTCGCCGCCGCTCTCGATGAAGATCAATTGCAGATCCGGGAAGCGTTCAATCAACTCGTCAACCGCTTCGAAATTCATGGAGGCGTCCTCGCGAATAGCGGTGTGCGGGCATCCGCCTGTCTCTACGCCGATAATACGCTCTGGTGCCAGTGCATTCTGACGCAGCAAAATCTCGGCATCTTCCTTGGTATAAATGTCATTGGTGATGACAGCAAGGCTATAACGTGTACGCAGTGCCTTGGACAGCTTCTCCACAAGGGCTGTTTTACCTGAACCTACCGGTCCGCCAATTCCGATTCGCATCGGACGACTCCGATCAAATGCCTTACGTTCCCACTCCGGATGATGCGTATGATTAGCTCCTCCACACATAACAATTCCTCCTAAGTTAGATAAAAGTTGTAGTTAAGACATAAACAGCCGCGCGGGTAAGGTCTCATGCCGCATGGCGTAGATTTCCTGGGCGATTCCGAAGCTGTGCATATCCTCCGGGTCATTGTCCCGAATAAGCGCCCATTCCGCTTCGATATCATCAAGCAGTTTCTGAATCAACATCTGCGCTTCGGTTTGTCCGATGGGCAGCAGGCGAAGTGCACTGTTCACATAAGCGTTCACCGAGGTATACAGATGCCCGGTAACGGCTTCATCCAATTCAATCTCCAATTGATAGTTGATATAACCGTGAATGGTCGTGATGCCACAATACGCACCGTATTCCCGTATGGCCTCATCAATCAGGGAAAAGTCCATCCATGGATAGAGTGAACGGGCCAGCTTGAGCAGTCTCTTTCCCATCTTGTGGCCGCTTTCCCTGAGTTCCCGAGGGGAGCGCTGGGCGTGGACACGTTTGTCATACAGGGCAAGTAGAGCGGCATCTTGCTGTTTTATCGCCTGATAGACGCCTTTGATGGCAAGACCATCTAGTCGTACAAGACTGGAGTGAAGCTGGCTGCGAATAAACTGTTCAAGCTGCGCGGTATTTTGCACGGTGCCATCATGCGTGTAAGCTTCCAGACCGAAGGAATGGGAGAAACCACCGATGGGCAGGGCCGAATCCAGCAGCTGAACATAACGGAGTAGCTTCGTGCCACTGTTCATCATGAGTGCCCCCTTATCAGCTAATCCGTATTCCTATCAAAACATAAAGTACCGCTGTGCCATAGGCAACTCGTCTGCGGGTTCACAGGTGAGTAGCTCGCCGTCGGCGCGTACCTCGTAGGTTTCGGGATCGACTTCAATGACAGGGGCGACGTCGTTATGAATCATGTCTTTTTTGCTGACCGAGCGGCAGCCTTTGACGGGTTCAACCCGTTTTTTCAGGCCCAATGACTCTTTGATTCCTACATCTGCTGCGGCTTGGGAGACAAAGGTGATCGATCCGCTGGCAATGGCGCTACCATAGGCTCCGAACATCGGTCTGCCAAATACGGGCTGAGGTGTCGGGATGGACGCATTGGGATCACCCATCTGGGCAAATGTGATCATGCCACCTTTGATGACAATCTCGGGTTTAACTCCGAAGTAGGCTGGTTTCCATATGATTAGATCTGCCAGCTTGCCAACTTCCACCGAACCGACGAGATGACCGATTCCGTGTGCGATAGCTGGATTGATGGTGTACTTGGCGACATATCGCTTGATCCGATCGTTATCGGAGGGGGAATTCGGGTTGAGCTCAAGTTTGCCGCGCTGTTTTTTCATTTTGTCGGCTGTCTGCCAGGTGCGGATAATGACTTCGCCCACTCGGCCCATGGCTTGAGAATCGGAACTGATGATGCTGAACACGCCAAGATCATGCAAAATGTCTTCGGCTGCGATGGTTTCGGGACGAATCCGCGAATCCGCAAAAGCGACATCTTCCGGGATGGAAGGGTCCAGGTGATGACACACCATCAACATATCGAGATGCTCTTCTACAGTGTTGCGTGTGTACGGTCGTGTTGGGTTGGTTGATGAGGGGATAACGTAGGACTCCCCAGCGGCCCGGATAATATCCGGTGCGTGTCCGCCACCAGCGCCTTCCGTATGGTACGTGTGGATCGTCCGGCCGTTGATTGCGGCCAGGGTGTTTTCGAGAAATCCGGTTTCGTTCAATGTATCGGTATGGATAGCGACTTGAACATCATGTTCCCCGGCGGCAGTCAGGCAGGCATCGATAGCGCTTGGGGTAGTGCCCCAATCTTCATGCAACTTCAGGCCGATTACACCCGCTTCAATCTGTTCGATTAAAGGTGCGGTGCTGGAACTGTTGCCTTTGCCAAGGTAACCGATGTTCATGGGAAAAGCTTCTGCCGACTCCAGCATCCGGTGGATATGCCAGGCTCCTGGTGTGCAGGTGGTGGCTTTGGTTCCTGTTGCTGGTCCTGTTCCGCCGCCGATCATGGTCGTGACCCCGGAGGATAACGCAGTCTGAATCTGCTGTGGGCAGATGAAATGAATATGGGTATCAATGCCGCCAGCGGTTACAATCATGCCTTCACCGGCGATGATTTCGGTGGAAGCACCGATGACCAGTGCGGGATGAACACCATCCATTGTATCCGGGTTACCGGATTTGCCAATGGCGCAGATGTGACCATCTCGAATGCCGATATCCGCTTTTACAATGCCCCAATGATCGATAATGATAGCGTTAGTGATGACAGTATCAGGGGTGCCGTCGCTTCGCAGAGCAGTAGTAGACTGGCCCATCCCGTCGCGGATAACCTTGCCGCCCCCGAACTTGCTCTCATCTCCATATACGGCATAATCATGTTCAATCTCTGCCCATAGTTCGGTATCCGCAAGTCTTACGGCATCGCCGGTTGTTGGTCCAAACATGGACGCGTATTGTTCACGGCTCATTCGTTTCATGAAGGTTCACCTCCATCTTGTATGGGAGGGGAGAACGTCTTCAGGAATGCCTCCAGTTTCACTGGATCGGGGGCTTGATCCGCAGAGCCTTCGGTTAATCCGTTGAACCCGTGAATCTGGCGTTTGCCGCCAAAGGTCGTGAGTTCAACAGGTTTCTCTTCACCGGGTTCGAAGCGAACTGCGGTGCCTGCCGGAATGTGCAGGCGATGTCCAAAAGCTGACGTGCGATCAAAGTCCAGTGCTGCATTAACTTCATAGAAGTGAACGTGAGAGCCGACTTGGACGGGGCGGTCGCCGCGGTTAAGGACAAGGAGTCGTAGGGTTAAACGATCCGGATGACAGATGATGTCGTCATCTGGCTTCAAACGGTATTCACCAGGAATCATGGTTTCTCCTGCCTTTCTCAGCGTATTGGTTCATGTACAGTAACCAGTTTTGTACCGTCAGGAAATGTGGCTTCTACCTGTACTTCAGGAATCATATCGGGAACACCATCCATACAGTCTTCACGTGTCAGGATGGTGCCTCCGTATCTCATTAATTCGGCAACACTCATTCCATCCCGTGCTCGTTCCATCAGTTCAGAGGTCAACAAGGCGATGGCTTCGGGAACATTCAAATTGAGTCCGCGTGCTCTGCGTTCACGGGCGAGGTTAGCGGCCACGGTAATCAGGAGTTTTTCTTTTTCCTGCTCAGTCCAGTGCAAGGTAATCCGACCTTTCGCTTATAGTGTCTGATATGTTCATGAATCAAGTTATATGTTAAATATACTCACACAGGGTGATTTCTTTGTCAATAAGCTTCAAGGCTTATTAGCAGTATGCATGAAACGAGTAGGCATGAAATAAAATTATGTAAGCTATATTGACATGAGGAGTGTGACCCTCCATAATTTGGATCAACGAACATTTCGGACGCAAAAGACCTTAATGTTCGTCAATAGACTAAAAAAAGGGAGTGTAGGCTATTGAAGAAGAATTCGGTCAAGTTATGGAGTATTTTGCTCGGTGCGGTCATTGTGATGACAGGATGTGTGGAGGGCACTGCGCCGCCTGAAGCTTCGGGTTCAGGTGGTACAGGAGAGCCGGCTGCATCCGGTGAACCGATTAAAGTTGGCATTCTTCACTCTCTCAGCGGAACGATGGCGATCAGTGAAGTATCTGTTAAAGATGCGGAGATGCTTGCCATTGAAGAGATCAACGCCGCGGGCGGAGTTTTGGGTAAACAGATTGAGCCTGTAATTGAGGATGGCGCTTCGGATTGGCCTACTTTTGCGGAGAAGGCTGGAAAGTTACTGCAACAGGATAAGGTCGCTGCTGTATTTGGTGGATGGACCTCTGCAAGTCGGAAGGCTATGCTCCCGGTGTTTGAACAGAATAAAGGTTTATTGTTTTACCCGGTGCAATATGAGGGATTGGAATCGTCGCCAAATATTTTTTATACAGGAGCAACAACCAATCAACAGATCGTTCCATCCGTAACCTGGTTACTGGAGAACAGGGGCAAGACGTTTTATCTGCTCGGTTCAGATTATGTATTTCCGAAAACGGCCAATCAGGTCATTAAGGCACAACTCGCAGCAGAGGGCGGCGAAGTGGTGGGTGAGGAGTACACACCGCTGGGTCATACCGATTACAGTACCATCATTAGCAAAATCAAGGCTGCGAAGCCGGATATTGTATACAATACGCTGAACGGAGATAGCAATGTGGCCTTTTTCAAACAATTGAAGGATGCCGGAATCTCCTCGGATCAGATGACGACCCTCTCGGTAAGTGTGGCGGAGGAAGAAATCCGTGGTATTGGCGCAGACGTATTGAAGGGGCATCTGGCTTCGTGGAATTATTATCAGACAACGGATACACCTGAGAATGCAACATTTGTTGCCAAGTATAAAGAAAAATACGGTGCTGATCGAGTGACAGCTGATCCGATTGAAGCGGGATATGTGGCGGTTTATCTCTGGAAGGCGGCGGTGGAAAAAGCAGGATCAACCGACGTGGAGAAGGTGAAGGCAGCTGCCAAGGGTCTGGAGTTTGATGCCCCGGAAGGTAAGGTAACCGTGGATGGAGAGAATCAGCATATCTACAAAACCGTACGGATCGGTGAGGTGCAGGAGGATGGGCAGTTCCAGGAATTGTGGAATTCTGGTGAGCCTGTCAAGCCGGACCCTTATCTGAAAACGTATGAATGGGGAGCAACCCTCAGCGCTAAATAACATAGAAACCTCGCAATAAAACAGGCAACTCGCTTCAAAGCAGCTGAAACATAAACGAGGGTGTGACAACACATCCTCTTACCGTATCGCGGTAAAGCGTTACTGTGATGTGGAAAGTGTTACTGCCCATAATTGAATTCATGTGAAATATCGAGAGTCACGGTATGGAGGAGGGGATAGCGATGGATATGTTTATCCTGCAGATGTTCAATGGTCTGAGTATCAGTTCAATTCTGTTGTTGATTGCATTGGGGCTTGCAGTAACGTTTGGGCTGATGAATGTCATCAATATGGCTCACGGTGAACTGATCATGATCGGTGCATATGCAACATATGTAACACAAAATCTGTTCATGTCCTATGCTCCAGCGGCGTGGTTTGGTGCCTATTTTGTTGTGGCTCTGCCGATTGCGTTCATTGTAGCGGCTCTAATTGGCTGGTTGCTTGAAGTGGTTCTGATCAGGCATCTGTATGGCAGGCCGCTTGATAGTCTGCTTGCGACATGGGGTGTAGGCATGATGCTGCAACAACTGGCCCGTACCATATTCGGAGCACCCAATGTGGGAGTATCCAGTCCGGCTTGGCTCAATGGGGGATTGGCGATCTCGGATGGTATTGTATTTCCGTATAAACGAATTTTCATTATCGCACTGGTTGCGGTGGTGCTGCTGTGTATGTATCTCTATATCTATCGAACATCTTCCGGAAGACGAATGAGGGCTGTGATGCAGAATCGGAGCATGGCGGGGTGTCTTGGGATTTCGACCCGGCGGGTGGATGGCATGACCTTTGCGATTGGTTCGGGCATTGCCGGAATTGCTGGCTGTGCATTAACGCTCATTGGTCCGATTGGTCCTTCGCTTGGTACGTATTATATTGTGGATGCGTTCATGGTGGTTGTTTTGGGTGGTGTGGGAAAATTGGTTGGAACCGTGTGTGGTGCATTGGGGATTGGTATGTTCAACACGCTGTTCGAAACTTATACCTCGGCCTCCATTGGCAAGGTGCTTGTGTTTGTATGTATCGTTGCTTTCCTGCAATGGAAACCACGCGGCTTGGTCGCGATGCGCACACGGAGTCTCGATTAACGTGAAAAAGGGGGTTAGTTCATGTCCGCTTTATTCAAGACTGGCAGTCTGAAAATGAGAATTATCTGGGCGGTTGTGCTGATCATGATGTGTCTTGCCCCGCTAATCTCCACGGAGTTTCGTCTGAGTCTGTTAGCCAAGTTTTTGGCACTGGCAATCCTGGCCATCGGTCTCGATCTGATCTGGGGATATGGGGGTGTGCTGAGCCTTGGGCATGGGGTGTTCTTTGGTCTGGGTGGGTACGCGATGGCGATGTATCTGAAGCTTCAGGCCAGTGGAGCAACGCTTCCTGACTTCATGGGATGGAGTGGTCTCAGTGGTCTGCCGTGGTTCTGGGAACCATTTCGCTCTTTCCCGGTGGCGCTGTTATTGGGGATAGCCCTTCCGGCATTGCTTGCCTTTGCTCTGGGGTGGTTTACGTTCCGCAACCGGATCACCGGTGTTTATTTTACCATCCTGACTCAAGCTTTGGTTCTTATTATGGTAACACTCTTTGTTGGTAAACAGGAATGGACGGGTGGAACAAATGGCATTACCGGATATAATTCGATCTTTGGTTTTACACTTCATTCCGCTGGAACAACGATTGCTCTCTACTATATAACGCTTGCTGTTCTGGTGATCGCGTATGTGCTCTGTCGTCGGATGGTGAACAGCCGGTTCGGCCAGGTGCTCGAAGCAGCGCGTGATGGAGAGAATCGGGTGCGATTCCTCGGATATGATCCGGCAGGATATAAAACGCTGGCTTTTGCTTTTTCCGGTGCGCTTGCAGGTATCGCGGGCATGTTGTTTGTTCTTCAGGTGGGTATTATCTCGCCATCGATGATGGGGATTGTACCCTCCATTGAGATGGTCCTGTGGGTTGCGTTGGGTGGTCGCGGTACGCTTATTGGAGCGGTCATCGGAGCGGTGGTGCTGAATGCAGCCAAAACAGGCATAAGTGAGGCTTACCCTGAAGGGTGGCTGTTTGTCATTGGTGGGCTCTTTGTAACGGTAGTTTTGTTCATGCCAAACGGTATTGTAGGTGTGTATCGTCATGTCGTTCGCTTGCTGAAGCGGAGAGGAGAGAGTGCGCATGTCCAAGTCACTCGGGAAAAACCTAAAGTCTACTGAGGAATCAGCGGTGTTGGTAGCCGTGGATATTACGGTGGCCTTTGGTGGGTTCGTTGCTGTCAAAGGCATGAATCTGAAGTTGCATGAACATGATCTGCATTTTCTAATCGGACCCAATGGTGCTGGGAAAACAACGATGCTGGATGTGATATGTGGCAAAACAAAACCCATGTCCGGCACGGTGAAGATGGGGGATGGCACGGAATTAACACGACTGAAGGAGCACCAGATTGTTCGCAAAGGTGTGGGACGCAAATTCCAGGCGCCATCGATCTTTGCAGGTCTGACGGTACAGGAGAATCTGATGCTGGCGGCGGAGACTCGCCGTTCCCCTTTACAAGCCATTGGCATTCGGAGATATGGGAAAATGAGTGCTGCCATGGAGCATGTTACCCTCCAGATTGGTCTGCAAGACCGCGTTGATGCTCGTGCAGGAGCGTTATCACATGGGGAGAAGCAGTGGCTGGAGATTGGCATGTTGCTTCTACAGGAGCCGCGGGTGTTGTTGCTGGACGAACCAGCCGCAGGCATGACGGATGAAGAAACACACAAGACCGGGCGACTTCTGCAAGAGATTGCGCGTGAACGCTCGGTTGTGGTGGTGGAGCATGATATGGAGTTTGTGCGAGAGTTCGCAGCCAAGGTAACGGTGATGCATGAAGGGAAACTGCTGAAGGAAGGTACGATGGCGGAGGTACAGGCAGACCCGAAAGTGGCAGAAGTGTATCTGGGCAAAAGGAGGGATGACCATGCTGTCGCTGCAACGAATTGAATCCGGCTACGGGGAAAGCAATGTGCTTCGTGGTGTGAACCTGGATGTACAGCCTGGACAGGTGGTGTGTCTGATGGGCCGTAACGGTGTGGGGAAAACAACGTTGATGAAAACATTAATGGGGCTGCTCAAAACACGCAAGGGCAGTATTCAGTGGCAAAATCAGGAGTTATCCACCTTGGACACAGCCAAGCGGGCAAGGGCAGGGATTGGGTATGTACCGCAGGGGCGGGAGATTTTCCCGCAGCTTACGGTGAAAGAAAACTTATTGCTTGGTCTGGAGACAAGTGCACCGGGAGTAAAAACGTTCCCGGAGGATGTACTGGCGATGTTTCCAGTGCTTGCTACGATGTATGGACGGCAGGGCGGGGATCTGAGTGGTGGACAGCAGCAACAGTTGGCGTTCGCTCGGGCATTGGCTTCGCGTCCGGGGTTGTTGCTCCTTGATGAGCCGACAGAAGGCATCCAGCCTTCTATCGTGGAGGACATTCGGCAGGTTATTTTGCAGCTCAAGGCAAAGGGGAACCTCTCGGTTCTGCTGGTAGAGCAGAGTATTGATTTTGTACGAAGTGCCGCAGATTACATCTATATCATGGACAAAGGAACCATAACCCTGCATGGGACACCGCAAGAACTGGATATGTCGCAGTTTGAACATCATCTCTCCGTATAGTTGTAGTTAGTCGGCGAGTGGAGAAAGGTTTCAGGAGCGCTTGTCCAGGATATTCGAGTATTTCGGATATAACCGCCGGATGCATTCCGGACAGATGTCATGGGTGAATTCGGCGTGGGTATGCTTCTCCAGATAACTCTCAACGGAGTTCCAGTGTTCCTCTTCGTCCTTGATTTGTTTGCAGACGGCGCAAATAGGCAGCAGTCCGCGCAATGTGCGCACTTCAGACAATGCCTTCTTCAATTGGTGTTCTGTCTTTCTCTGTTCGGTAATATCCATGTGTGCAATTAAAGCAAGATCGGTATCCAGAATTGAATTTGAATAAGATAGAGGGGTGAGTTCTACACGAAACCACCTCTTTTCGTTGTATACAGTATACACGCAGATGTCATATGTATGATTTCGATTAAAGGGTATTCCGCGTTCTTTCAAATTCTGTGCGACAAGTGCCATGTTAGCGTTCTTGCCTCGTTTTGCCCAGGCTTCCGTCAGGTGCAGGTAGTGTCTATGACTACTGTGTATATCCGGGTTTGGTGAGCATTGACCAAGTCCCTGTTGCCAGGCACGGTTACAACTTTGGATAATCCAATTGTCATCAACGATGATGAGCTGGTGACGTATGGACTGGAACGACAGCCTCTCCAGATCGGATGTAACATGTCTCATGGATGAGACCCTCCTTTGGCAGAAATCTTATCTCAGTTCATCTGGAATATCCAAAATATCAGCGACCAGGTGCCTGAATCGGGTTGCTTTGCGTGTGCCGTGAATAAGATTGGATAAACGATAGGGTGGGATGCCATGCTGTTCACAAAAGGTCTTCTGGTCCACTTGAAGTTCGGTTAGCCGTCGTTTGATGGCCCATCCGAACGGAGTAACTGGTTTTTTCTTGTTCAAAAGGGTTCACCCCTGGTTAGAATGTAGTATTCAGCCGCCCTTTCTTCATGTAGAATATATAGAAATGCGAGCTGTATGTTTCATTATATACGTAAATTCGTCATCTAACAATTAAAAAAGACGGAAAAAAGTGTATTTTGTGATTATAAATGGCGTAAATACGTAAATAAAACAAATAAAATGACAAAAAACACGTCGGCAAGGAGGTTGCCGCGTGTTTTTTAGTTTGTTTGAATGAAGGGGAGCAGGCATGAGGAGGAAGAGGATTAGGCCCTGTAGGCATGAAGTCCAGCTCCGAGCATATGGAAACTGGGGAAAAACGATTTCATGGACATCGAGGTTGGCTGTGCCAGTCCATCCGCAGCCGAGGCGCTGACGGTCTTCCATTCATTCTCCAGATCTGTGGCCAGGCGGACCATCAGATCCTTGGTTGTATCGTTGTTCAGGGGAATGACTTTGGAGGCTTCGGTTATGCAGGCATTCATGGCTGAATGCAGGTAACCAAGGACCGCCTCCTCGACCGGGATGTCGAGGTGGTGGTTAATCCAGGCGTGAACAGTGGAGAGGCAGCCAACCGAATCATATTTGGCAAAGATCTGTTCGAGCTGGCTGAATTCAATCCAGGGGTGCAGAGCGCGTGCGAGTCTGATCAATCGTTTACCCATGGCGGCAGCTTGTTCTCTGAGATCTCCAGGGGTTCGCTGAACATGGACAAGCTTGTCGATCAGAGCTATCCGCCATGTATCCTTGTGATCTGCTGCGGTATAGATACCTTTGATGGCCATACCTTCAAGACGAACGATGCTGGGATGCAACTGACAACGCATAAATGATTCGAGATCTTCAGCATTACGAATGGTACCCTCCCTGATATGGATATCCATGCCGAAGGAATGGGTGAACCCTCCAACCTGAATAGAGGAATCAAGCAGTTTGACATAATCGAGCAGCTTATTCCCACGGTTCACAATCATTCGCCTCCTGTGTTCGTTAAATGTCACTTTAAGTGACATTAATATTCCTTTTTGTTTGCTTTATGTTTAAAAATCCGAATTATATGATAGTTATCATCCCATAAATGTCCGATTTTTGTCAATAGTATCCGTGAAATTTAATGGATTAAATCTGGAATTTAATATTGTGTTATTTTATATAACTTATTGTGTTATTTATGTGGAGAAGTGCAGGGAGGACTATATATAAGGCAGGACTATATATAAATGAATCAACAAGATCGGCTCTTACCGAAAAAGAGGGGATCAAATCTAATCATATGCAGTTCATGGGTAAAGATGACGAGATTATGCGATTTTTGATGAAAATGCCTAGCTGAAAAAGAAGTATTAAAAAATACTTTACTTTTAGTTCTGAACCCGGTATAATCAATTCTGTTGCCGATTATTTACGACATGCGGTCGTGGTGGAATGGCAGACACGCTATCTTGAGGGGGTAGTGGGCGTATGCCCGTGGAGGTTCGAGTCCTCTCGACCGCATCATATGAACGATTAAAAAGAAGCTTTCCATTAATGGGAAGCTTCTTTTTTTGTCTTTTTCGAACAGTATGACATCTGGGTTGAAAAAAGGCCATCCATTACCGGAGGAATGTTGCTCTACCTTCCGGCTACGGGTAGCCTGTGTATTATTTTTGCAGCAAATTCTTGATATCTTCTTCAATCTTGTCCGGTGTTGTTTTGGGAGCATAACGTTTAATGACCTGTCCGTTCTGATCCACGAGGAATTTGGTGAAATTCCATTTGATTGCTTTGGAGCCGAGCAGGCCAGGAGCCTCTGTGCTAAGGTGTTGGAAAAGAGGGTGAGCGCTTGAGCCGTTCACATCAATTTTCTCAAACATGGGGAAGCTCACGCCATAATTCATCTGACAGAACTCGGCAATATCGTCGGAAGATCCTTTTTCCTGTGCAAACTGGTTGCTTGGGAAACCAAGCACTTCAAATGGAGCATCTTGAAATTTGTCTTGCAATTCTTGCAGACCTTTGAATTGAGGGGTAAGGCCGCATGAGCTTGCCGTATTCACAATCAGGAGCACTTTGTCACGGTAGTCGGACATTTCAACTTCTTGACCGCGAAGGGTATTCACTTTGTAATCGTAGACTGTCATCTAAATCGCCTCCATTTATTTACTCTTATATCTTCTATTATATTGGTTGCAATTAAATATTGCAAAACTAATATGGTGTTAAAAGAATCAAAACAGGCAAGTTGTGCTGAATACGTGAATGAATTACGAAGGGATTTTCGTTAGAGTGAGAATTAGATAGCCTTGAAGAGATGGATAGAGTATAACCTTATTGTAAGCGTTATTATGAACGAGTATTGGCAAAAATCTGCCGATTCGGTGATCTGTAAGGACTTTACACCGTCATGGCGGGGGTGTATGATTCATAACGTAATTTCAATTTAAACTAAATTGTACTTGAAAAACGAAACAAACGATAATATCGCTCGATCTTACCTTAAGATATACGAACGATGTTTTAATCGCTGAGTTTCCATTCATTAATGAATGGGAAACGGGGGAACCAACGGAATGCGCTGTCCAGGACAGTGGGCATTCATGGGGTGAATTTTCCGGTGACAGCCGGAAATAGGGCGACTCTCGCGCCCGAATCCGTCAGCTAACCTCGTAAGCGTTAAAGGGAGAGGCAACAAGCCGTACGCTGGTTCATGGTGTTTTCGCCATGGGTTATTTAAGAAGCGTTCGGGAGGCCTTGGTCCCCCACGCTTCTTTTTTGTTGTCTTTTCACGCCAAGGGAGGAACGAATGATGGATACTGAGATGATCTTAGTGACTGCTCCAAATGAAGCAGGACGCAAATTTATCAAATTGCTGATGTACAAAAAAATGCCGTTTGCCGTTCTAACCAACAGTGCAGGGGAAGAGCGAAGACTCCGTAGAATCGGAGTAGAACATGTCATTCGCATGAATACGGCTGCAGCTCAAAAATGGTTTTTGCCGCAGGGCAGCGTAGGCAACGTGTTTATTTTCGAGAACAGCCTGAATCTGACCTGTCGTTATTTACAGATCTGCCGTTCATGGACATCGAAATCCCTGTGCGTCATTACGGAGCAGAGTCATCCTAAGGGCATCTATCGGGGCATGGGCGCAGACCGGATTGTATATTCGCTCAATGGGGAAGTTGGCTTTCTCCTCAATGGTTAATGCCATAGCTTGTGATTGCTCAGGTGTAAGGTGCCTGTTATAATTGAATGTATCGATAAACGGAAGTTTGAGGAGACTCATGCAGGATGGTGAGTCTTCTTTTTTATGGTTTCTATAGGTTGTTCAAAAAGTCCGCTTTTGATTACGAAGGATGCCTAACGGCATCATCAGCATCGAATATGAAATTCAGCCGAAATGTCCGTGGCTCACGTAGTTTTCCCTACGCTCCGCTACTCCATTTCTAGCTTCATTCCATCTTCTTGGTACTGAAAACCAGACTTTTTGAACTCGATTAGGATCAGGAATCACCTGTGGCTTACAAGGAGGAATTGGCGTGCCGGATGTAGGTGGATTGAAATGGTTGTTTTTTGATGTTGGAGATACACTGGTGGATGAATGGGAGCCGGTTGATGATATTATTGGACAGTTCGTCCGTGAAGCTTGTGTTTTGGGGTATCCGGTGAAGATTGAGACGGTACGCGAACTGTTCGCGAACTGTTACCGAAAATATGAGCAATGGCCTATGAGAGTGGCAATTCGCACATTTGTTAAAGACGAGGGACATCAAAAACAGATTCAGGACAAGCTGAAGTTTCAAAAAGATCTTGAACGTCCTTTTCCTTCAGCAGATTCCGTTCTTCAGCAGTTGTCACGGCATTATCGCATTGGCATTATTGCCAATCAGAGTCCTGGAACGGAAGAGAGACTGGAGAGTTACGGCTTGCGGAAGTATGTTGATGTTCTGGCATGTTCGGCTGAAGAAGGAGTGTCCAAGCCAGACCCTGAGTTATACGCTGTGGCCTTGAAGCAGGCCGGTTGTGAACCGGAGGAAGCCGTCATGATCGGCGATCGGATCGATAACGACATTATACCTGCTCGGAAGCTGGGCATGCGTACGATTCGAATTATGCAGGGTTACGGAAGATTCCAGCCAGAACTATCGGATGACAAACGTGCGGATTGGACTGTTGATTCATTGGATCAACTCTTGCCGTTACTGATACCAAATCAGGATTAGATTCAGATGGTTGTTTATTGGATTGCAACAATAAAGGCTGATCAACTTGGGTATAGCATACCGGAGTTGGTCAGCCTTTTTAGTATTTAGTCGATTAGAATGAGATTAGAACAAGCGGATCGTCTGAATGATCAGATATACATTTAGCATAACGATAATAGCTGTAATGACCCATGAGATGATTTTGAGCCACAATTTGTTGGCGAATGCACCCATACTTTTTTTATCACTTGTGAACATCACCAGGGGAATTACAGCAAAGGGCAATTGAAGTGACAGCACGACCTGGCTCAAAATGAGTAGTTCTTCTGTGCCATGTTCTCCTGCAATCGCTGTGACAATTACCGCCGGGATGATGGCGATCAGACGTGTGACCAGTCTGCGTAGCCATGCCGGAATTCGAATGTTCAGGAAACCTTCCATAACGATCTGCCCAGCGAGTGTACCTGTAAGGGTAGAGTTCTGACCTGATGCTAACAGCGCCACACCGAACAGGATACTTGCAACCGTAGTACCTAATAGAGGTGTCAGCAGATGATAGGCATCAGCGATCTCAGCAACCTGCGTCATACCAGCACTGTGAAATACAGCGGCAGATACAATCAGGATGGCTGCATTGATGAACAGGGCCAGTGTCAGCGCAATCGTAGAATCCATGGTCGAGTACCGAATGGCTTCTTTTTTGCCCTGTGGTGTCTGTTCGATCTGACGGGTCTGCACAATGGAAGAATGCAGGTACAGATTATGCGGCATCACGGTTGCTCCGATAATACCAATGGCAATATAGAGCATGGCCGGGTTTTGCAGAATCTCAACATTTGGTACAAAACCATGGAGAACACCGCCCATATCCGGTTTTGCCAGAAACAGATCAATCCCGAAACAGAGGGCGATGGTTGCCATCAGCACAATGACGAGAGTTTCCAAAGCGCGGAAGCCTTTGTTTTGCAGAACAAGAATCAGGAGTACATCAACTGCGGTGATGATAACGCCGTATAACATGGGGATGTTAAATAACAGCTTTAATGCGATGGCAGAACCTATGACCTCAGCCAGATCGGTAGCTGCAATGGCGAGTTCACACAGAATCCATAACATCATAACAACAGGCATGCTGAATCTTTCACGACAGGCTTGAGCCAGATCCCGTCCAGTGACGATGCCGAGCTTGCCAGCCAGCGACTGAAGGACAACGGCCATCAGGTTCGATAACAGGATAACGGATAACAAGGTATACCCGAACTGCGAGCCGCCTGCGATATCTGTTGCCCAGTTCCCCGGGTCCATGTAACCTACGGCAACGAGGTATCCTGGGCCTACAAAGGCGAGGAATTTCTTCCACCATGCAGCATTCTGCGGAACTTTCATGGAACTATGTGCTTCTCCAAGGGAAGGGGCCATGCCCGCAGTAGATAATGATTCTCTTGAAGGAGCGTTGAACGGATTTTTTTTACTCATACGATAATCACCTGACTTTGAATTATTGATTTTGAGATATTGATGCGGTACAAACCACTCATGATATATCTAAATTTTTATGTTTATTGTTACATTGTACTCCTTCAATTATTTTTGTCTAGTGCAACTTTTATGTATCAGCACAAAATTTCGGTTATAGCTTGAAGATGCCCCTTCGTATATTACCCAACCTTAGGGAAAATACAGCCATGGCATTGAAATGCATGAAAATAATAAAGTTGTAAAAGCTGATAAAGATACAAAATTGCGTTTCAAAATGAGCCAGAAGTTTAAATTGAAAGGAAGGCAGTAAAAAAACTATATGGATAAGGGAGAGATTCTGAATGGAAGCTTTATATACAGCAGTAGCGACAGTTAAAGGTGGACGTACAGGTTCGGTGACTTCTTCGGATGGCGTGCTCAAGCATGATCTAAAAATGCCAAAAGAGCTTGGTGGCTCCGGTGGTGAAGGTACTAACCCTGAGCAGCTTTTTGCCGCTGGATATGGAGCATGTTATGAAAGTGCCCTTGCCAATGTAGCACGCAAAGCAGGTGTGAAATTGGAGGATGTGGTCGTTACAAGTAACGTATCCATTGGTAAAGACCCTGCGGATGACGGTTTCCAGCTGTCTGTTCGTCTGGACGTTAGCATGCCTGGTGTAGATCACAGTCAAGCAGAGGAACTGGCCCGCAAGGCGCATGATTTCTGTCCATATTCCAAAGCAACACGCGGCAACATTGATGTTGTATTAAACGTAGTTTAAGATTTGACTCCTGGTAAGTAAAGGGAACATATAGAGCAGGGTATCCCAGATACCTGATGTTCGACTACAAAGCCCTGCTGGCAATCGGCAGGGTTTTGTGTTGATTATCATATAAGGACATGATGCAGGAGATTAGATGCCAGATCGCGTACTATTTTACATAATTGCACTCTCACTTCATGCTACACATTCCATAAAGGGGGAACGAAGATGAGTATTGAAGAGATGATCGAGCGGCGATTTGTGTGCACAAAATGCAGGGGTACGGATTGTAACATTAAGGAAGTTTCCATGTCAGGAGCAGGCCTGAGCAAGATGTTTGATATACAGCATAACCACTACCTGTTCGTGGCTTGTGCTTCCTGCGGGTATGTTGAAGTATTTGATCCGGATGTCTTGAAAGGGAAAAAACAGGGACAGGTAGGGACGATTCTGGATATTCTGTTTGGCGGGTAGACATGCGCGAGTTGACATTGATCTGAATTTTCTTTAATATAACTTAGTACTGAGTAGTGTCATTGCATGAACCAAATTTGAATTAAACAGGTGATATCCATGTCTTATAGACCGCGTATTGCAGATTTAGAATTAGCTTATGGTAACAAGGAAGACGGATTGTATGAATTCAAAATGAATTTGGTAGACGGTACAAAATGCCGTGTATTCTACACCCGTTCCCCGGAATGGAAGATGACCAATATCAGCCGTCTGCAGAAAACGCCTTGTCCAGTATGTCGCAAAGATTTCATTTGCAAATGTATGGACCAGTGGGCAAGTGACCTGCATCAACAGATGATCGATGACCAATGGATGGAAAAGGCAGTTACGGAGTAATTGTCGGACAGATACGAGCGTGGGCACAATGCCTGCGCTCTTTTTCTTTATATTTCCCATTAATGCATGTTCAAAAAGAGCGGTGTTCAGTCTTTTTGAACTACCTCTAGAAATAAATTTAGAATTAGTGAACAAGAAGGCCCAGATTGGGTAAGTTACTCTAACCGCAACAATAGGAGGCAGCCAATATGACAGCAAATCAAACAGATGTGCATCAGGGACATCCCATCGTACTGGTGGATGGCGTCTGTCACTTCTGCCAGGGCTTAACCAAATGGATTATCAAGCGTGATCCGGAAGGAAAATATCATTTTGCATCGCTTCAATCGGATGTAGCCAAGGAATTGCTGAAGAAAGGCAATTTGTCGACAGATAGTATGGACACCTTTGTGCTGATTGAAAATGGAAAATACTATACACGTTCAACCGCCGCACTGCGATTGGCCAAAGGTCTAAAATTTCCTTATCCGTTGTTATATGTGTTCATCATCATACCGAAATTTATTCGTAATGTAGTCTATAACTGGGTTGCTCGCAACCGTTATCGCTGGTTTGGCAAGGATGAAGCTTGCATGTTGCCTACACCTGAGATTAAAGATCGATTTCTGTGAAAAAGTCTCGTGCGACACATTGTATCCAAATTTGATGATTAATAGCGGAAATAATTGGGTAATGACTACAGATCATATCTATTTTGGGAGGAAAACAACTTGAAGAAGTGGACTACATTAATTATCGGGGCATTATTAGCAGTAAGCTTGGCAGCATGCGGAAACGACACAGACAACACGGCAACGCCGCCAGCGACCAACAATGAAACATCTAACGAGGGTAATACACCTGCGGAGCAGGAAACAAAGATCCCTACCCTGGATGAGTTGATTACCAAAACGAATGCAGCAACCAAAGAAATGAAAAGCTTCACAACTGAAGCAAACATTGATCAGAATCTGAAACTGGATGCTGGTGAACAGTCACAGGATCAACAGGTTAAAACATCGCTCAAAATGGATATCATCAAAGATCCAATGATGATCTACCAAGAGATGAAAATGGAAATGTCGGGACAGGAAGCTCAGAACGTGAAGCAGTATATCACATCGGATAAAATCTACTCTCAAGTTGGGGATCAATGGGTTGCGATTCCTGAAGCTCAAACCAAGGAACTGATTGAGCAGATGAAAGCAAGCATGAATCCCGAAGGTGAGTTGGAGCAATTCAAAAAGATCGAAGAAGATACTGAAGTGACCGAAGAAGGCGACAATTATGTGATTAACGCTGACGTATCCGGTGATAACGTGAAGGAACTGGCCAAAGCCGTGATGGAGCAAAACGGATCGGATGCCCAGATGCAAGCCATGCTTGATCAGATGAATATCACCAGCATGAAGATGAAATACATGATCAACAAAGAAACCTACCTGCCTGCAAGTACAGACGTAACCATGGTCATGGAGATGGAACAGAATGGACAGAAAATGACGATGGACATGAAGATGAACAGTACATTTTCTAACCACGATCAAGTGGAAGAGATCAAGATTCCACAAGAAGCATTGGATAGCGCTAAATAATTTGGTTATGCCAAATGTGCTGAAGATGATTTAATGCGGTAAGCAAGCATCAATGTATGCCGTTTGCAGGGCACCTCTGAACTAGATCTGTGTGAGCCGAGAGGTTTACCGGATTAGAATCAGGGGTGTTTTTCTGTTTAGCGGAGATTATGGTCAGGGTTCAAGGTGTTATAGTATAGTCATATTGAAGTAAAGAGGGGGATATAAAAGATGATTGAATATGCACACATCCACCATGTTAGTCTGGCTGTACGTGATCTGGAAATCGCGAAGAAGTTCTACTCGGGGTTATTAGGCATGCAGGAGATTGAACGTCCAGCCTTCCGCTCCACGGGTACATGGTACGCTATCGGCAGCCAGCAGCTTCATCTGCTTCAGCACCCGGAGGGTCACACGTTACGTGAGGCTGGGATTGATACTACAGACGGTCACTTTGCGATCTGGGTCACCAGTTATTCAGGGACTATAGCCTGGCTGGAGCAGCAGGGAATTGAGTATGAAGCGAGACCTGACAGTGTAGCTGGATTCGCGCAGATTTTTGTGCTTGATCCGGACCGTAACATTATTGAGTTCGATTCACCGTACAACTCTTAAGGAAAAAGGGTTAGAATAAATCCCTTGCTCCCCCAGAAATTGTATGCTATATTATCCATACATTCATAGCACGTGACGGAAGCACCGTCCATATACTGCATATTCATGCGGTTATTGGACGGTGCTTTTTTGTGCTTTTTGACAGGGAGGGAAGGAGAAATTGATTGTACTGAAGGTTGTTCTGGTTTCAAAGGATAGGGATTACATTAGCGCCTGGCTTGATTATGTACAGGGAAATTCGGCTGGTCTTCATGTGCGTTTCACGGCATTCTCCCAAGAGGATTCGTTCAGGGATCACATGAAAGAGCAAGAAGGTAGAGAATTACCGGATCTGGTTATTGCGGAACCGGAGTTTCTGAATGACTGGCTGAATAACGGGGGAGAAGTATCAGGTGTACCTTGGCTAATGCTTAGTGAAGGGATGGAAGAGGTGGATGAGGCCAAGCGGCTGATGAAATATCAACCCTTGCCTGCTTTGCTGGATGCTGTGATGCATGCTTGCCGGCAGCCACGCCGTAAGAAGGTTCACCATCCAGGGCAAGAGACTCTCTCCATCGGTGTAGTATCCGCTTCGGGTGGAAGTGGCAAAACGGCAGTGGCCCTGCATATGGCGAAGCAATTGGGACTTGCAGGTTATGCTGTTCTCTATCTGAATCTGGAGACGCTGGACAGTACGCTCCCGTTTCTGGAAAAGGGACTAACTAGAAGTGGGCAGCGTCACCCGGATGCGGAGACGGGATTGTCCCGCCTGTTATACGATCTGAAGGTGGGCAGAAAAGAATCCGGCAAGCAATTACAGGTACAATCGAAGGGCGTAGACGGATATGTGGTCCGGCATGAAGCGCTGAAATCCGATGTGTTCTGGCCATTATCGAATCGGAAAGAACTGTTGCAAATGACTCGTGAGGATACGTCGAATCTGCTTCGTTATTTAACGGATTGTGGACAGTATGACGTGCTGATTCTGGATGGGGATTCCGGTTGGGATGGGCGCAGTGAAGGGGTGCTGGATGCAGCAGATGCATTTGTCTGGTTGGTTGAGGATGATATATCTGCCATGCATCGATGGGGACAATGGTTACAGCATGCTGAGCGTACGAAGCCAGATTTGTACGAAAGTATGTTGGATCGTTCACGCTTTGTGGTTAACAAATATCGGGACAATGTCGTCAATGTACTTCCACGCCCTGATCTGCATCTGGATGCAGTGTTGCCCTATATCCCTTCTTGGAAGCAACTCAGTCAGGAGGAAGTCATGCTTAGTTCTCCGATCTTCCAACGTGAAGTGAAGAGATTATGTGCCATGCTGGTACAAGATGGCGAAGAAGAATTGAAGCAGACGGGACGAATTCAGAAGCTTCAGAAGCAGGATCGGTGGGCGTTATGACGGATTCATCCAATAGAATACTGGATCGTGAAGAACAGTTTCAGATGATGCGCAGGGAAGTCAGGGCTGGCCTCGATCTAACCTCTTCCGCAGGAGATGATGAACTGTGGCAGGGAATAGAACGCAAAGTTCTCACCGACCCGAAGCTGGATGATCTGACCTCAGGAGAGCGTCACACGCTGGTACAGCGATTGTTTGACTCCTTTCGTGGATTGGATATTTTGCAACCACTCGTGGATCATCCCGATATTACGGAAATTATGATCAATAGTCACAAGGAGATTTTTGTGGAGCAGGAAGGTGAAGTCAGCCAGATCACCCTTGAATTTGAGTCCAGGGAACGGCTCGAGGATATTATCCAGATGATTGTGTCTGGGGTAAACCGGATTGTGAATGAGTCTTCTCCAATCGTAGATGCCCGTTTAAAGGATGGTTCGCGGGTCAATATCGTGTTGCCGCCTATTGCCTTGAAAGGCCCCACGATGACGATTCGTAAATTTCCCAGTGAACCGATGAAGATGTCCGATCTGATTGAAAAGGGAGCCCTGCATGAAGAAGCGGCAGAATTATTGCAGCAGTTGGTACGGAGCAAATACAACATCTTCATTGGAGGCGGGACCGGATCGGGAAAAACGACCTTTCTGAATGCATTATCCCAGTTTATCCCTGCCGATGAACGGATTATTACCATTGAGGATTCAGCTGAGCTACAGATAGTTACGGTACCAAATCTGGTATCACTGGAAACGCGGAATGCAAACACCGAAGGCAAGGGACAGATATCTATTCGGGATCTGATCAAGTCTTCCTTACGGATGCGTCCAAACCGGATTGTGATTGGGGAAGTCAGGGGCGCAGAAGCGCTGGATATGTTACAGGCCATGAACACTGGCCACGATGGATCATTGTCTACAGGGCATGCGAACACGATTTCCGACATGATCAGCAGACTCGAAACGATGGTGCTTAGCGGTGCGGATCTTCCTATTGCGGTTGTAAGGCAGCAGATTAGTTCAGCAATCGATATTTTTGTACATCTGTCCCGGCTACGAGATCGTTCACGGCGGGTGACAGAGATTAGTGAAGTGATTGGCATGCAGGACGGTGAGGTTATGCTGAATCCACTGTTTCGTTTCCAGGAACAAGAAGAGCGTGAAGGCAAAATTATTGGCGGGTTAGTACAGGTTGGAAAGTTGAATCAGGTGGATAAAATTCAGATGGCTGGGCTCGGGAAATGGCTGGATGAATACATAGAACAGTATAGTGTTGGAATAGATTAATCAGATAACAACGTGAATTAAAGCCATTGGAAGGTGATTACTGTTGGGTGAAGCCAGACAGATGTTGACGGATTACACCGTATATGCGCTTTCCCGGAGACAACGAATGGTCTGTATGCTGATTAGTGGTCTGCTGTTTTTTGGCATCGGAATTCTGTTCTACCATCACTGGTTGGCTGGAGCGATCCTGGCTGCGGGTTGCATATGGGTACCAAAACATTGGACTAAAGTGCTGTTGGAACGAAAAAGAATGACACTCAGTTTACATTTTAAGCAAGCGTTATATGCATTATCTTCGGCACTGGCCGCAGGAAAATCGGTGGAAAATGGATTCAAGGAATCCGTGGAGGATCTGCGGATGTTGAACCCGGAAGCGGATACCGATCTGATTCGTGAGTTCACGATATTGCGGACACGGATGGAGTATGGGCAACCGATTGAAGAGGCGCTACAGGATTTTGCAGATCGGGCGCAGATTGAAGATATTACGAATTTTGCAGATGTGTTCATTACGTGCAAACGAACTGGCGGGGATCTGGTTGAGGTTGTGCGTCGTACCTCTGCGGTGATTGGTGAGAAGCTGGACATTCAGCAGGATATTATGGTCGCGGTATCGCAGAAAAAGTTCGAATCAAAAGTGATGTTTGCCGCTCCATTTATTTTTCTGATATTCCTCAATCTGACCGCCAAGGACTTTATGGAGCCGTTATATAGTGGGATGGGGTACCTCATCTCTAGTGGTGCCTTGGCAGTACTCGCCTGCTGTTATCTGTGGGTTACTCGCATTATGGATATCAAAGTGTAAGGAGCTGAAACGATGCTGCTTCCCGTTATAGTCGCAGGGATGCTTGGAGCGGGATGGCTGGTGCTGGATCGAACCCGGGGACAGACCTACCGGCATCTGCGCAAGCTGGATATGGAAGGATTACGACTGAAAAAATTACATGGCCCCTTCCTGTTTATATTGGACAAGTTCGAGATTGGACGCCGATTGCCAGTGCTCATGTTTCGAATGCAACATGCCATTCAGAAAATGTACGGCATACAGCACAGTGGAGAGAAAACGATGCTGTATTGCGCTGAAATGTTGACCTATACATGGCTCATGCTGCTGGTGGGCTGCCTGTTATCACTCGTTGGAGATATGGGCATCGGAGGTATGGTGGGTGGGCTCGCGCTCGGTGCAGCGTTGCCTTTTGCGCTCTACAAAGACCTCAATACAAAGGTGCAGCGAAGAGACCAGGATATTCTTATGGAACTGCCTGAGCTGCTGAACCGAATTGTACTGCTGGTTGGCGCAGGGGAGACCGTGCAACGTGCCATCGTTCACTGTGTGACAAGCCAGGGGGAACGGAAACATCCGCTTTACAACGAACTCAGAAAGACGGTGGGAGACTGGAATAATGGTTACTCGTTTCAACAATCATTTGAACAGTTCAGTCGCCGCTGCGGTGTACAAGAAGTGACGATTTTTACGACAACGGTACTGCTGAATTTCCGGCGTGGGGGAGGTGACTTTGTATTGGCGCTGCGGGATCTGTCACATGTGTTGTGGGAGAAACGCAAGGCTGTCAGTCGGGCGAAGGGAGAACAGGCTTCTTCCAAACTGGTGTTTCCGATGGTACTGATCTTTTTTACGATTGTGGTCATGATCGGGGCACCTGCTTTTATGATGATGAATATGTAGGAGGAATTGGGATGATGGAAGTATTGAAGAACAAGGTAAACGCATTTTGGAAGGAAGAGGACGGACTTGGCACGTTGGAAATGATTCTGATTATCGGGGTTATTATCATTATTGCGTTGTTATTCAGGAAGGAAATTGAAAAATTAGTAGGAGACCTTCTTAAAAAAGTGGATACAAAAAGTAATGAATTTTTCCCGGGTTAACAGGCTGAAGAAGGAAGAAGGGAGCTTCACCGTTGAAGCTTCCCTGATCTTCCCTGTTGTGCTGTTTATTCTTGTGTTATTACTCTTCTTCACCGTGTACATGTATCAAAAGACATTCTTGAATCAACACGCCTATGCAGCTTCCGAACGTGCGGCCTATAGCTGGGACAACAGCCACAAGCAGGCGATGACGGGTGAATTTGTCGCTGGAGAACATGACAATCTGTACTGGAGACTGACGGATGATCGTATGCTTGGCGCGCTGTTTGGCTGGGCGGGAGCGGAGAATCAGGTTAGCGTTTCTATACCTGCTGGTGGAGGCGGAAATCTCTCGGAACAGAAATTAGCACAAGCGGTGCAACATATGCCCTCAGCTATGAAAGGAACGATTGAGTATCAGAATTCTCTGATTCAGCGGAAAGTAACAACCAAGCTGGAACAAGTAATTTCTTTGCCTCTTCCTTCTTTTTTGTTCGATTCAGGTAACCGTGTCCTCACTCAAGGATCGTCCGCAGTTGTTGAACCGGTTGAATTCATTCGAACGGTCGATTTGGTCCGTTATTACGCAGCCAAGTTTAAAGGCAAAGGCGGTGAAGCCGCGAGTACTGCAGCGGAAGCCGGACAGGTTGTGCAGCATTTTGGCAAAAGCAAAAAGTGAGAAAAGGAGGAGGGCGGAGCTGTTTAGAAAAAAAGACGGTGAATTGGGAGCCGTAACCCTTTTTTTAATATTAATATTGGCCGGAGTTTATATGTTTGTCGCTATATTTATTGATTACGCTCGTATAGCGGCATTCAAGGTGCAGACCGAACGCATGACACATGCTGCGATGAGATCCGTCATGTCAGCCTATGACACATCACTCCGGGAGTATGGTTTATTCGGGTATGGCGACAGCAGTGGGGATGCCATTATGGCTAAAGTGTTAAATGATAGCGTGAAGCCTTCAGCTGTAAAAGATGGATTCCCCATTCTGGATATCCAGTGGGATACAACTTCGCTGAGCATGGAGCGTGAACTGGGCAGATACGATATATTTAATCGCCAGATTCAGGAGGATATGAAGTATCGGGCTCCGGTTGATTTTACCCTTGAAGTGATCAATCGGTTCAAACCGATATCGGATGAGATGAAGGAAGCCGCGCATACGGTAGACTTGCTGAAAAAATTACAGAAGTTATATGACAAACGTGAAGAATTACTGGATGAAGCCATTGCCAATCAGACGGAATCCGCGGAGAAACTGAAGAATCTTCCGAAGTTGATCATGGACCCGCCTTCACAAGCCATCTATGAAGAAATGTTGGAAGAAACACCTGAGACAGCTGCCGAGGCAGCAGCACGTTATGCAGATTATCTGAACAAGAAACAGGCGGATGAGGGACTGCCGTTCAGAGAGCAACAATACATATTGGAACTGACGCGTTATCGGACTGGTGTTGGTAATGTGGTGACAGGCATCAGCATGATCATACAGCCCGCGTTACAGGCCCATCAAACAAAGCTGGAGGAAGCACAGTCCAAAATCGAAGAAGCGCGCAAAGTTAATGAGGAAATGAAACGTGTGATCGCGGAGGGGGAGAACCGTTCGCAGAATGCGAGCTATGACAACGTGGGCAACTCGAGTTTGCCTGGAACGAGTCCTGCATCTACTGGATCAGGCAGTGAAGCTAAAAGCACACGTTCTCTTGCTTCGGAGCTTGTGAGGGCAGATAGCCTATTTGATCAATTGAAGGCACGGGTTGTTTCCCAAAATTCGGACTTCTCTAACGTCAGAAGAGACAACATGGAATTGAATACACAGCTTCGCAGTGTCACGGCCATGAGCGGTGTTCCGATTAAACCGGCGGTCAGACAGGCAAGTCAGGTTACGGAACGATATATGGATACCTATGTACGTAGCGGTCCTGCCAATCTCATCCTGCAAAGTAAGCAGCAGCTGGAGAGTGGTCGTGGGTCGGATGCCCAGCGCAAAGCGAATGACAAAGAATCCAAAGGGAAATTGAAGGATGTCAAACGAATCTTGTCGCAGATTCAGAATGGAAGTTCGGGTTCCATGGACGCTTTCAAACAGTTGGAGGAATATTACAACGCTAATATTTCTTTTAACGAGGCTAGTCGTGAGGAAGGCAAAAAGGTAGAGATTGCTGGAGATCCCTATGACTCTGGTGGCGATGCCATGAAGGGAATGGACAGTTTGTTTGGCGGGATGTCCGGTCTGCTGGACAGTCTTGGCGACGAATTATTTCAGAATGAATATGCTTTAGCCTATTTTAACTCCATGGATTTTGGTCAGTTATTTACCTGGACTGAAGGTGGTGGAGATGCTGGTGATGTTTTCAAACTGGAGAATCAGGAACTGGAGTATATCGTTTATGGGTTTCATAATCCTTCGGGTAATATCGCTGCGGCATATGCGGAGATTTTTGGGATGCGGCTGGCTATTCGGACGGCAGAAGGGTTAATTGAGCACAGCAAGCTTGGGAACCCACTTCTGGTATTATCGGCGGCCATCTTATACGGGATTACAAACGCCATCGCGGATATGGTGAAACTAGCAAAAGAGGGCAGTGTGGAATTATCCAAGTATATCAAAGTCAAACTGACGTACAGGGACCATCTCCGATTGTTCCTATTGATGCATAGCAACAATGAACGCAAAATGTCCAGAATGCTGGCGCTAATTCGATTGAATACGGGTGTGAATCCAGATGAGAAACAGACGTATGCTTCGGGTAACATGCGTAGTAGCATCAAACTGTGGTTTTTACCAGGGGTGGTTAGAAGCATAGGTGCAGTTATGGGTAGTGAGGATCAGGTTGAAGATGGGCGATTTTTCATTGAGCGGAAGGCGGATTATTCCTATTGAATAATTAGGATCGTTTCGGTGGAGGGATTATGGATAAGCAGCAACATTATGAAAAAGAAAGCGCACAAAAGCAGATTCGTTTAACACGAATAATCAGATTGCAGCGTTTGAAGTCTCTCAAAAAGCAGATATGTTCTCCAAAAAAGGAACAGGGTAGCATGGTTCTGGAAGCTTCACTGGTGTTACCTGTCTTTCTATTCTTTATCATGTTTCTCATCTTCATAGTGCAAATGACTCTAATCTCCACAGCGCTACAGAGCACGGCAGGGGAAGCAGTAAAGCAATTATCAACGAAAATATATCCCGTTTCCCTTGCATTCACACCTTCTGATTCTGCTGGCGGAGAAGGTTCAGGAGGGGGCTGGAAGATACCGGAGTTATCACTGACGGAATGGGCAGAAGGTTATGCTTCTTCTCTACCCGAGCCTTTAAGTGATTGGGTACGTTCAGCGGCGGCCAGTGGTGAACAGCCACTACAGGAGATCAAAACATCCGTCTTGGAAACCGTACTTGATCCCACGGTAAAACCGCTGCTTCAACCTTTTATCGAGCCAACGCTGCTTAATATGGAACGTGTTCATGTGAATGGTATTTCGATACCAGATCTCAAAAACAAAACAAATCCATATTTCCGACTTGAACTGAGTTATGAATTGCCTATAAAAGTCCCCTTTCTCAGTAAACCACTTCGGATTCAGGCTGCTGCGGCAGAACGGGTATGGATTGGAGATACCGGAGAAGGATCAGATGGCAGCGCAGGAGACGGGGATACTGCGGGTTCAGCAACGGTACTGTCGAAGCCTGACCCGGCATACATAGGCAACAATGCAACGATCAAGGTGAAGGTAGAACCAGGAGCGACAGCCAACTTAACGATATTTTACAAGTCAGGTGAAAGTTCTGCGAAGCACATCGGCTGGGCTACCGCAGATGAGAATGGAATTATTGAATGGAACTGGTTTGTTGGTACTCGGACAACAGAAGGGACTTGGAGTTTTGTTGTCGAGACAGGGGACGGTGCCAAGACGGAGACTACGTTTAACGTGGCCTCCAGAAAATAAATGAGGAGATGATGGAGGTGGAGTGGTTTTACATTGCCTGTGGCATATACGTCATTGCAGCTTTTATTACAGATATTCGTTCCATGAAAATTCCAAATCGATTGACTTTACCCGTGACTGTTGCAGGCGTATTGGCCCACATCATATGGGGAGGTTGGGATGGTTTCTTGTTCTCAGCCGCTGGATTTGCAGCAGGTTTTGGCATTTTGTTTCTGATGTATGCGATTGGAGCCGTAGGGGCAGGAGATGTGAAATTGTTTGGTGGGATTGGCGCATGGACGGGACTTGCTTTTGGCATTCATGTCATTATTTACTCCGTTTTGTACGCGGGCGCCATTGGTTTAGTGATACTTCTATTCCGCAAGGACTCAGCGAAACGGATTCGAGGCATGGCAGGCAATCTTGCCGGATTCTTCATGCTTGGTTCCCTCAAGCTGTTTAACACAGAGAAGACATTGAAGTTTCCGTTTATGCTGGCGGTGTTACCTGGATTTATCACGGTCTTTATCCCGGGACTTTTCCCTTAAGTGAAGAAGTAGAAAAATTTGAGAATAACAATGGAAAGAGAGGATTGGCATGTATGGATTAACGAGAGATTTTATTCGTAACGGCGGAGCGTTCATGGTTTTGGAAAAAGCAGAAGGGTTACGAATGGAGGAATTAAGCCGGGTACAGATGGGGATGTTGTCCTCCAATCAGATTCCGCGACTTCTTCCTGTTCATATTCGGGAAGTCGATCGAAATGTAACTTTGCAGTACGACATATCAGGGTACAAGATGTTATCTCAGATGTTAAAGTCAAGCAAAATCAAGTTGCGTGTTCTGTATGGTTTGTTGTTCCAACTAGCTGATGCCTTCACGGAATGCCGACAGTATATGTTGGAGCCCCGTAAATTAATGATCCAGGAAGAGTACTTGTTCATCAACGGTTCATTCGAACAGGGTGAGCTTGGGATGGTATATGTACCAATCATGGATACAGTTGAGGTTGATCCAATGCCTCAGCAATTCCGTGAGCTGGTGATCAGGCTGATGGCACATGTACAGGAACTGCAGGGAGAAGGTATTCAGCGTGTTCTGCAGTTATGTGACAACGAACGCTGGGATATCAGACAGTTGCGAGAGCTTCTGCTGGAATTATACGCTGACGAGCAAGAGAATGGAGGAGGCGCAGCATTTCTCTCGTCCAGAACTTCGGAAACACCCAATGATTCAAGAGGTGATCTTCATTCGTCGATTTCTGAGCGAGATAGCAGGCTAGCCACAGGTACTTCTCGGCCATATCAATCCGGTGCTCCCGTTCAAAATGCTCCTGTGGGGCCGCAACTAAATTTCCGTCAGCCGCACAATAAGAGTGAATCTGAGGTTGAAGACATTCCGCTGAGATCTCGAAGCTTTCCAGGCAGGCGCTCACCTGAGCAATCTTCATTAGAGAGCTCAAACAGCATGGATAAGAGAGGAAGTAACCCGTACGATTCGTTAGATCGTGTTGATATGGAAGTGGAGGAGAAGCCCGGATCTTCCAAAGTAACCTATATCATACTGGGCTGCATGGTTGCCATGGCATTGGTATGGAGATTTATATACATGGAGCAACCAGGACAGACGCAGATGATCCTGTGCATGGTACTAAGCCTTGGCTTGTTTGGTGTAGCAGGATGGACGTGGAAGCGCAAGGCAAGCCCTCATAATGACTCAGAGAATAAGCGGTCTTTTTCATTCAATTTAGGTAAGAACAAAGGTAAGCAAACGGAAGATGAAGAGGAACAATTTCAGGAAAGTTGGCGCTGGAATACAGCTGATAGGAAAGAGGAACGCATAAACCAAACGATTGTATCCGCCTCAGAAGGTGGTAGCGAGCATTCCCGTTATCAAAGTCTGCACATGACACCTGAACACTCCGAACCACCGCTCGTTCAGCGCCATGTGGAAACGGTAGCTTCAACTTCAGAGCTAATTCGACAGGATGCAGTTGCGGAGGCAACCGTAAATTTGCAGAATCTGAGTGGAGGTAATTTTACAGGGGCGGGCCCGGTGATGGCGTCTTATTATCTTGAACGAAGATCTGGAAGCAGTGACCAAAATGAACGGATGGATGTGCAAGGAGCATCTTTTGTCATCGGAAGATCAGCAGACATGGTTCAGTGGGTGGACACAGCGACCGGCGTGTCCCGTGCTCATGTGGAATTGAGCCGGAACAAATCGGGCTATGTGATTAAGGATCTGGGTTCCGTCAATGGAACCATTCTTCAGGGCAATATTCTTGCTCCGTATAAGGAGTATCCATTGGCGGATGGAGACACATTTACACTTGCGGAATCAGTCTACACTTATCGGTCGGTTGGATAAGACATAGTTCAATCAGTCAGATAAGCCGCGGTGTTTCAGATCTTCCAGTGCCTGGGTTAAGGTTGGGAAGGTGAACTGGAATCCGTGGTCGAGAGCTTTTTGCGGAATGACTCTCTGCCCTTGAAGCACGACAACGGATAGTTCACCAACTAAGGTTTTAATTAAGAAGCTGGGTACGGGGAACCAGTGAGGGCGATGATACACTTTACCGACCGTACGACCGAATTCATCATTGGTAACGGGATTTGGTGAGGAAGCATTGACCGGACCTGACACTTGTTTATTTTGAATACTAAAATCAATGAGTCTTACGATATCCATAATGTGAATCCAGCTAGTCCATTGCTTGCCACTGCCGATCTTGCCACCAACACCCAGCATATAAGGAAGTTTCATCAATGGAAACGCACCTCTTTTATGTCCAAGAACAAGACTTACCCGGATTTTAACGAGTCTTACATTTTTGATTGCATCTGCAGCAACTTCCCATTGTTCCGAGACTCGGGACGGGAAATTCATTGATTTTTGGGGACTGCTTTCGTCAAAGGTTTCGTTAGGAGAGGTTCCATAGATGGCCATGGCAGAAGCCTGAACGACCACTTCCGGCTTTTGTTCCAGGGATTCTACCAATCGGGCTACCCGCGCTACGGTCGTGACTCTGGATTCAACAATCTCCAGCTTCGCCTTGGTTGTCCAACGTTGATTCAGCGTTTCTCCGGCAAGGTTAACGAGAGCGTCCATACCTTCAAGCAAGTGAGGTTGTTCTTCGACTTGTTCCCACGATATATATGTAAGATTTTTACTTGGAGTATGCAAGTCAGGCAGTTTTCGTGTAATAACTTTCACATGGTGCCCGGCTTGCAGCCAGTAATCTACAAGTGCTCCTCCCACAAATCCGGTACCTCCACAAATGGCGATTTTCATATCAAACATCCTCTCTGTATTTTCACTGCGCTGAGATATACCGTTGGATCGACAAACAGCCCCGTACGGTAAGCACTGCCTGTTGGGAATAACTTACCTGACGGAGCATATCTGTATCTAATTAACCAAATCTATATGCCACTTAACTCATCTTTTATTTTATTTAATCAAATGTTGATAAGGAGAATAATCGATTTTGTTTTTCTCCAAAAATTTTACCAAAAACTTATTATCCCGCTTTGGTGTGGCAATAATGTATCCTTTGATGCAATGATCTCTCGATACTTCCGTGGCATTGTCTTCAACTGCAATCTTACCGATCTCTGCAGCAATGGAATGTTTGGCGATGTCACGAAATGGCCCAGGCACAGGCTCCACAAGTTGATCCAAAAAAGCTTTGGCTTCATCTGTCCATAAGTGACGGCTGGCTTCAACCCAATAATTCTGCCAATCCAGTTTGGACTTTCCGTCTGCTTTTGGTAGCACTTTCAAAAACTTGCGCATCATGAAAAATCCACCGATACACATGCTGCCTAGCAATAAAAAAGTCCAGAATGCGATCGTATTCATAAACCAATTGCTGGGGGAATAGCTGTTTAGTATTATCGCGTAGGAGTCGAAAATCATTGCGGAGTCACCTCGGTTCATTGATTTTCACGGAAAGACGGATTCCGCCTACCCATGTTCCACATATTAGCTGTAAAAAATAGCCTCTATCCCGAATTATAGCGCATTTCTAGATTTATTTCGATAATCGCGTTAGAATAAGGGATAATTCAGAATAAGGGGGATCAATAATGCTGAAAATCGGCTCCCACGTGTCCTTTTCGGACAAGGGATTATTGAGTGCAACGAAGGAAGCGTCCTCGTACGGTTCCAGTTCGTTTATGATATATACGGGTGCACCACAAAATACACGTCGCAAGCCAATTGAGTCCATGTATATTGAAGAAGGCAAGGTTGCCATGCAAGAGGGTGGAATGGAAGATATCGTTGTCCATGCACCGTACATTGTTAATCTTGGCTCATACAAAGATAATACGTTTAGACTGGCTGTAGATTTCCTTCAGGAAGAGATTCGTCGGACACATGCTATTGGTGTGAAAAACATCGTATTACATCCCGGCGCATTTACAGACAAAGATGCCCACTATGGGATCGGACGGATCGCAGAAGGATTGAATGAAGTGCTGGAGGGTGTGAAAGACACGGATGTGAACATCGCTCTGGAGACCATGGCTGGCAAAGGTACGGAGATGGGTCGCAGTTTCGAAGAGATCGCTCAGATTATCGAGAAAGTAACATATAACGAGCGCCTGACTGTGTGTATGGATACATGTCACATTCATGATGCCGGATATGATATCGTTAATGATTTTGACGGTGTACTGGAACAATTCGATCGTACGGTAGGACTTGACCGCATTGCCGTAATGCATATTAATGATAGTAAGAATGCTGTGGGTGCGCATAAGGACCGTCATACACCAATTGGCTCTGGCTGGATCGGGTTTGAAGCGATTAACCGCATCGTCAACCATGAGAAGCTTCAAGGACGTCCATTTATTCTGGAGACACCTTGGATTGGTAAAGAGGCCAAGACACAGCGTCCAATGTATGAGGTGGAGATTGCGCTGCTTCGTGGGGATGTTGCCGGTCGATTCGGCCAGGATTTCCTGACAGAAGTAGAACAGTTGCAACACTTTTTCAAAGGTAAAGAGATTGAGTCTCGTTCGTATATTCTGGATGTGTGGACGTTGCTCAAAAATGATGCCAAAGCCAAAAAGGCAGATCCGCGCGAACCGCTGGAACGCCTCTATGACATGGTGACTGAAGCTGCACTATTCCCGCATTTGAATGAAGAACAACTGAATCATCGCTTGATTGCATGGCTTGCGGGTTAATCCCGCAGGTCATGGCTTAATTGAAGGAGGAAGAATAACCCCATGGAGATCCACGCTAAACAAGTACGCCCTGATTCTAAAAACCGCGCCGATCGTGCGCGCATGCTTATTTCCTGTCCGGATGGTCCAGGAATTGTAGCTGCCGTATCTCATTTCCTGCACCAGCATGGTGCAAACATTGTTCAGTCGGACCAGTACACAATGGACCCTGCTGGCGGCATGTTCTTTATGCGAATTGAGTTTGATCTTCCGCAATTGTTGGTCAATTTGCCGAAACTGGAAGCTGATTTTGAAGAAGTAGCAAGGCGTTTCCAGATGGAATGGACGTTATCTGCGGTCAGTCGCAAGAAGAAACTGGCTATCTTTGTATCAAAAGAAGATCACTGTCTGGTTGAATTGTTGTGGCAATGGCAGGCAGGCGACCTGGATGCAGATATTGCGCTTGTGGTCAGCAACCATCTGGACATGAAGGACTATGTAGAATCATTTGGCATTCCATATCATCATATCCCAGTTACAGCAGATACGAAAAAAGAAGCGGAACAGCGCCAACTGGACGTCATCGGCAACGATGTGGATGTGATCATTCTGGCTCGTTACATGCAGATTATCTCTCCGATGTTCATTGAGCATTACCGCAATCGAATCATTAATATTCACCATTCGTTCCTGCCAGCCTTCGTGGGTGGTAAACCGTATGCGCAGGCGTACAACCGCGGTGTTAAAATTATCGGTGCGACAGCGCACTATGTTACGGAAGAACTGGATGGCGGCCCGATTATTGAACAGGATGTGCAGCGTGTAAGCCACGGGGACGATGTAACCGAGCTGAAACGTATTGGACGTACCATTGAGCGTGTTGTGCTCGCACGTGCCGTGAAATGGCATGTCGAAGACCGTGTTCTTGTTCACGAAAATAAAACCGTTGTATTTTAAGCTCACGCTTTAATACTGTGCAAGGTTGATTCGGAACCACGTAATAGACTAACAATAAAGCGACCCCAATTCGTTTACGAAACGGGAGTCGCTTTTTTTGTTGTGTTGATATACTTTCCGCACAAGCCAAGCATAATACCAAACAGCAGATGTCCTACAATCCAGTAGAGGATGGCGGACACATCGTACAGGTCTGGCACACGTGATGACAATTGAGAGAGTGGGATATAGAGCAAGGACGAGACTGCACCAAGTAAAATTCCTTTGATCATAGGGCGGCCTGAATGCCTTACCCACCACAGATAGAAGATACCGATGACAACGGACACGATGAGATGCAAAGCAAATTCAATGAATTCGGGTAAGGTTGGCGGAAGACCAGGCACAAAATCAATATTCAGCAGCAGAGTATATACTTGTTCACCTGTGATGGCCTGAATCATTTTGAGGAAAAATCCCAGGACAACTCCCGAGAGAATTCCCGTTAAAATACCGGATATCCAGGGTAATGAGTGTTTTGCCGATGTTGATGGGTGAGCAGCAGGATCTGGCATGATCGAGACCTCCTATGATTGACGCGTGTACATCTGAAAAAAGTAAACCACAGCCCGAATTTTGTAATCCATATTAAGGAACATTATATGTGAATTGAGGATGAATATCTAAAAAATGCATGGTTTTCAGGTAAAAGGTTATACTTCATGCGATGGATTTACGAGGCTCCTTAAGTCTGTTTTTGGAATTTAGTACCTTGTACAGTACGATTTTTGCTTGATAGGCCAAGGAATATTCATCACAAACAACCGATTTTTCACGAACTTCTAAAAGAAGGTTATGGAAAAGCTTCACGCCAAGTGATACAATACAAAAGTGAATAAGTCAAAATGAAACACTCAAGCGGATTCACTTATTGTGAAATTCGGTTTGCTTGTATGATGAGAGGGATTCGCTTGCGCACCCGACTTATCTAAAGACATGAGGAGGACAAACCATGACTGACAAGAACGAAGCGATTCAAAAGGACGAGAACACTACAATCGACAACCTGTCGATTACTACCGTACGTACTTTGGCGATTGATGCAATTGAGAAGGCAAATTCCGGACATCCGGGTATGCCTATGGGCTCCGCTCCAATGGGGTACCAACTTTTTGCAAAAACGATGACTCATAACCCGGACCACCCAACTTGGGTTAACCGGGACCGTTTTGTCCTGTCTGCAGGACATGGCTCCATGTTGTTGTACAGCTTGCTGCACCTGAGCGGATATGATCTTCCAATGGAAGAACTGAAACAGTTCCGTCAATGGGGAAGCAAAACTCCGGGTCACCCGGAATTCGGACATACTGCAGGTGTTGATGCAACTACAGGCCCACTGGGTCAAGGTATTGCAATGGCTGTAGGTATGGCGATGGCTGAAGCTCAACTGGGCGCAACATACAATAAAGACAAATTCAACGTAGTTGACCACTACACTTACGCAATCTGTGGTGATGGCGACTTGATGGAAGGCGTATCTCATGAATCAGCTTCCCTGGCTGGACGTTTGCACCTGGGCAAACTGATCATGTTGTTCGACTCCAATGACATCACGTTGGATGGTAAATTGGATCTGTCTTCTTCCGAAAGCATCGCGAAGCGTTTTGAAGCTTATGGCTGGCAAGTGCTGCGCGTTGAAGATGGTAACGATCTGCCTGCAATCGAAAAAGCAATTCAGGAAGGTCAAGCAGATACACTGCGTCCTACACTGATCGAAGTTAAAACGGTTATCGGTTATGGTAGCCCGAACAAACAAGGTAAAGGCGGCCACGGCGGTACTCACGGATCTCCACTGGGTGCAGACGAAGCCAAATTGACTAAAGAGTATTATAAATGGGTTTACGAAGAAAACTTCCACGTACCAGCTGAAGTTCGCGATCACTTTGCACAAGTGAAAGATCGTGGTATCTCTGCTAACAAAGCTTGGGATGAGAAATTTGCCGAGTACAAAAAAGCCTTCCCTGAGCTGGCAGCTCAATTCGAAACAGCGATTAACGGCGACCTTCCAGAAGGTTGGGACCGTGATCTTCCTAAATATGCAGCAACAGACAAAGCTCTTTCCACTCGTGTAGCATCCGGTAACGCTCTGAACGGTCTGGCGCACAACGTGCCACAACTGACAGGTGGATCTGCTGACTTGGAAAGCTCCACAATGACTCACTTGAACAACCTGGAGAACTTCACACCTGAAGATTACTCCGGCCGTAACATCTACTTCGGTATCCGTGAATTCGGTATGGCTGGAGCAATGAACGGTATGGCACTGCACAGCGGTGTGAAAGTATTCGGAGGTACGTTCTTCGTATTTACCGATTACCTGCGTCCGGCTGTTCGTCTGGCTGCCCTGATGGGATTGCCTGTAACGTATGTTCTGACTCACGACAGTATCGCTGTTGGTGAAGACGGTCCTACGCACGAACCGATCGAGCAATTGGCATCCCTGCGTATCATTCCTAACCTGACGGTTATTCGTCCGGCTGATGGTAATGAAACTTCGGCTGCTTGGGCTTACGCGCTTGAGAACAAGAGCAACCCGGTTGCACTCGTACTCACTCGTCAAAACCTGCCGATCCTGGAAGGTACGGTTGAAGGTTCACGTGAGAACGTGAAACGTGGTGCTTATGTTGTCTCTGATGCAAAAGATGGCAAAGCGGTAGCACAAATTATCGCTACAGGTTCTGAAGTGCAATTGGCTGTTAAAGCTCAAGCGGCGCTTGCAGAACAAGGCATCCAAGTTCGCGTAATCAGCATGCCAAGCTGGGATCTGTTCGAGAAACAAGACAAAGCTTACAAAGAGTCCGTTCTTCTTCCGGATGTTAAAGCTCGTCTTGCGATTGAAATGGCTTATCCAATGGGCTGGGAGAAATATGTTGGAGATCAAGGTGACATTCTCGGAATCAGCACATTTGGTGCATCCGCGCCTGGCGACCGTGTTATCCAAGAGTATGGCTTTACAGTGGATAACGTGGTTAGCCGCGTAAAAGCATTGCTGTAATAGCTTCATAAGCGCTGCTATGGTTGGGAGGGCATCATGCTGTCCTGATCCATGGCAGTAAGTTATTTCCGCAGAGATGGGCGGTGACTCATGATCGCCCTGATCTGTTTTGCCTTTTGTTTTCATTAACTTCAGGGGAGCGGGTACGCATGTCACAATTCGATCAAGTCAGTGTAGTGAAAGAGGCCAACATTTATTATGATGGTCAGGTAACCAGCAGAACGGTTATTTTGGGGGATGGCAGCAAAGTGACTCTGGGCATCATGCTTCCAGGCAGTTATGAGTTCGGTACGGATTCCCGTGAAATTATGGAGATTCTGTCCGGAGATCTGAAAGTATTGCTTCCCGGAGAAGAAGAGTGGCAAGAGATTCAAGGCCAAGCTACGTTCCACGTGCCTGCCGAATCCAAATTTAAACTGGAGATACGCAGCGTTACTGACTACGTCTGCTCGTACCCGGCGGAATAACATAAGAAGGGTAAGCAGAACCGCAACCCGCGGATTCGGTTTACCCTTTTTGCTTCTTGAATTCTAACGACAAAGTTCGAGCTGCAAGCTTGTCAGCCCCGTGGATTTGAAGTATCCTTAAGGCAAGTTGTTTAGAATGGAATACGGACATAATATAAGAGGTTGTTCAAAAAGTCCGCTTTTGATTACAAAGTTTGAACACGCACTATAATCGAAATCAGGAGGTTTTTGAGATCATGGCAAAAAAAGTGACATTTGACTATAGCACGGCATTGCAATTTGTAAATCAGCACGAAGTGGATTATTTCGCAGAACCGATTCGTCTGGCTCACGAGCAGCTTCACAACGGAACAGGAACAGGCTCCGATTATCTGGGCTGGATTGATCTGCCAACGGCTTATGACAAAGAAGAGTTTGCTCGCATTCAAAAAGCGGCTGCCAAAATCCAAAGCGACTCCGAAGTACTGATTGTTATCGGTATCGGTGGATCATACCTGGGTGCACGTGCAGCGATTGAAATGCTGACTCACTCGTTCTATAACAATCTGCCAAAAGACAAACGCAAAACGCCTGAAATCTATTTTGCAGGAAACAATATCAGTTCCACATATGTAACTCATTTGCTGGATCTGGTTGAAGGCAAAGATTTCTCCGTCAACGTTATCTCCAAATCCGGTACAACAACAGAGCCGGCAATTGCTTTCCGTATCTTCCGTGCAGCACTGGAAGAGAAATATGGTAAAGAAGAAGCTCGCAAACGCATCTATGCTACAACAGACAAAGCACGTGGTGCATTGAAAGAACTGGCAAATGCAGAAGGATACGAATCTTTCATTATCCCGGATGATGTAGGTGGACGTTACTCCGTTCTGACAGCTGTAGGTTTGCTGCCAATCGCAGCAGCGGGTATCAGCATCGAAGAAATGATGCAAGGTGCGGCTGACGCATCCAAAGAATACAGCAACCCGAACGTAGCTGAGAATGAAGCATATCAATATGCTGCTGTTCGTAACGCATTGTATCGCAAAGGCAAAGGCACTGAGATCCTTGTAAACTATGAGCCATCCCTGCACTTCGTGTCCGAGTGGTGGAAACAACTGTTTGGAGAGAGTGAAGGTAAAGATTACAAAGGGATCTATCCTGCATCCGTTGATTTCTCTACAGACTTGCACTCCATGGGTCAATTCATCCAGGAAGGTAGCCGGAATATCTTCGAAACTGTTATCCAGGTTACTGAAGTTGCTGAGCATATCTCAATCAAATCCGATCCGGACGATCTGGATGGTTTGAACTTCCTTGAAGGCAAAACTATGGACTTTGTTAACAAAAAAGCGTTCCAAGGAACACTGCTTGCACATACAGATGGTCAAGTACCAAACCTGATTGTGAACATTCCAGATATGACTCCATATTCTTTCGGATATCTGGTATACTTCTTTGAAAAAGCATGCGGTATCAGTGGCTACCTGCTGGGCGTCAATCCATTTGACCAACCAGGCGTGGAAGCTTACAAGAAAAATATGTTCGCATTGCTGGGCAAACCAGGCTTTGAAGAAGAGAAAGCAGCGCTCGAAGCGAGACTTTCCGAATAATTCATCGGTCTGCTCATATAGTTGAATAAGGTAATGTAAATCTAACCGGTAATCACTGTTTGTGTAAGATGCAGGGTTCCCGGATGTAGATAACCAGGGCAGTTCGTCCGCGTTCGCGCGGTGAACTGCTTTCTTGTAAAATGGACTCAGGAAAAGATCAGAAAGTTGGATTTAGGATGATTGAACGTTATCGCACGGTTCGAGGACCGGGCAATCTGGAAATTGTAATCAAGAAGTCGCGATTTATCGGTCATATTATGCCGGTCACGACAGAAGAAGAGGCTGTTGCCTTCATTGATGAGATCAAGAAAAAACATTGGAATGCAACTCATAACTGCTCTGCATACATGATTGGGGAGCGGGACGAGATCCAGAAGCAATCCGATGACGGTGAACCCAGCGGAACAGCAGGGAAACCCATTCTTGAAGTGATCAAAAATCAGAAATTAAAAAATGTGGCAATTGTGGTTACGCGATACTTCGGGGGAATCATGCTTGGAGCTGGCGGGTTAATTCGTGCTTATACAGATGGAGCTGTAGCAGCCATTGAAGCCGGAGAAGCCATTACCAACGTGCTGCATCGTGAAGTGTTTGTTGAACTGGATTATACGTGGCTGGGTAAAGTGGAAAATGAGTTAAGAAGCCGGGAAGTCCGTACAGGTGAAACTGGATTCACCGATAAGGTTACGTTGACTTGTCTTCCGCCGGATAGTGAAACCGAGGCTTTTGTAGCCTGGATCACGGATTTGACGCAAGGGCAATCCCGGATCACGGAGGGACAGCGGCTTTATTTTATTGAAGGGGAATAAAATATATGGCTAGAAGAGCAGTCGAACAGGAGTTGTCGAGGGAGCGGATACTGGAGGCGGCGAGGCACCTTTTTATTACCAAAGGATACCGCGCCATTTCGATGCGAAGCATCGGCCAGCATCTGGGCTATAGTCATGGGTCGCTGTATTATCACTTTAAGGAAAAGGCAGAGCTGTTCTATGCCATCGTGGTTGAAGATTTTAATCATCTGGGGCATTTGCTGCTGCAAGCCATGGTCAGGCCAGTTCGTGATGATGTGAGCAAGGTAGAGCACATTATGATGGAGTTTATTCGCTTTGGTCTGGAGAATCCATACCAATACGAAATTATGTTTATGATCAGGGACGAAGAACTGTTGTCTTATTGTCGTACCGAACAGGGACGTTGCTTCGAATTGTTTGCATCGATTATAAGGCAGTATATGAATGAAGCGAACTGTACGGAAGAGGATATTCAAAGGGTACCGCGTACGCTATTTTTGGCTATGCACGGATTCATTTCTTATTACATTCAGGACCGTTTAACGTTTGTGGAGATTGAATCGTCTGCGCTGTCTCATGTCAAAGTGCTGTGCCGCAATCTGGGTCAGCAGCCTGGCGACCAATAATGGCGCTGTTGTTGCACCCCTACACTTCAGGGCGGTGATTTGTCATAACTTTAATTCTTTATAGCGTTGTCTCGCGAAAGTTAGTAAACGCAGCAGACCAAGTCAGGCGGCTCCGACCCGAAATGAGGGTGGACCGCCTGTTTGTGTTTGCAAAAATGAACGAGTAGGTGGCAGGCCTATTGGACCCAACTAACCTTCCATGATTTTGAGAAAGTACTCCCGCTCACGTGGTCCATCGAATTCGCAAAAGTAAATGCCTTGCCAGCGGCCAAGCAGCAGTCTGCCTTCGTGAATAATCACCGTCTGTGATGGCCCTGTTGTGATCGATTTGAGGTGAGAGGCTGTATTACCTTCGGCATGTCGATACTCGGGATGCTCCCAGGGATACACTTCGTCAAGGCGCAACAATACATCGTGTTTCACATCCGGGTCTGCATTTTCGTTGATGGCAATCCCCGACGTCGTATGAGGACAGTAGATGAGCACCGTCCCATTCTGTACGCCGCTACTCTGGACAACCTGCTTTACGTCCCATGTGATATCCTTCATTTCATCTCGTGTGGAAGTGGATATATTCTTCGTGTATAACATGTTAGATCACTCCTTATCATCTCTGTTCTTACCCTCGATTGTACCTTAACCACTACATACCAAACAAACCACATATGCAGACGGATATGTGAATCGCACAATAACGGAGAGTACAGAAATAACCTGAAGAAGCGGAAGCTCAAAGCTTTCTGTAGGAAAGCTGCTTCGGAAGCATAAGCTGCGCCTTTATCACCGGATTTCCCCTTAAAAAAGGGGATCAAAGAAATCTGGGGATAACAGTGATCGGAAGGTTGTTCTGGCCGCGCAGTGTACAGTGCGATTTTTATTAATCGTTCTCATATGAGGCCCAATTATATTCAATAAAAGCATTGACGATTAGCACTGCAAACTGGTAAAGTATCAGAAAAGCAAAACCAAGTAGACTAATGGGAATAATATTAAAGTAATATCATCCAACTTAGGAAAAATGTCGTATTAAATCCAGGAAGACTGCCGACCGGAGCTAAAGCCGGAGGCTGGGAGGGAACGCAGCAATGAATACCGTTCTTCGTCATAAGGGATGGACTTGGGGATTTCGCAGTACCGTATTGTTATATTTTATCGTACTTATTGTACTTCCAATCATCGGTGTGTACGTCAATTCCTTCTCTGAAGGATGGAGCAACTTTGTTCAGAGCATTATGGACCCCATCGCGTGGAAAGCCGTCCTGTTGACCATTCGGCTGGCCGTTATTGCCACGCTGATTAATGTGGTTTTGGGCACGATGATCGCCTGGGTGTTGACAAGGTATCGTTTTGTGGGCCGATCGTTTCTTAACAGTCTGGTTGATCTTCCGTTTGCACTGCCAACAGCGGTGGGCGGCTTGATGATTATGCTGCTTTTGGGTCCGGTCAGTGCCATCGGGAAACTGGCAGAATCCATGGGATTTGAGATTGTATTTCACCAGCCCGCCATTGTTATCGCGATGACCTTTGTCACGTTTCCGTTTGTTATCCGTGCAGTGCAGCCTTTGCTGGAAGAAATCGATCCTTCGGAGGAAGAGGCCTCGTACACGATGGGGGCATCCAAGGCTCGCACGTTTATGCAGGTTATTCTGCCTTCTATGGCACCTGGCATGATCAGTGGGGGGATGCTGGCTTTCTCGAGAGGACTGGCTGAATTTGGGGCTGTTGTGCTGGTGGCTGGTAACATTCCGGGAAGAACACTGACTGCTTCCGTATTTATCTACGGGGAGATTGAAAGTGATAATCCAACGGGGGCTGCTGCTGTATCCGTGTTGCTCCTGACGCTCTCCTTCCTGATCCTCTGGCTGATCAATCTGGTGCAGATGCGGGGGAGAAGACGATGAGACGACTGTTAATCGGACTGACGTTTGCGGTATTTATTGTACTGCTGATCATCCCACTTGGACGCATTTTTATTGGCGCATTTGAAGACGGGGCAGGTGGATTCCTGAAAGGGTTAATGCGCCCTGAGGCGTTACATGCCTTGATGATGACCGGACTGGTGGTTCTGGTGGTCACCCTGTTAAATACATTGTTTGGCATCATGATGGCTCTGTATCTGGTTCGTGCCGGATGGCTGAGTGAACGAATAAAAGGGCTGCTGAACAGCATTGTAGACCTGCCTTATGCCGTATCTCCTGTCATTGGCGGCTTGATGATTGTGTTGATGTTGGGACCTAACAGCATTATGGGTGCTTTTTTTGAAGGGATTGGATTCAATGTGGTCTATGCTTTCCCGGGTATGGTGATCGCAACGTTATTTGTTACCTTTCCACTGATGGTCAGAGAGGTTATGCCTGTCCTGCAGGAACTCGGTTCCCAGCAAGAGGAGGCCGCATCTACACTTGGCGCTTACGGCTGGAGAACGTTCTGGAGTGTGACATGGCCTTCGATCCGCTGGGCGGTAGTGTATGGTCTAGTCTTGACGGTTGCGCGCTCGCTTGGGGAATTCGGTGCAGTGCTGGTGGTATCCGGTAATATTATGAACAAAACGCAGACCGCAACAACCCTGGTGTACCAGGATGTTGAGAATTTTAATGTGGCTGCCGCAAATGGTGTGGCATTGGTGCTGGTCACCTTCTCCGTCGGGCTGCTGCTCATGATGGAATGGGCCAAGAAGCGAAAGGAAGTGCATTGATATGCATGTAGAAGTCCGTGATCTGAACAAACATTTCGGTGATTTTCATGCGGTAAAAGATGTCTCATTCGATATTGCCAAAGGTCATCTGATCGGTCTGCTTGGACCCAGCGGAGGCGGGAAGACGTCCATCCTGCGGATGCTTGCGGGTCTGGAGAATCCGGGTTCCGGAGAGATTCGCTTTCACGGAAAAGTGGTGAACCATCTGCCTCCACAGGAGCGGGGCATCGGATTTGTATTCCAGAACTATGCCTTGTTCAAACATATGACGGTATTTGAGAATATTGCTTTTGGACTCAAGGTCAAGAAGACGCCAAAAGCCCAGATCCGTGATCGGGTGATGGAACTCGTTGAACTGACCGGCTTAAAAGGTTTCGAACAGCGCTACCCACATCAGTTGTCTGGTGGGCAGCGTCAGCGTGTTGCTTTTGCCAGAGCACTCGCCCCGGAGCCCCAGCTATTATTGCTGGACGAACCGTTCGCGGCCATTGATGCTAAGATCCGTCAGGAACTGCGTTCATGGTTGCGTGAGTTGATTGAACGGGTAGGGATTACTTCGATATTTGTAACGCATGACCAGGATGAAGCGATTGAAGTGGCGGACGAAATCATGATTATCAGCCAAGGTCGTCTCGAACAGAAGGGCACACCTTGGGATATCTACAAAAACCCGCAGACACCGTTTGTTGCCACATTTATCGGGGAGTCTACGGTTGTGGAGGATGCCTCTCAGTTGAAAGGATTCGAACATGCCGTCGAGGGTGAACATACCAAAGCGCTGATTCGACCGGAGTATATTGAAATCGGCTTGAAAAACGAGTTCACCATGTTGTCTGCAACGGAAAAAGGTACAGTCAAACATCTTCATTTCCGCGGCAGTGAATGGATGGTAGAGGTGGACGTACAGGGTCATAAGTTAATCACATATCGTTCCCTGGAGAAAACGACATTGGAGATCGGTCAACAAATTCGAGTCCTTGTACACCGTGCATACCTGTTCAATGACTCCAACAGTTGGGTGGTTGAGAACCGACTGAAGGAAGATCCGATGCCGGTGATGATTTAGATCAAGTGGAAGAAAGGGGCTGCCCATGCAGACGAGGAAGAAGAAAGCCATACTCTTATATGTTGCCCTCATGCTTCTGCTCGTCTGCATGACCGCTGGATGCAGCAAGCAGGAGGAGTCAAGCGAACAGAACGAGCCCTCTGGTAACGATTCATCCAATACGCTGGTGATTGGTGCTTATAGTGTAGCGAAAGATGCTGTAGGCGAATTGCTACCCAAGTTCCAAGAGGAGTGGAAGGCAAAAACCGGACAGACGATTAACTTTCAAGAATCCTATGAAGCTTCGGGCACACAGGCAAGAGCCATCGTTGGTGGATTCGAGGCTGATGTAGCCTTGCTCGCGATGGAGAGTGATATCGAGAAGTTGGTCAAAGCCGATCTGGTTAGCTCTGATTGGAAACAGACCCCTAATGAGGGCATGATCACCCGTTCAATTGTTGTTCTGGGCACAAGAGCGGGCAACCCGCTCGGTATTCGTGATTTTCAGGACTTAACCAAGCCAGGAGTGAAGGTACTGTACCCCAATCCAAAGACATCCGGAGGCGCACAATGGGACATTAATGCCATTTATGGTGCCGGATTGAAACTGTCGGAGGAGCAAGAGGGGAAGAAAGATCCTGCCGCAGCCAAGGCTTTTCTTGAACAGGTACATCGTAACGTTGAATCATTGGACAAGAGTGGACGTTCTTCGATGGCGGCATTCGAATATGGTGTGGGTGATGTCATCGTCACGTATGAAAATGAATTGCTTGCCCGGATCGCCAAAAATGTAGATTATGACATCGTCATTCCAAAAAATACGATCCTGATTGAGAACCCGGCAGTTGTGGTGAATAAATATGCCGATAAACATGGAAATCGCGAACTGGCAGAAGCCTTTGTCGCATATCTGCGTACACCAGAGGCACAGCGCATTTTTGCCAAGCATGGTTTTCGTTCAGTAGATCCAGATGTATTTGCACAGACAGAGTCGACATTCCCAACGCCAGAAGGACTATTTGATATCAACTATCTGGGTGGATGGGACGAGGTACGAAGTACGTTGTACTCCAAACGCGGCGTGTGGTATCAGGTACTCGCTGGATTATGAGTATTGCTGATGTAATCGAATAGGTAACCGAGCATGTGGATACTAAACCTTCATTTCAATGGAAGTAGAGATGGAGGTTTTTTACTGCCAAAAGGTTATAATAGAGGTATACTGAATCATGATTGTTACATAGTACTAGCAGGAAGGTGTGAGTTGGATGAGTGCAGAGATCAAATTATCCCAAAGTACAGCAATTCGACTGGAGCAGGCCCGCGGTAAGGGGATGCCTGAGGAAGAAATTTTAAAAGCTATTCAAGCGAAGGACGTTTCCGCTTTTGACGCCGTGTCTGAAGAGGAATACCGATATAACGAATTTTTCTCGTATGCGGATGAGCATGGTGAAAATCTGGAGGCAGCAGTAAAAGATGGCTACCGGATTACCTTTAACACGCGTGGTGGACTCGGAATCTGGTTGGAGAAAGCCTTCAAGGTACAGCCCGAGAAAGACTTCACAGTGGGTGAAGGAATCATCACCGGATTACAGTTGAAACCGGAGCAGGCAGAGGTACTGGCGAAGCGGCTTGCATCGAACTGGGTCATTACGGATTCGAAGGATGTACCTGCGGGTCAGGAACTGACGTTGAAGCTGCGGGCACTGGTATAGTTCCAGCGCGGAGTGGATGTGACTCGAATTAATCGGTCGTGGCCTGTTTAAAAGGTAAGGCCTGATCCTTCATGCGGATGACCCGCTTATAAGGTTGCATCACATGCTGACGAAGCGTACGCTCCCGAATGGAGCGAAGCATGGAATTAAAGGTCTGACGGTGAACGGTCAGACCACAGACTGTCCCGAATTGCAGTGGAGAACTGCAGCGGGATGGTCTTTTTTTTGCAAAAACGGAGGTGGACGATTACAATCTACATATCATTAATTCAGGGGGAATGCGGATTGAATCAGCTAACATTTCTGGGCACTGGCGATGCGATGGGCGTTCCACGTGTGTATTGTGAGTGCAAAGTATGTACAGAGGCAAGGCTTACGGGAGAGAATAAACGGAAACGTTCTTCTGTTCTGATTGACGGTGGTGGGGATGGTACGAGTGAACAGTTCATGATTGACTGCGGACCAGACTGGAGATCACAGATGGAGGATCAGGGATTACGTATGGTGCATACGCTGCTCATCACTCATGCCCATTTTGAC
>NZ_MKZL01000066.1:0-273147 GCF_002803315.1 Paenibacillus sp. GM1FR | reverse complement strand
GTAGCTATGTACGGACGGGATAAACGCTGAAAGCATCTAAGCGTGAAGCCCCCCTCAAGATGAGATTTCCCAGTATGTAAGACCCCTTGAAGACGACGAGGTAGATAGGCTGGGGGTGGAAGTGCAGCAATGCATGGAGCTGACCAGTACTAATCGGTCGAGGGCTTATCCAATAGCAAGTTGTCATTCGCATGTTTCGTTTCGAATCTAGTTTTCAGGGAGCAACAACTCTGAAATGTAAGCTACGCGTTTGGTGGCGATGGCGGAGGGGTTCCACACGTACCCATCCCGAACACGACCGTTAAGCCCTCTAGCGCCGATGGTACTTGGACCGCAGGGTCCTGGGAGAGTAGGACGCCGCCAAGCGAACTCTTTCATCATACATAGAAAACAGGCTCTGCATGTGGACGTTGTACGATGAATTGCATTTGCCCTGCAAATGCATATTATTCCCTGATAGCTCAGTTGGTAGAGCACTCGACTGTTAATCGAGTTGTCACAGGTTCGAGCCCTGTTCGGGGAGCCATTTGCTCTCATAGCTCAGTAGGTAGAGTGCATCCATGGTAAGGATGAGGTCACCGGTTCGATCCCGGTTGAGAGCTTTGGAAATGGGGCCCGTTGGTCAAGGGGTTAAGACACCTCCCTTTCACGGAGGTAACAGGGGTTCGAATCCCCTACGGGTCATATAGTTGGAGGCTTAGCTCAGCTGGGAGAGCATCTGCCTTACAAGCAGAGGGTCGGGGGTTCGATCCCCTCAGCCTCCACCATATTTTTATTGGGGATTAGCCAAGCGGTAAGGCAACGGACTTTGACTCCGTCATGCATAGGTTCAAATCCTATATCCCCAGCCATTTTAGTATGAGTCATTAGCTCAGTTGGTAGAGCACCTGACTTTTAATCAGGGTGTCGAAGGTTCGAGCCCTTCATGACTCACCATCATATGCGCGTGTGGCGGAATTGGCAGACGCACTAGACTTAGGATCTAGCGTCTTTGACGTGGGGGTTCAAGTCCCTCCACGCGCATCCTTTATTTGCGGAAGTGGCTCAGCGGTAGAGCATCGCCTTGCCAAGGCGAGGGTCGCGGGTTCGATTCCCGTCTTCCGCTCCAATATTTTTGCGCCCTTAGCTCAGCTGGATAGAGCGTTTGACTACGAATCAAAAGGCCGGGAGTTCGAATCTCTCAGGGCGCGCCATTATTTTTTAGTATCGGGATGTAGCTCAGCTTGGTAGAGCACCTGGTTTGGGACCAGGGGGTCGCATGTTCAAATCGTGTCATCCCGATTTTTGTTTATGCGGGTGTAGTTCAATGGTAGAACTTTAGCCTTCCAAGCTAATAGCGTGGGTTCGATTCCCATCACCCGCTTACAGGACATAATGAAAGAGCCTTTGCAGATGCAGAGGCTCTTTTATTCTTATTAACGTAAGAATTAGCAGTTATTTTATGTAAGGAACAGTACAGGTTTATTTAAAAAAAGAGCCAAGACCTCCCTATTTTAATAGTAAAGGGGTCTTGGCTTTTCTGTTTATCCCTGTCGATGAGCTACCTCTAAGACGCAGCAGCTATTGTATAGTGAAGAGCGCACAATTTAACGTTCGTTGTGGTCCGTCACTCTTTTACGCATGCCAGCTAATCCAAGCAGTCCCAACAAACCAAGCCAGCCCCAATCCATGCCGTTGTCACGGTCGGTTGTTGTGGCGTTTGCCCGAACATTGTTGGTACGATAGTCACCATTGTTGCGGTAGTTTCCATCCATGTTCATATTCATGTTGGAATTAGTGTTTGTGCGGTCCATGTAGTTGGTGTCCTGATAAGACCGGACACGTGATCCGTTGGTGTTGGTATCCATTCCTTTGGGCATATGACCATCAGCAGCAGCAGGGCCAGCCATAGCGGCCACCAGAAGCACGGAAGCAATAATTGTTGTACCTTTCTTCATCATTTGGATTCCTCCTTTTTAGTAAGAGCTACAGATTAATCTGCCCAAGAAGACAAGTACAATATGTAGAAATAGTCTGTTAAGATATACCTTTGAGTCCAGTTGAATAACAACGTACATAAGAAACTTGCCTAGTAAGCAGACTGTAGTGGGAAGAAAATTATAATTACATCTTTAATTTATTGCGTCACTGTGGTAAAGTATACAAAAGCTTGCTTTGCCGGTCATGTTTCTTTGTATATCATCTGTTCTCAAACAATGAAATTATGCGGTTTAACCTTAATATCAGGTACAGGGGATCATATCTAAAAGAACTGTATATTTATGAGTTTTTAAGAATAGGTATGAGACTTTTGATTTATCTAAAGTACGTGAAAAAGGTATCATGCGACAGTATATGACCATTAATTGAAGCAGAACAAGAAAATGAATAAAAAAGCGTGTTTTTGTGCTGTAAATCGGGGATAATCCCCATTTTTTCTAGTAGAAAAATAAAGATTTTCGTACCATTTTATTGTATGATGTTATGAAGGTGTCAAATTTACGTGTACGAATGGAACGATCAGATGGGAGGATAAGCATGACTGAAACTATGGTAACCGCCAGCAAAAGCCAATCCAACAACCTGCTTCGGCGAGACGTGCGGTTCCTGGGCAATATACTCGGAGAAGTTCTTGTCCATCAAGGCGGCACGGAGCTTCTAGATATCGTTGAGAAGATTCGGGAAACGAGCAAATCGTTACGTGCAGAATTTCTGCCAGAACTCTATGCAGAGTTCAAAACGATGATCCAGGAATTAGACTCGGACAATCGTCACCAGGTTATTCGGGCTTTCGCTATTTATTTTCAATTAGTTAATATTGCTGAACAAAACCATCGGATCCGGCGTAAACGGGATTATGAACGTTCTGCTGGGGACGCTGTGCAGCCAGGATCGATTGAGAAAGCAGTACAGGATCTTAAGGAACGTGGACTGTCTCATACAGAGGTGGAAGAGATTCTCGACGATTTGTCGTTGGAACTCGTTATGACAGCTCACCCAACCGAAGCTATGCGCCGGGTTATTCTGGACATCCATAAACGGATATCCGAAGATGTCATGTCACTTGATAATCCTACGCTGACGTTGCGTGAACGTGAACAGTTGCGTGAGAAGCTGCTGAATGAGGTTATTACACTCTGGCAGACAGATGAACTTCGCGACCGCAAACCGACTGTACTCGATGAAGTGCGGAACGGGATGTATTACTTTCATGAAACGTTGTTCCACGTACTTCCGGATGTATATCAGGAGCTGGAACGCTGCCTGAACAAATTTTATCCTGACCATGACTGGCATGTGCCGACGTATTTGCGGTTCGGTTCCTGGATCGGTGGAGACCGGGATGGAAATCCTTCGGTAACTTCAGATGTAACATGGCAGACACTGTTGATGCAACGCAAGCTTGCTTTGCGTGAATACCAACGGATTATGATTGAACTTATGGGCCATCTCAGCTTCAGCACAAACATCATTCATGTATCGGATGAGCTGGTGCAGTCGATTGAGCAGGACCGTAATTCTGTTACATTGAAAAAAGTGGATATCTGGCGGAATGAAAAAGAGCCATACCGCATCAAATTGGCTTATATGATTGCCAAGCTGAACAATGTACTGGATGAGAACAAATTAGGTCAGCCTGACCGTTATCATAGCGCACAGGATTTGATTGATGAACTGATGATTATTGATCGAAGTCTGCGCCATCATTTTGCCGATTACGTAGCAGATACGACCATTCGCAAAATGATTCGTCAAGTCGAGTTGTTTGGTTTCCATACCGCAGCATTGGATGTGCGTCAGCACAGTAAGGAACATGAAAATGCGATGTCGGAGATTTTGGCGAAAATGAACATTGTAGAGGATTATGCGCGTCTGACTGAAGACGGTAAAATCGATCTGCTTGCTCGTTTGCTGGATGATCCACGTCCGCTTACTTCTCCTTATCACCAATACACGGAGGGAACCAAAGAATGTCTGGATGTCTTCCGTACCATCAAGCGTGCCCAGAACGAATTTGGGAACGGCTGTATCACAAGTTACCTGATCAGTATGACGCAGGGCGCAAGTGATTTGCTGGAGGTTATGGTATTTGCCAAGGAAGTGGGCTTATTCACCAAAGGTCACAACGGTGACGTTGTATCTACACTTCAAGCGGTACCGCTGTTTGAAACGATTGATGATCTACATGCGGCTTCGGATATTATGCAGAAGCTGTTCAACCTTCCTGTATACCGCGCAAGCGTAAAAGGACGGAATGAACTGCATGAAATCATGCTTGGTTATTCAGACAGTAACAAGGATGGCGGCGTGGTTACAGCCAACTGGGAATTGCGTGTAGCAATGAATGCCATCACGGCTGTAGGGAATGAACACGGCGTTAAGCTGAAGTTCTTCCATGGACGTGGCGGGGCTCTTGGACGTGGCGGCATGCCACTCAACCGCAGTATTCTTGCTCAACCACCACATACGATTGGTGGGGGCATCAAGATTACGGAGCAGGGAGAGGTTATTTCTTCCCGTTATTCCCTTCAGGGGATTGCATACCGCAGTCTGGAGCAGGCAACTTCGGCTCTAATCACAGCAGCACTTAATGGGCTTGAGCCGCAAGAGTCAGCATCCGAACGTCATTGGGACAGCATCATCAAAGAGATTTCGGAAGTATCTCTGACGAAATATCAGGATCTGATTTTCCGTGATCCAGACTTCTTCACCTTCTTCAAAGAATCAACGCCGCTTCCGGAGGTTGGTGAGCTGAATATTGGTTCTCGTCCATCCAAGCGTAAAAATAGCGATAAGTTTGAAGATCTGAGAGCGATCCCTTGGGTATTCGCCTGGACTCAAAGTCGTTATCTGCTTCCGGCATGGTATGCGGCAGGAACAGGATTGCAAAGTTACTATCAGGATAAAGAGGAAAATCTGGTTGTCCTGAAAGAAATGTATGCAAGCTTCCCATTCTTCCGTACATTAATTGATACGGTACAGATGGCCGTAGCCAAGGCTGATCTGGTCATTGCCAAAGAATATTCAGCCATGACTTCGAACAAGGAAGCCCGTGATCGCATCTACGGTCAGATTGAAGCCGAATTCAAGCTCACAAAAGAGCTGATTCTGAAAATTACCGGAGAAGCTGAAATTCTGGATGATGTACCGGTTATTCAAGAATCCATTCGCCTTCGTAACCCTTATGTAGATCCGTTGTCCTACATGCAAGTTCAACTTCTGAGCGAGCTCAGAGATATGCGTGAACGTGGTGAGGATGATACAGAACTGCTCAGAGAAGTGTTGCTGACAATCAATGGCATCGCTGCAGGACTGCGTAACACAGGTTGATGATTGAACTGCTGCATTTGAATAATTATATGTAACAAAGTACCCATTACTTTGTTAACTAAAAAGCTCCATTCTCTGCTCTACGGAGTAAGAGATGAAACGGGACTCCTGCGGGAGTTCCCGTTTTTACTGTTTTTGGCGGATATTTGTCATACAGTCTTGATTTTTGACCAAAGTTGATTTACGATTTGATTGGTGAATTACAAGTGTGGACGGGTATCAGAAGACGGAAGACCCATCAGCATGTCTGGGGGAATAAGGGTGGACAATTTGGAGAATAGGCTTATTAAACTGGTGCTCAAGGGCGACCAGAGAGCCTTTGCAGAAATCGTTGAACTATATAAGGACAAGCTATTTCATTTGGCATACCGGATGCTGAACAATCGTCATGAAGCTGAAGACGTTGTGCAGGAGACGTTTTTGCGTGTGTTTCGTAATATGGAGAAGTACGATCCGAACCAGAAGTTCTCAACCTGGATCTACCGGATCGCAACGAATCTGTGTATTGACCGACTGCGCAGAAAGAAACCTTCATACTCATTGGATGCTGAACTGAATGATCAGGAAGGATCTGATGGTTATGCGATGCTCCCGAGTGATGATCGTACACCGGAGAGTGAAGCGCTCCTGTCAGAAACGCAGACACTCATTCGTGAGGCCATTGACAGTTTGCCAGCCAAGTATAAGTCCGTTATGATTCTGAGATATTTACAGGACTTGTCGCTACAGGAAATCAGTGATGTGACAGGTATGCCCGTAACAACGATCAAGACACGCGTTCATCGGGGCCGTGATTTTCTACGTAAAAAATTGGAGTATAAGTTATAAATGTTAAGCGCCTTTAAATATGGGCGAAATTATTTGAAACATATCCGAAACGGATGCGTATGTAATGTATGCAAGTCTTATGCGTGCTTTTTAATGGCACATGGACTAAGTGATTTAAGAAAGGATTGGCTCTCATATGGATTGCAACTCGGCCGTCTCTTTAATGCATGAATGTTTGGATGAGTCGTTGTCCCCGGCCCAGAAGGTTGAACTGAAAAGTCACCTTGTGATCTGTCCGGATTGTCGCATGCGCTTTAAAGAGTTGGAACAGACGGAAATGTTACTCTTTGCCATGAAACACTATTCACCGTCTGCCTCTGATGAGCTGACCAATCGAATTATGAATGCTCTGCCCCAGCCCAAGAGACAGCAAGCATGGCTCAAATGGGTCAAAGGACATCCCGCGCTGACGGCGGCAGCCTTCTTTTTGGTCGTGATGCTCTTTAGCGCCTTGAATTTCTGGAATCAGAATAACGAAATGGTTGTTAAGGGAAATAATCTGGACCAGATCGTGATTCAGGGTAACACGGTTATTGTTCCTGAAGGTAAGTCAATTGCTGGCGATCTTACGATAGAAAATGGAACCGCACAAGTATATGGTGATGTGAACGGCAATCTGACGGTTATCGACGGACAACTGTTTCAGGCTTCAACGGCGCATATTTCAGGTCAGGTGAAAAGTATTGATCAGGCGCTGGACTGGTTCTGGTACAAAATAACCAATATGGTAAATGAAGTGGCTTATCGCTAGAACAGGGTAAAATTCTTCAATGGTATATACCAAGCAGGGTACCTCCAGATTGCATGGGGTACTCTTTTTTTATACGCAAACTTTGTAATTCATGGTAAATGTGATGTTTATGTGCAGTTTGAGACTGCCGTAACTTGCAACCTGAACGTTAACGTTATAACCTAGATACTAAAGAGAACATACTACTACATATAGATAAGCATTTTGCACAAATCAAATAATGCAAAAATGCGGAGACAAAGGATTATATAAAATCCTAATGGGTTAATATGAGATCAGGGTTTACTCATCAATGGGGATAGCGGGGGCTGGCTTATGAATTATTTTGCTGACTTAACGTGGACAGAGTCCATTAAGGACGTTATCGATATATTGATCGTTACCTATATTATGTACAAACTGATTTTGCTTGTGCGGGGGACACGTGCGGTTCAGCTCCTAAAAGGGATTCTGTTCCTTGTGCTGATCTGGGCATTAAGTACGTGGCTAAACTTGTATACGCTCAAATGGTTAATGAACCAGATGTTTACGTTTGGTGTCGTTGCGGTCTTCATTATCTTTCAGCCGGAACTACGTCGTGGTCTGGAGCAATTGGGACGCGGTAAGCTGTTTGGACGTTCAGCGGCAGCGAGTGATGAAGAACTAACCGTGTTAATTGGTGAGATTATTAAGTCAGTTAATTATTTGTCACGGCGTAAAATTGGCGCTTTGGTCGTATTTGAACGTGAAACAGGTCTGAACGATTACACGGAATCGGGCATTAAGATGCACTCTCTGGTCAGCTCGGAGCTGATGATTAACATCTTTATTCCAAATACACCGCTCCATGATGGAGCCGTTATTATACAGGGAAAACAGATTTCGGCGGCAGCTTGTTATTTGCCATTATCAGAGAATCCTTTTATCAGTAAGGAATTGGGAACACGTCACCGTGCAGCAATCGGGATTACCGAAGTTGCAGATGCGATCTGTTTGGTTGTCTCCGAGGAGACTGGACAAGTGTCACTTGCAATGAATGGACAGGTCGTTCGTGATATTAAGGAAGAATCGCTGATTGCCAAACTGTATGAGGAGTTGCGCCCTACATCCAATCTGAAAAAGAATGGCTGGACAACCTTCTGGAAACGGAAGGGAGGACGTAACAATGGATAAGTGGTTTAACAATAATAACTTTGCCAAAATACTTGCGCTTGCGGTGAGCCTGTTGCTCTGGTTCATGATTCATCTGGATGAAGTACCAACCACCCCTACGATTACAACAGGGACAACCAACAAGGTTGTGGAACGTACGGTGCCTGTTCAACCTTATGGATTAGACAGCAACAGCTATGTGCTCACTTCATTAAGTACGGATGAGGTCCGGTTGGAGATTAAAGGACAGCGCTCGATGCTAACATCGATTTTTACGAATGACGATTACAAGGTACTGGTCGATCTGAGTCAGGTGAAAGATGGGTCCAATACACTGCCACTTGTACCTGATTTGCCTTCCGGGGTAGAAGTGGTCAGCATGGAACCTTCCATGGTTACGGTGAACGTAGAAAAATTGGGCACCAAATCCTTCAATGTGAATATTGTACCCCAAGGGGAACCATCCGCCGGATACAGCGCTGGAACGCCCGTAACTGAACCTTCGACGCCGGTTAAGGTAACTCTGCCCGAAGGGCAACTCGAGGCTGTAGCGAAGGTCCAGGGCAGTGTGAGCGTGAAAGATGCCAAGGAAGATGTCATACAGAAAAAAGTGAAACTTCAAGCATACGATGCTGAAGGCAAGGTCCTTGAAAATGCGATTATAACGCCTCAAACGGTTGAAGTCCGAGTTCCGGTCAATCAGCCCTATACATCTGTACCCTTAAGAATCAAATATTCGGGACAGCTTCCGGAAGGCCTGGTACTCTCCACGGTAGAGGCAAACGTGAAAGAAGTCTCGGTTTATGGATCAGAGGATGCGCTTGCAGGTATACAGTCCTACGACCAAGTAACCCTTGATCTTACACAGTTTGATCAGTCGGGTACATCGACAGTTAACGTGGACTTGACGCCGCCTTCCGGTTTTGAGAAAATCGAGCCTAGTTCGATTCAGATCAAGGTAACCATATCACCATTTGACGAGGCAGAGGAGACAACCAAAGTCTTTCCGAACGTCCCCATCACACTTACCGGTGCGGGAAATGGACTGGAAGGGACGCTGGTTACGCCTCGAAGCGGCGGTCTGAACCTCACCCTTACAGGCTCAGCAAGTATGCTTGAGGGTCTGAGTAGTGATGATCTCACGTTAACCGGGGATCTTGCTGGACTTGCGGTCGGAACGCATGAGATCAAGCTTGAAGCCGACCTGCCCCGTTATGCCAAACTGGATGAATCATCCAATGCATTGAGTGCGACGGTCAAAATTAGCGAAAAGGCTGAAGATACCACGACCACTCCTGGCGAAGAACCGACGGACGAGGGAACGGTAGCACCTGACCCAACACCAGCCGAGGTTGAAAATGGGGAAACAGAGCCTGTTCCTGATGAAGAAGAAACGGAATCGAATACGGATACTCAGGATCAGGGCCAACAGGGGAGCACAAGCAGTCGAGGTAATTTAAATAATAATAACAGCGGTACTGGCAGTAAAAGTGGCGCGAATCCGTAAACGTTCTAATTTTAAAATTCTCAAAAAATAATAATAGTGCTCGTATATGATGCGAATAGAAGGAGTTAAATCATGGGGAAATATTTTGGTACAGATGGTGTAAGAGGGGTTGCCAATAAAGAGTTAACGGCAGAGCTGGCTTACAGCATTGGACGTTGTGGTGGTTACGTGCTTGCAGGTGGTGTGGAAAGACCAAAAGTGGTTATCGGCATGGATACTCGTATCTCGGGATTGATGTTGGAATCCGCACTGGTTGCAGGTCTGTTGTCCATTGGCGCTGATGTGATCCGTCTGGGCGTTGTATCCACTCCGGGAGTGGCGTATATTACACGTTTGTTGAAAGCTGACGCGGGCGTGATGATCTCGGCTTCCCACAATCCGGTTGAGGATAACGGAATCAAGTTCTTTGGTGGAGATGGCTTCAAGCTGTCTGATGAAACAGAGAACCGGATTGAAGAACTGATGGATGCGGAGACAGATCAATTGCCACGGCCAGTTGGTGGCGGACTGGGTACTGTAACGACAGATGAAGAATCCCGTTATCGTTACCTTGATTTCCTGAAAACGACTGTAAATGAATCGTTCTCTGGACTTAAAATTGTTTTGGACTGTGCAAACGGAGCAGCTTATGAACTGGCACCAAAATTGTTCAGTGAACTAGGTGCAGAAGTCATTGCCATTGGCGCTGAGCCTAACGGCCTGAATATTAATGAGCAATGTGGATCAACTCATCCAGAGAACCTGAAACAAGAAGTGTTCAAACATAAAGCAGATCTGGGTCTTGCTTTTGACGGGGATGCGGATCGTCTGATTGCTATTGATGAGACAGGCGCTGAGGTGGATGGAGACTTCATTCTGTGTATCTGTGGTGATGCGATGAATCGTGCAGGCAAGTTGAAGGACAGTACTGTTGTATCGACCGTTATGAGTAACATCGGATTCTACAAAGCAACGGAGAAACTTGCACTGAAAACAGCTAAAACGGCAGTAGGTGATCGTTATGTGATGGAGGAAATGCGTCGCGGCGGTTACAACTTGGGTGGAGAACAATCTGGCCATGTTATTTTCCTGGATTACAATACAACAGGAGACGGTATGCTGACTGCGATTCAACTCGTGGATACGCTCAAGGCTTCCGGTAAAAAACTGAGTGAACTAAAAGCGCTAATGACCCAGTACCCACAAGTATTGGTGAATGTGCGTGTTGAAGATAAGAGTAAATACGAGGGCAATGCTGCAATCGAGCAAGCTATTGCTACAGTAGAACAACAACTCGGGGATAATGGACGTGTACTCGTTCGTGCTTCAGGTACTGAATCTCTGATCCGTGTTATGGCGGAAGGACCAGATAAAGACGAACTTGAACAATTTGTGTCTCAAATCGCAGATGTAGTGCAAAAAGAGCTGGTATAGGACTGGAAGATGTAAGAGGCTTAATATAACATGATTTAGGACTTATGCATGGATATTCCTGCGTCCCGGCCTGATGAGACCATAGGTCTGTTTATCCGGTCGGGATTGTAGGTAAATATGCTAAAATTGTCACAGGTACTTTGCTCCATTGCAAAATGGACCTGACGTGCATATAATGAGTGGAGTCGTCATTCAGACACAGAAAGTGAGGAACGTAAGGTTACAGTTATACAAGCGCCAGAGCTTGGAGTTGCGCGGGATGATGTTGATCAGGATTTCTTCTAGGTTGAAGAACGCTGATTAAGATCAACGGCAATCAAGCTGACGAGGTGGAGGTGTTCGGATTGTTCGGCGGGGACCTCCCGGTGAAGCACCAGAGCCGTAAACCGGATTGCGGAAAATGGATAGGTGACTGTCCACACAACGCGCCGGTGCAGGTGCAAGAGTTAAACTAAAGTTCAAATGAATGTGCGTGAAGAGCGTAAACAGTACGCGGACGGGAAAATGATGTACATTCATGATTGCATTCATTACAGCTTATGATGACAGCGGGGCGACACGAGGTCGCTCTGATCATTGATAATTGAATAAGTACCAAGTATTCATGAAACGCTAGGCAATCACTCATTTTTCCGATATGCCGCCTCTGCCTGTTTCTCTTCGTGACACAGTATTCATATACAAACGGAGGAAATAAATTATGTGCGGTATTGTTGGATATATTGGTAATAAGAACACTCAATCGGTATTGGTCGAAGGATTAAAGAAACTTGAGTATCGTGGTTATGATTCTGCAGGTATCGCAGTATTCACACCGGAAGGTCTGCAAATCACGAAAGCTCTTGGTCGTCTTGCGAATCTTGAAGCCAAGCTGGATGGTGCACCACTGGTAGGTAATGCCGGAATCGGACACACACGTTGGGCAACTCATGGTAAACCATCGGATGAGAACTCTCATCCACACACGGATGGAAGCCAAAAGTTCTCTGTTGTGCATAACGGTATTATTGAGAACTACCTGGATCTGAAGGACGAATTGATGGCTCAAGGTCACACGTTCACTTCCGAGACAGATACTGAGGTTATCTCTCACCTGATCGCACGTGAATACAATGGTGATATCGTCAAAACAGTTCAAAAAGTGATCACGTTGTTGCGTGGCGCATTTGCACTGGGTGTATTGACAGAGCATGAGCCTGAGAAACTCGTGGCTGTGCGTCAAGCAAGCCCATTGATTATTGGTATTGGTGAAGGCGAGAACTTCATTGGTTCCGACATCCCGGCAATTCTGGAACATACACGTAACGTGTACATTCTGAATGATGGTGAAATGGCTGTATTGACACATGATGCTGTCGAATTGATGACGATTGAAGGTAACTTTATTTCTCGGGAAATGATTCGTGTCGATTGGGATGCTGTAACCGCAGAAAAAGGCGGATTTGAGCACTTCATGCTGAAAGAAATTCATGAGCAACCAAAAGCATATCGTGATACTATGCTGGGTCGCATCGATAATGAAGGCAAAAAAGTTCAACTTCCTGAGTTGAAAATGACTGAAGAACAAATTAAAAATATCCGTAACGTTCAAATCATTGCATGTGGTACAGCGTACCATGCAGGTCTGGTTGGACGTACAGTGATTGAGCAATTGGTACGTATTCCGGTTGAAACTGATGTGGCTTCCGAGTACCGTTACCGTTCCCCAATCGTGCACAAAGATACACTTGTAATCGTAGTGAGCCAATCCGGTGAAACTGCCGATACACTTGCTGCATTGCGTGAAGCACAATCCAATGGTGCACATGTACTGGCAATCACAAACGTAGTGGGCAGCTCCATTGCACGTGATGCAGATGATGTTATCGCAACATTGGCAGGTCCTGAAATTGCAGTAGCTTCTACCAAAGCCTATACTTCGCAATTGATCGCGTTCAACTTGCTGGGTCTGTACCTTGCACAAGTTCGTGGTACTCAATCTGCAGAAGAGATTGAACACACGCTGGCAGCAATGCAAGCATTGCCTGAGCAAGTGGAATCCATGTTGGAGCAAGCGGAAGCAATCAAAGGATATGCGGAGCAAATCTCCAAACATGAACATCTCTTCTTCATTGGCCGTGGTCTTGACTATGCAGTAGCTCAAGAAGGATCTTTGAAGCTGAAAGAGATCTCTTATATTCACTCCGAGGCGTATGCTGCGGGTGAGTTGAAACATGGTACGCTTGCATTGATCGAAGACGGTATCCCTGTTATTGCCCTGGCAACGCAGGAGAACGTACTTGAGAAAACAGTGAGCAACATTAAGGAAGTAAAAGCACGTGGCGCAGATGTATTGGCAATTACGTACGAAGAGCACGTAGCACCATTGCTGAAATCCGTAGACCAAGCGTTTGCGATTCCTAAGACGCTGCCACTGCTTAGCCCTGCTTTGTCTGTAGTTGCGCTGCAATTGCTGGCATACTATGCTTCCCTGGCACTGGGTCATGATGTAGATAAACCACGTAACCTGGCGAAAAGTGTAACGGTTGAGTAAGGTAAGGAATTCAGTAAACTAATACAGTATAAACAAAATAATGGTCCTGATGACTCTAAGTCATCAGGACTTTTTTGATGTTTCAGGAGGGTGGTTCTGAATATTAGAACCACCTTATTTGTGTTTTTGCATTGTAGATTGCGGTCATTCATTGGATGAAAATGCATCAGATTATAGAGCACCTTAGGAAGAGTATCCTTTTGTAATTCTCACATTTGAAATATTCTTCGTGCACGATTGTAATCAACTTCTTAAAGTGAATCATTAACATTCGCAACTCGTAAGTGCAAATATATCCCAAGAAGGATGCGGATCGATCATAAAAGATCATTTGAATGGTAAAGGAAGATGACTGAACGTGACGGGTACATCTTTCAGCAACTCACAAAATGGTATGCCAAGAAGCAACAATGCGCTCGATGAAGAAGCTTATTACGCGAAGTAAAATTTATTGACCGTTCAATTCGGACTCAGAACGCGATTGTAATCTGCATGTAAATGAGTGAAGGACATCGGAAAGCGTATAAGGGAAAACCTCACGTACGGTTTGACAAGGAGGAACAGAATATATTTCCCTCTAACAGAGGCGTAGAGAAGAAGACGTGATACAAAACGATGTCGGCTACCATCCGTGCGGACGCTATGGCCAGTTTCCAGCCAGGCTTTCAGAAATTGGTCAGGTAATCAAGTTAAAAATTACAAAGTGCAAGGAATCGGAACACCGGCAAAGAATATTTAAAGGGAATATATACCAAATTTACCTGTTAAGTGACTGAATGTCAACACTCGTCGAATTCCTTGATTGATGTCAAATCATTCCCAACGTTTCTTCTACATTCACTCTTTTTAACGAAAAATGTTAACACATAATGTTTTATGAACCAAATTTAACAATATAATGACTATATTTAACAAAAATTTCACTATACATTCTTGTAAATTTTGATATAATTCAACCTAGGTCTTATTCCCTATTATTCTAATAAATGGAATTGTAGGGTTTTTTATACCCATCCAAGCTGTGTGCGAGAGACCAGTATACTGGCTAACCAACAAGCCGGCATGTGGGGACCAACAATTGTGGAAAATGACAGCCTAGAATATGTTACTCCATGACGTCAGAAGGTTTAGAAAGGAAGGTTCGGAAAGATAGAGCCAACCTTATCCCAATTCCGATGGAGGATGAAGCGAGTGAGCATTTTTGAAAAGCTGGAATCCAACGTAAGATCTTACTGCAGAAGCTTTCCGGTGGTATTCGACCGGGCCAAGGGAGACCTTTTATATTCTGAGGACGGAAGAGCATATATTGATTTCTTTGCAGGTGCCGGGGCACTCAATTACGGCCATAACAACGATTATATTAAAGACCGGGTTCTCGATTACTTGACCTCCGACCGGATTATGCACGGTCTGGATATGTATACAATGGCCAAGCGTGAATTCATCCAGAGCTTCTCCGAGCGGATCCTGGAGCCGAAGAAGCTGAATTACAAGCTTCAATTCTGCGGTCCAACAGGGACGAATGCGGTGGAAGCGGCCCTGAAGCTCGCACGCAAGGCGAAGAAGAGAAGTGGAATATTCGCATTCATGGGTGGCTTCCACGGCATGTCGCTCGGCAGTCTGTCGGCGACAAGCTCCAAGTCCATGAGAGAAGGGGCGGGGCTTCCTCTGGACGGAGTTACGTTCATGCCGCACCCGAGCGGGGCTTTCGCTGAAATGGATACGCTCGGTTATATCGAGAATATCCTGACTGATTCGCACTCTGGAATCGATAAGCCGGCCGCGATCCTGCTTGAAACGGTACAAGCCGAAGGCGGAATTCACGTTGTAGAAGCACAGTGGCTACGTGAGCTGCAGCAGCTTTGCCGCAGGCACGATATTCTGCTCATTACAGACGAGATTCAAGTAGGATGCGGCCGGACAGGCGAATTCTTCTCCTTCGAACGTGCGGGGATCGAGCCGGATCTCATTACCCTGTCGAAGTCGATCAGCGGGTACGGCCTGCCAATGTCCCTCCTGCTGCTGAAGCCCGAACTGGATATCTGGACGCCGGGCGAGCACAACGGCACCTTCCGCGGCAACCAGCTGGCTTTTGTGGCCGCGAAGGCTGCTCTCGAGTTCCGGGACAGAACCGAACTGGAAGCTCAGGTGAAGCAGAAGGAAGAATATGTGCGCTCGTTCCTTGATCAAGAAATTAAGCCTCTGCATCCGTCCATCGCCATCCGCGGACTCGGCCTGATCTGGGGCATTGACGTCTCGGGGTTCATGGATGAAGCCGGGGCGAAGCGGGTGACGGATATCAGCTTCGAGAACGGGCTCATCATTGAAAGAGCCGGCAGAGGAGATTGTGTGCTGAAGATCATGCCTCCGCTGACCGTCTCGATGGAGCATCTGGCCGCCGGCTGCGACATTATCAAGTCCAGTATGCAGCAGGTGATCTCTCAGAAGACCAAGGATTTACTAGTAACGACCTAAGCTTGGCCAAGCCGATGGTCGCCCCCGGCAAGAGGCACGAAAGTGCCTTCCGGAGGGCGTGCGGACTTGATGTTAAGGTAGCGCTTTCACCTCATGCTACCTGCGGTAACGTCAATCAGCATGGAATTCTCCGGCAATCCAAGCGCAGTCCCGTTCGTGCCATACGGAGCATTCTTTGAGCCTCATGCAGTACCCTCGTTAAATTTAATCGTCAGGAAAAGCTCACTACCCCGCAGCCGAATCTTTACTTATCCACACCAGGGCTGTGGGGGAATAATCAAATCGTACATAGAGTGTATCAATACCCCTTAAACATAGGCTTCGTCAAAGGCAGCTCGGGTACCAAATCAGGAGGTACGGTCGACTTCCTGCTGGACGGCCGGAACCCTGCGGCAAGCCTTACATCGACAGGAGGAACATTCCTTGTCGTTTATCCCCAAATCCAATTCCGAACCCCAAGTTAAACCAAATCCCGTCTTCGGGTGGCTCGTCCGCAGCAATCTTATTGAAGCAGAGGAGTCCGAAGCAGCCGCATCCTTGCGTAGAACGATGTTTGTTGTCCTTTACGCATGGGAGCCGAGCTGTACAGCTGCTAGGCAGAGGATTGCCGCATGTGATCAACCGGACAATCGAAGCGGTGACATGGCGTAAGCCATTGACATTGTTGTCAGATGTTTGAAAAGGAGTGGAGCATTGCTTCGGCATATGCTCTGCCGGATTGCTTTTACCGATGAAGAGAGGGGAACGATCCAGATGGCTTTTGAAAAAGAAACGTTGTTTTGGAACGAAAAATTCGGTAGTGACGATTATACCTTGACGCGGTTGCCTTACAACAAAGCTCCAAACTCCCTGGTGCCCAATGTGAAAACCGTTGGCGGTTCGCTTTCGGAGGAAGCGGCGCAGCGCGTCCTTCAAATGAGCAAGGGTGCTCCGCTGGCTGCCTTTATGATTTTGCTCGCCGGTGTTCAGGCACTCTTGCATAAATATACAGGAGCTTCAGACATCCTGGTCGGCATGCCGGTTGTGCCGAAAAAGGGGGAGACGCGTCGATCCGTTAATCATACGGTCATTTTGAAAAACTCGCTTTCGGTGGGGGCAACTTTTAAAACGCTTCTGAGCGAATTGAGAACTTCTTTGCCGGAAGCCATTCAGCATCAACATATTCCGTTCTTGAAAATGACGGAGAAGCTGGATCTGCAATATGCAGAAGGGATACCCTTCGTCCATACGCTAGTATCCCTTAAGGAGCTGCATCTGGACGAAATTGGGCAAAACGTAGTCACAGACTGTTCGTTTGAATTCAGTTTAGCCGGCGGGACGATACAGCTAGCGCTGTCATATAACGAGCACTTATATGACTCCGAGTTCATGAATCGGGTCGTCGGCCATCTGAATCGCCTACTGTCCGTGGGGCTTCATGAGTTGGAGCTGGACATCGTACGAGCGGACATGCTGTCGGAGGACGAAAAATTTCAATTAATACAAAGCTTCAACGATACCGAGAAGGACTATCCTCGTGATCGGACGATTCATCAGCTTGTGGAGGAGCAAGCGAATCGTGTGCCCGAGGCAACGGCGGTTGTTTTTGAGGGGCAGCGGCTTTCATACGCAGAGTTGAACGAACGGGCGAACCAGCTGGCGCGTACGCTACGATCGGTCGGTGTGCTGCCCAATCAGTTGGTAGGCTTGATGGTTAGGAGATCGCTGGAGACGGTCATTGGCATTTTGGCGGTTCTGAAAGCTGGCGGTGCCTACGTGCCGATCGACCCGGAGTACCCGGAAGAACGTATTCGCTACATTCTGGAGAACTCGAACGCGCAGCTGCTGCTGACTCAAAGAGAGCTGTTACAGCAAGTCCCGTTCGAAGGGACCGTATTGGCGCTAGATGACAAGCAGGCTTATAGCGACGATGGCTCGAACCTGGAGGCGGCCAGTGGTCCACATGATCTTGCTTATGTCATTTATACGTCAGGTACAACGGGCAAACCCAAAGGGGTCATGCTGGAGCATCGTGGTTTGGTCAGCTTGAAGTTGATGTTCGCAGACAGGCTGGGCATTACGGAGCATGACCGGATCGTTCAATTTGCGAGCTTGTCCTTCGACGCATCCTGCTGGGAAGTTTTCAAAGCACTCTATTTTGGCGCGGCTTTGTACATCCCGACGGCCGAGACAATTCTCGACACTCGTCTGTTCGAGAGTTATATGAACGAGCATGCGATTACGGCGGCGATTCTGCCCCCGACGTACAGCGCTCATTTGAACCCGGACCGTCTTCCCAGCTTAACAAAGCTTGTAACGGGAGGTTCGGCGGTATCGGCCGAATTCGTGCAGCAGTGGAAAGCGAAGGTTCACTATTTCAATGCTTACGGGCCTACCGAAGCTTCGATTGTTACGACGCTTTGGGATGCGGATGAGCAGCAGCCGGAGCGCAGAGTCATTCCGATTGGGCGCCCGCTGTCTAATCATCAGATTTTCATTTTGGATGCCCACCTGCAACTTGTGCCTCCGGGAGTGGACGGCGAGCTGTGCGTGGCAGGCGTGGGACTTGCGAGAGGTTACCTGAACCAACCGGAGCTGACGGCAGAGAAGTTCGTGGAACATCCGTTTGCGCCGGGAGAACGCCTTTATCGGACAGGAGATCTCGCCCGCTGGCTGCCGGACGGTAATATGGAGTACTTGGGCCGGATCGACCATCAGGTGAAAATCCGTGGATTCCGAATCGAGGTCGGTGAGATTGAAGAGCAGCTTCTGAAGATCGACTCGGTGCAGGAGACGATTGTGATTGCGCGGGAAGGCAAAAGTGGGCAAGAACTGTGCGCTTACCTGGTCGCTAGTCTCCCTCTTACGCTCGGCGAGCTGAGAAGCGCGCTGGCGCAAAAATTGCCGAATTACATGATTCCGGCACATTTTGTTCAGCTTCCGCAGATGCCGCTCACCCCGAACGACAAAATCGACCGCAAGGCTTTGCCTGCCCTGGAAGGAAACGCACTGACCGGCGGCGAGTACGTAGCTCCACGCAATGAAGCCGAGCGGACGCTTGCCGATGTGTGGCAGGCGGTATTGAACGCCGATCGCGTTGGGGTAACGGATCATTTCTTCGAGCTGGGTGGAGACTCGATCAAGTCCATTCAAGTTTCTTCGCGGCTTCATCAAGCCGGGTACAAGCTGGAAATTCGGGATTTGTTCAAATATCCGACGATCTCACAGCTAAGCCTGCATGTGATACCGATCGGACGTACCATCGATCAAGGCGAAATTACGGGTGAAACGGCGCCGACGCCGATTCAGCATTGGTTTTTCGAGAGCTCCTTTGCGGACCCACATCATTTCAACCAGTCGGTGATGCTGTACCGGAAGGAACGCTTCGACGAAGAGATGGTACGTCAGGTGCTGCAAAAGCTGGCCGAGCATCATGACGCCTTACGGATGGTGTTCCGCAAAACGGAACAAGGGTTTAGCGCACGGAACCGCGCGATTCAGGAAGACGAGATGTTCACGCTGGACGTGTTCGACTTCAAGGATGCGGAGAATCCCACGCAGACTGTGGAAGCGAAGGCAACGGACATTCAAGCAGGCATCGATCTGGAGAACGGGCCTCTCATGAAGGCGGGACTGTTCCAGTGCGAGGATGGAGATCATTTGCTGCTCGCGGTTCATCATGCCGTGGTAGATGGCGTGTCTTGGCGCATTTTAATGGAGGATTTCGCTCTAGGTTACGAGCAGATTGGCAAAAGCGAAGAAATTCGTTTCCCGTCGAAAACAGATGCGTACCGCACTTGGTCCGAGCAGTTGGCTGCTTACGCGCAAAGCCCAGAGATGGCGAAGGAACGGTCCTATTGGCAGGCCGTGGATCAAATGGAGGTTCCGGCCGTGCCGAAGGATATGGAGGCGGACGTTACGACGCAGCAGGACAGCGAATCGCTGTTTGTCCGTTTGGCTCCCGAAGAAACGGAGCTGCTACTGAAGCGGGTTCACCGTGCCTTCAACACCGAAATGAATGATATTTTGGTAACGGCGCTCGGCATAGCCTTACGCAAATGGACGGGGCACGAACGGGTGCGGATCAATCTCGAAGGACACGGACGTGAATCGATCGGAACGGATATCGATATCACGCGTACAGTCGGCTGGTTTACGACCAAGTTTCCGGTCGTCCTGGAGCCGGAAACTGACCGGGATTTGACCTATCAGATTAAACAGGTCAAGGAAAACTTGCGCCGCATTCCGAACAAGGGGCTTGGGTACGGCATATGCCGCTATCTTTCGAAATCGGAGGATGGCTTGGTTTGGGGCGCAGAGCCGGAAATTAATTTTAACTACCTCGGCCAGTTCGACGATGATGTCAACCAGGGCGAGATCGGAGCATCTTCTTATTCCAGTGGCAGCCCGGCTAGCGACCGGCAGGCCCGCAGCTTTTTGCTGGATATCAACGGTATGGTGCTGGACGGTGCTTTATCGCTTGATCTCAGCTACAGCCGGAAGCAGTATCGCAAGGAAACGATGGAAGCCTTCGCTCAGCGGCTTGAGCAAAGTCTCCGAGAGCTCATTACCCACTGCGCAGGCAAAGAGAACACCGAATTGACGCCAAGCGACGTGCAATTTAAAGGCTTGACCATCACAGAATTGGAGCAAATCGCCCAGCGCCCGAGCAATCTCGGGGAAATCGAAAATATTTACTCGCTGACGCCGATGCAGAAGGGTATGTGGTTCCACAGCGCGCTTGACCAGCAAACGGCAGCTTACTTTGAGCAGACGCGGTTTACGATGCGGGGAGCGCTCGACGTCCAGCTTTTTGAGAGGAGCTGGATGGAGCTTGCAAAACGTCATCTGGTGCTGCGGGCGAATTTTGTGAATGGACCAGCGGGCGAGCCGCTGCAAATCATATACCGCGATAAGCCAGTCGGCTTTGAATATGAAGAGCTGCTTCATTTGCAGGTACACGAGAAACAAGCTTACTTGGATGAAAAGGCCGAGGAGGACAAGCTTCGTGGCTTCGACATGGAACATGATGCGCTCGTTCGGTTTACGATTCTGCGCACCGAAGAGCAAAGTTATCACGTTCTGTGGAGTTTCCAGCATATTTTAATGGATGGCTGGTGCCTGGCTCAGCTGACGCAGGAGTTGTTTGAGATATACTCGGCCCTGACCTCTGGGAAGCAGCCAGCGGGAGGTAAAGGATCGGATTATGGCGATTATATCGAATGGTTGGAGAAACAGGACGATCAGGCGGCATCCGGCTATTGGACAGCGTTCCTGGCAGGCTACGAAGGGCAAACCGTACTTCCAGGGCAAAAGGAACCAGCGCCGAGCGGCAGATTTATGGCTGATCACGTCACCGCCGAACTAGGCAAGGACTTGAGCAAACGGATGGACCGGGTGGCGAAACAGCACCTGGTTACAGTCAATACGCTGCTGCAAGCCGTTTGGGGCGTAATGCTGCAAAAATATAACGGAACAAACGATGCCGTATTCGGCAGTGTCGTTGCCGGAAGACCGGCGGAAATCCCGGGCATTGAGTCTATGATCGGGCTGTTCATCAATACGGTGCCGGTCCGCGTCAATAGCGAAGTGGACACCGTGTTCACCGACCTGATGGCGAAGCTCCAAGAGCGGGCGCTGGATTCCGGGCGTTATGATTACTATCCGCTGTATGAAATTCAAGCGCGTAGCGTGCAAAAGCAGAATCTGATCAACCATATCATCGCTTTCGAGAACTATCCGGTGGACGAGCAGATGGAGCAGGCGGGGGACCAGCAGCACGGCGGCCTGACAATTGCTGACGTTCAGATGGAGGAGCAGACGAACTATAACTTCAACGTGACTGTGATGCCGGGAGCCGAGATCGAAATTCGATTCGACTTTAACGCCGAAGTGTTCGATAAAGACAGCATCGAGCGGCTCAAGGGGCATCTCGTGCATCTGCTGGAGCAGGTAACGGATAACCCGGAAATTACCGTGGGCGAGCTGGAACTTGTGACGGAGGCAGAAAAGGCCGACCTTCTCGGACGTTTTAACGACACCACGACGGAATTTCCGCGCGGGCAGACGCTCATTCAATTGTTCGAAGAGCAGGCGGAGTACATCCCGGATGCATCCGCCATCTCCATGAATGAGCAAGAGATGACTTACCGGGAGCTGAACGAACGTGTCAACCGCCTTGCCCGTACCTTGCGCAGCCACGGGATATCCCAAGGACGTCTGGTCGCCATTATGGCTGAGCGTTCCATCGAAATGGTTATAGGTATACTGGCAACACACAAAGCCGGAGCCGCTTACGTACCGATTGACCCGGAATATCCAGAGGAGCGTATCCGTTTCTTGATAGAGGATTCAGGAGCGCAGGTCATGCTGACACAAAGCAGCTTGCGCGAGCGCCTGGCGGGTGTGGACTCGTTGATCTTACTGGATGACGAGTCCTTCTATCACGAGGACGGAACAAACCTAAATCCAGGGATTGAAGCGACAGATCTGGCCTGCGTGATCTATACGTCAGGCACGACGGGCAAGCCAAAAGGCAACCTTGTTTCGCACCGCAACATTGTGCGCGTTGTGCAAAATACAAATTATATTCACATCACCAATCGCGATCATGTCCTCCAGCTTTCGAGCTATTCGTTCGACGGAGCGATTTTCGATATTTTTGGTGCTTTGACCAACGGGGCGCGGCTGGTGCTGGTTCCCCGCGAGACGTTGCTGGAAATTGGTCTACTGGCGGATCTCATCCAGCGCCAGCGCATATCGGTCATGTTTATTACGACGGCTTTCTTCAACGTGCTTGTAGATGTGAATGTCAATTGTTTTCGGGATGTCCGGGCGATTTTGTTTGGAGGAGAGCGTGTCTCGGTTGGTCATGTACGTAAAGCACTCGCCCATCTTGGAGCGGGTAGGCTTAACCATGTGTACGGACCGACGGAAAGCACGATATTTACCACGTACCTTCCGGTCGACTTCGTTGATGAGTCGGCGCTTACCGTTCCTATCGGACGACCAATCAGCAATACGACGGTGTATATCGTCGACAGCCGGAATAAGCTGCTGCCGATCGGCGTGGTCGGGGAGCTATGTGTCGGCGGAGAAGGTTTGGTACGGGGCTACAATAACCGGCCGGAACTGACGGCGGAGAAATTTGTGCACAATCCTTTTACGTCAGGAGAGCGCATGTACCGGACGGGGGATTTGGCGAAATGGCTACCGGACGGCACGATTGAATATGTGGGACGAACGGACGACCAAGTGAAAATTCGTGGCTTCCGCATAGAGCTGGGCGAGATCGAAACTCAGCTTCAGAAAGTGGAGGGAATTCGGAAAACGACAGTATTTGCGCGGGAAAACGTGTCCGGCGAAAAGCAGCTTTGCGCCTATTATGAAGCGGACTGTGAGCTTCCGGCGGCCGAGCTGAAGAGCGTGCTGTCTCAGGAACTGCCGGCCTATATGATCCCGACGTACCTGATCCAGTTGGAGCGTCTCCCGCTGACGACGAATGGCAAGGTTGACCGCCGCTCCCTCCCGGCACCTGAGGAGAGCTTGCAGCCAGGCGAAGGACATACTCCGCCTCGGACTCCGCTCGAAGCCAACTTGGCTGAAATATGGAAAAGCGTGCTTGGATTGGAGCACATCGGGGTTCATGACAACTTCTTTGACTTGGGCGGCCATTCCCTGCGGGCAACGACACTGGTGAGCAAGGTGCATCAGGAGTTGAACGTCGAGTTGCCTCTGCGCGACGTATTCCGCTACTCAACGATCGAACAGATGGCTCTCGCCCTCTCCCGGATCGAAGAACATTCGTTCTCGTCGATTCCGCTGGTAGGCGCAAGAGCGTATTATCCACTTTCCTCAGCTCAGAAGCGGCTGTTTATCCTGAATCAGCTGGAAGGAGCCGAGCAGAGCTATAACATGCCGGGTGTGCTGCTGCTCGAAGGATCAATTGACCATAGCCTGCTGGAGAAAGCTTTCCGCGGACTGATCCAACGTCATGAAACGTTGCGAACCGGATTTGAGGTCGTACAAGGCGAAGCGGTACAGCGTATTTACGAGAGCGTTGATTTTTCCGTCGTGTGTCGACATGCGAACGAGGAAGAAGCGTTTGCAGCCGTGCAGGCTTTTATCAGACCTTTCGACTTGGCGAAGCCACCGTTGCTGCGTGCCGAGCTCGTAGAGCTGGCAGCCGATCGTTATTTACTGATGTTTGACATGCACCATATCATCTCCGACGGGGTTTCGATGGACGTGTTCGTTGAGGAACTCGTTCGTCTGTATGGCGGTGAGTCATTAGAGCCTTTGCACATTCAGTACAAGGACTATGCGGTATGGCAGCAATCGGACGAGCAAAAAATTCAATTGAAACGCGAGGAAGCTTACTGGCTGGACCGATACCGGGGCGAGCTGCCGGTTCTGGAAATGCCAACGGACTATCCGCGTCCTGCTGTACAGAGCTATGAGGGACATACGCTGACGTCCTTCGTGGACGAGGCAACGAACGAAGGCTTGAAACAGCTGGCCGCTCAAAGAGGAACGACGCTATATATGGTGTTGCTTGCCGCATATACCGTGCTTTTGCATAAATACACAGGTCAGGATGATTTGATCGTCGGAACGTCGATTGCGGGCAGAACGCACGGCGACACGCAGCCTTTGATTGGAATGTTCGTCAACACGCTGGCGATCCGCAATTATCCGGCTTCGGAGAAGACCTTCCTGTCGTATTTGGAAGAAGTGAAAGAAACGACTTTAGGCGCTTACGAGCATCAGAATTATCCGTTCGAAGAACTCGTCGATAAAGTGCAGGTTAGCCGGGATTTGAGCCGCAACCCGCTGTTTGACACGATGTTCTCCCTGCAAAACCTGGAGGAGTCAGAGTTTGAGCTGGAAGGGCTGAAATTGTCCCCGTACCCTAGCGAATATGGTATGGCCAAGTTCGACCTGAGTGTGGATGTTACGGAAGAAAATGGCGGACTGGAGTGCAACTTTGAATTCGCAACGGCTCTTTATAAAGAAAGCACGATCCGGCGGCTGTCGATTCATTTTGGACATTTGCTTGCGGCGATTGTAAGCCATCCGAATGCGAAGATTGCCGAGTTGGACTTGCTGACGGAAGAGGAAAAAGAACAAATTCTCGGCGCGTTTAACCCGGCGCAGCCGGAAGCGGCTCCTGTGGCCGCATTCCACCGACTGTTCGAGGAACAGGCGGAGAGCACTCCGGAAGCGGAAGCCGTTGTCTACGAGAATGATCGGCTGACGTATGCGGAGCTGAACGAGCGGGCCAATCGCTTGGCGACAACGCTGCGTGCAAGTGGAATCGGCCGGGAGGAGATTGTTGGCATTCTCGCCGAGCGTTCGGTCGATTTGTTGGTGGCCATGATGGCCGTCTGGAAAGCGGGCGGGGCGTATGTACCGCTTGACCCGGATTATCCGGCGGACCGCGTGCGGTTCATGCTGGAAGACAGCGGAGCGAAGGTGCTGCTGACACAAACGCTGCTGAGAGAGCGTGCTGAAGCCTGGCTCAGCGAAGAGGAACTGGCACTTGCAAAGGTGTTGTACCTCGACGACGAAACGTCATACAGCGAAGACCGGGAGAATGCACCGCTTGCCTCCAGCATGGTTTCCGGTAAAGTCTCCGGCGAGCTGACGGGTGCTGAGAACAGCGATGATCCGAGTCATCTGAAGGCTGCTGGCTTGGACAGCTTCCATGAAGCTCGTCCTGAGGACCTAGCGTACGTGATCTACACGTCGGGAACGACAGGCAAGCCGAAGGGTGTAATGATTGAGCACCGCAGCTTGGTGAACACGGCAGCGGGCTACCGGCGGGAATACCGGTTGGATCAGTTCCCAGTCCGGCTACTGCAACTCGCTAGCTTCTCGTTTGACGTGTTCGTGGGTGATATCGCACGCACGTTGTATAACGGAGGCACCATGGTCATTGTACCGAAGGATGATCGGATTGATCCGTCTCGCCTGCACCACTGGATAGAGCGGGAGAAAGTGACGATCTTTGAATCAACACCAGCACTGATCGTACCGTTTATGGAATACGTGCACGAGCAAGGGCTGGAGTTGAGCGGGATGGAGCTGCTCATCACAAGCTCGGACAGCTGCAGTGTGGCGGATTACCGGACCTTGCAGGAGCGTTTTGGCTCATCGTTCCGCATTATTAACGCCTACGGCGTGACGGAAGCGGCAATTGACTCCAGTTTCTATGACGAAGAATTGAAGGAGCTGCCGCAGACAGGCCATGTGCCGATTGGCAAAGCGTGGCTGAATGCGAATTTCTACATCGTAGATGCACAACTGAACCCAGTACCGGTCGGGGTGTTGGGCGAGCTGGTCATCGGCGGAGTCGGTGTGGCGCGCGGGTACTTGAACCGTCCAGAGCTGACGGAAGAGAAGTTTGTAGACAGCCCTTTCAACGCGGGTGAGCGGTTGTATCGCACGGGAGATTTGGCGCGGTGGATGGAGGACGGCAACGTGGACTTCATCGGCCGAATCGACAACCAGGCGAAAATCCGGGGCTACCGGATCGAGACGGGTGAGATCGAGTCGCAGTTGCTGCGGGTGGAAGGTGTGCGCGAAGCGGTGGTGCTGGTTCGAAGTGATGCGAACGGTCAGAAGGCGCTGTGTGCGTATTACACGCCGGATACCGGTGCGAAGCTGTTGGTGAACGATCTGCGCAGTGCGCTGGCGCAGGAGTTGCCTGGTTACATGATCCCGTCGTACTTTGTGGAGCTGGAGCGTCTACCTTTGACACCGAACGGAAAGATAGACCGGAAGGTGCTGCCAGTGCCGGAAGGGGAAGCGGGAAGCGGAACGGAGTACGTCGCACCGCGCAATGAGCTGGAAACGAAGCTGGCGGCGATTTGGCAGGAGGTGCTGGGGCTTGCGAAGGAGATTGGTGTTCACGACAACTTCTTCGACATCGGTGGCCACTCCCTGCGCGCGACAACGTTGGTCAGCAAGATTCATAAAAAGTTGAACGTGGATCTTCCGCTGCGCGACGTGTTCCGCCATTTCACGATCGAGAGCATGGCGGCCGTCATTTACCGGCTGGATGAGCAGACATTCGTTGCCATTCCGGTGGCGGATGACCGAGAGGTGTACCCGCAATCTTTTGCTCAAAAACGTCTCTTTATCCTGAATCAGCTGGAAGGTGTGGAGCTTAGCTACAACATGCCGGAAGCGATGCTGCTGGAGGGTGCTTTGGACCGGGCAAGGTTCGAAGAAACATTCCGTAAGCTCGTGGCGCGGCATGAAATGTTGCGCACCGGGTTCGAAATGGTGGACGGAGAAGCATCACAGCGGGTTTACCAGGACGTGAATTTTGCCGTGGAGTTCTATCAAGCGGATGAGCAAGAGGTCGAAGCGGTGGTTCACGGTTTCGTCCGTCCGTTTGATTTGGCTAAGCCACCGCTGTTGAGGGTAGGCCTTGTTGAGCTGGCTCCGGAACGCCATATTCTGATGTACGACATGCATCATATTATTTCTGACGGCGTTTCAATGGAAATCTTTGTTGAAGAATTCGTACGTTTGTATGGTGGAGAGCAATTGAAACCGCTACGCATTCAGTACAAAGACTACACCGTTTGGCAGCATTCGCAGGAGCAGCAGGAACGGCTTCAGCATCAGGGGGCGTATTGGCTGGACATGTTCCAGGGCGAGCTTCCAGTGCTGGAAATGCCGACCGACTATCCACGTCCGGCTGTACAGAGCTACGAAGGTCAAACGCTGGAGTTTTCCTTCGACGCTTCAAAAACCGGCGGCCTGAAACAGCTGGCTTCGGAAACGGGCACGACGCTGTTTATGGTGCTGCTTGCGGCGTATAACGTGCTTTTGCATAAATATTCAGGTCAGGAAGACGTAATTGTTGGTACGCCGATTGCCGGAAGGAATCATGGAGATGTGCAGCCGTTGATCGGGATTTTCCTAAACACGCTGGCGATTCGCAGTTATCCGTCTTCGGAGAAAACATTCCTGTCATATCTGAACGAAGTCAAAGAAACAACTCTGCGTGCCTTTGAGCATCAAAACTATCCGTTCGAACAATTGGTGGACAAGGTGCAAGTCACCCGTGACTTAAGCCGTAATCCGCTGTTCGACACGATGTTTACGATGCAAAATACGGAGAACGAGCAATTTGAGCTGGAAGGGCTTCGCCTGATTCCTTATCCGAGCGTACTTGATACTGCGAAGTTTGATATCAGCTTGGATGTGGGCGAGGAGAACGGCGGCTTGGATTACAGCTTTGAATATGCGACAGCTCTTTACAAAAGGGAGACGATTGAACGGCTGGCAAAACATTACGAGCAGTTGCTCCTGACAATTGTAAACCGTCCAGATGCGAAGATTGCCGAGCTGAACTTGCTGACAGCAGAGGAAAAAGAACAAGTTCTCAGTGCGTTTAATCCAGCGCAGCTAGAAGCGGCTCCTGCGGCTACGTTCCACCGTCTGTTTGAGAAACAGGCAGAGTGTACGCCGGAAGCGGAGGCCGTTGTGTATGAAAATAAACGCCTAACGTATGTGGAGCTGAACGAGCGAGCGAACCGCTTAGCGCTCACGCTGCGTGCAAATGGCATCGGCCGGGAGTCAATCGTTGGCATTCTCGCCGAGCGTTCGGTGGACTTGCTGGTGGCCGTGCTGGCCGTCTGGAAAGCCGGCGGGGCGTATGTCCCCCTCGACCCAGATTATCCGGCGGACCGCGTGCGGTTTATGCTCGAAGACAGCGGAGCGAAGGTACTGCTGACACAAACGCCGCTGCGAGAACGTGCCGAGGCCTGGCTCAGCGAAGAGGAGCTGGCGCTGATGTCGGTGCTGTACCTCGACGACGAAGTGTCGTACAGCGAAGATCGGGCAAATGCTCCGATGTGCTTTGATCAAGGCTCCAACATGGCTTCCAGTCGGGTCTCTGGCAAACTAACGGGTGCTGTGAACGGTGCGGATCGGAACCATCTGGATGTTGTGGATGATGTTGATGTTGATGTTGTTGGCATGGATAGCTTCCATGAAGCCCGCCCAGAGGATCTGGCGTACGTGATCTACACATCGGGAACGACGGGCAAGCCAAAAGGCGTGATGATCGAGCATCGCAGCCTAGTGAACACGGCAGCGGGCTACCGACGGGAATACCGGTTGGATCAGTTCCCGGTGCGACTGCTGCAACTCGCAAGCTTCTCGTTTGATGTTTTCGTGGGCGATATCGCACGTACGTTGTATAACGGAGGCACCATGGTCATTGTACCGAAGGACGACCGAATTGATCCGTCTCGTCTGCACCACTGGATAGAGCAGGAGCAAGTGACGATCTTTGAATCAACACCGGCACTGATCGTGCCGTTTATGGAATACGTGCACGAGCAGGGGCTGGAGATGAGCGGGATGGAGCTGTTGATCACAAGCTCGGACAGCTGCAGTGTAGCGGATTACCGTACCTTGCAGGAGCGGTTTGGCTCGTCGTTCCGCATTATTAATGCCTACGGTGTGACGGAAGCGGCAATTGACTCCAGTTTCTATGACGAGGAGTTGGCGAAACTGCCGCAGACAGGCCATGTCCCGATTGGCAAACCGTGGTTGAATGCGAAGTTTTACATCGTGGATGCACATCTGAACCCGGTGCCAGTCGGCGTGCTGGGCGAATTGGTTATCGGCGGAGTCGGTGTGGCGCTTGGGTACTTGAACCGCCCAGAGCTGACGGAAGAGAAGTTTGTAGACAGCCCTTTCACCGCGGGCGAGCGGTTGTACCGCACGGGAGATTTGGCGCGGTGGATGGAGGACGGCAACGTGGACTTCATCGGCCGGATCGACAACCAGGCGAAAATTCGGGGCTACCGGATTGAGACGGGAGAGATCGAGTCGCAGCTATTGCGTGTGGAAGGTGTGCGCGAAGCGGTGGTGCTGGTTCGAAGTGATGCGAATGGGCAGAAGGTGCTGTGTGCGTATTACACGCCGGATACTGGAGCGAAGCTGGCAGTGAACGATCTGCGCAGTGCCCTGGCACAGGAGCTGCCGGGTTACATGATCCCGTCGTACTTCGTGGAGCTGGAGCGTCTGCCTCTGACACCGAACGGGAAAATAGACCGGAGGGCGCTGCCAGCGCCGGAAGGGGAAGCGGGAAGTGGAACGGAGTATGTCGCACCGCGCAATGAGCTGGAAATGAAGCTGGCGGTGATTTGGCAGGAGGTGCTGGGGCTTACGAAGGAGATTGGCGTTTACGACAACTTCTTCGACATTGGCGGCCACTCCCTGCGAGCGACGTCACTGGCAGGCAAGGTATTTAAGGAACTAAACGTCAACCTCCCGCTGCGCGACGTATTCCGCCACTCGACGATTGCGGCGATGGCCGAGGCGATTGCCCGGATGGAACGGCGGGAGCATGAGGCCATTCCTCAAGCGGAGCAGAGAGAGTATTACCCTCTGTCCTCCGCGCAGAAACGGCTGTTCATTCAGCACACGCTGGATGGAGCAGATCAGCTTTACAACATGCCGGAACTGGTGCAGGTGGAAGGTGAGTTTGATTTAGACCGGTTGGAAGCCGCCTTGCGGAAATTGATAACACGGCATGAATCGCTGCGCACCGGTTTTGAAATGATGAAGGGCGAAGTGGTTCAGCGGATATACCCACAGGTCGATTTTGCTATCGAGCACCATCAAGCGGATACAGAGGATTCAGATCAAATCGAGCAGATCGTCCGCAACTTCGTTCGTCCGTTTGATCTCGGCCAACCGCCGCTGCTGCGCACCGGGGTCATCGAGCTGGAGCCGCACCTGCGTATTCTCCTTTTCGATATGCACCATATCGTGTCCGACGGTGTATCGATGGCGATTGTGATGGAGGAGTTCTCGAGTTTCTACGCCGGAGAACAGCTGCCACCCCTGCGCATTCATTACAAGGATTATGCCGTTTGGCAGCAGTCGAAGGCCCACCGAGAGCGAATCGGGCGGCAGGAAGCGTACTGGCTGCAAACCTTCGAAGGCGAGCTGCCCACAGCGGACCTGCCGATGGACTACGAACGGTCTGCCGTTCGTAGCTACGAAGGCGCGCATGTGGAGTTCGACGTCGAAGCTTCTCTCTCTGCGCAGTTACGCGAATTGGCTGCCGAGTGTGAAAGCACACTGTTCATGGTGCTGCTTGCGGCCTATACTGTGTTGCTGTCCAAGTACAGCGGTCAGGAGGACTTGATCGTGGGCACCCCGGTGGCTGGAAGAACTAACGCCGATTTGGAGCGGGTCATCGGCATGTTTGTTAATACGCTGGCGCTCCGTAATCGTCCGTCTGGCGACAAAACGTTCTTGTCCTACCTGGAAGAAGTGAAGGAAACGGCTTTGGGTGCTTTTGAGAACCAGGATTATCCATTCGAGGATCTCGTGGAGCGTTTGAATGTGAAGCGGGAGCCGGGCCGCTTCCCGTTGTTCGATGCCGTTTTCGACTTGCAAAATATCGAAGAACGAGACGCCGAACTGGAAGGGGTCAGCCTGAAGAATTACGAGCTTGACCATTTGGAGGAAGCGAAGTTTGATCTGACGCTGTTTATGTATGAAAACGAAGGGGCATTGAGCGGGGGCTTCTTCTACGCCACCAAGCTGTTCAAAGAAACGATGATCCGCACCTTGACTGAGGATTACCTACGGGTACTGTCTCAAATTGTGGAAAATCCACAACTTGAGCTAAGCCGGATTGAATGTCATAAACCGGCGGCAGGCGCAAAGAGTGCCGTCGATACGATCGAATTCGCGTTCTAATAATACAAGCGCGCTCCGCCGTCAACCGAAAGTGGTGCGCATCCAAGAAAGACGGCGAACAACTTGCAAGTCCGTAAATCAAGCCCGTAAACGCGCAGGTTGAAAGCAAGCCTTTTCAGACCTGCGTCGGGGTATGCGGTCACTTCATTTTTAGGGGAGGTACGAATGAAATCTTTATTTGAAAAGGAAGAACGGTACTGGAGCGGCAAGTTTGACGCAGATGATAGCCTGAGCTTCCTTCCATACAGTCAATCCTCCAAATTATTCGAGGGCGGGGAATCTGCGGCAGAGCCGGACTTGCTTCACCGTACTCTGCCGAGCGAACTCTCGGAGAGAATCATTGGCCTCGCCAGCGGTTCGGATTTGGCTCTGTACATGATTGTTTTGGCAGGAGTCAAAAGCCTGCTGTTCAAATATACCGGGCGGGACCAAGTGCTGGTCGGCATGCCTTCGTATAGCGCAGACCAGAGCGAGACGCCGCCGCATGACATCTTCGTGATCAAGACATCGGTAAGCAGCCAGACTACGCTGAAAACGCTACTTGGGGGCATCAAAGGCTCCATCGGCGAGGCGCTGGAGCATCAGCACCTGCCTTTTCGAAAAATGGTGGAGCCGCTCCATCTGAACTATACGGGGCATGGCCTCCCGGTCGTCAACACCATCGCATCCTTCGCCCCGATTCATCCGGGACTGCTGGGTAACCGTGTGGCGGCTGATACCGTTTTTCGCTTCGACCGCCAAAACGACTCCATCAAGCTGGAAATAAGCTTTGACGGACAGCGGTACGAGCGGGCATTTATGGAGCAGGCGGCCGACCATCTTGTTCGGTTGCTGTCCATGCTTTTATTTCAGCCGGATCTGGAGCTTGGACAAGTCGATATGCTGTTCCCAGTCGAGAGGGAGATGCTGCTCAAGGGATTTAATGACACCGAAACCGAGTTCGAGCGGGGGAAAACGATTCATGGCTTGTTCGAAGAACAGGCGGAGCATCGCCCGGATAACGTGGCCGTCGTCATGAACGAGCGGCAATTGACCTACCGCGAGCTGAACGAGCGATCCAACCGCCTTGCGCGGAAGCTGCGGGAAAAAGGAGTAGAAGCAGACCAGCTGGTAGCAATTCTGGTCGAACGCTCGCTTGATATGGTCGTCGGCATTCTGGCAATTCTTAAAGCGGGCGGAGCCTTCGTGCCTGTCGATCCCGACTACCCGGAGGAGCGCATCCGCTTCATGATCGAGGATTCAGGCACACCGTTATTGCTGATTCAAAAACATCTGCACGAGAAGACCGACTTTGAAGGAACACGCCTTGAATTAGACGATTTTGTTTGGGGCGATAGCGGGGCGGAATCCACTGGTGTGCTGGATGCTTCGAATCTGGAGCCGGCCAGCGGTCCGAATGATCTGGCTTATGTCATCTATACATCAGGTACGACGGGCAAACCCAAAGGGGTCATGCTGGAGCATCGTGGTTTGGTCAGTTTAAAGCTGATGTTCGCGGACAGGCTGGGCATCACGGAGCATGACCGGATCGTTCAATTCGCCAGCCTGTCATTCGACGCGTCCTGCTGGGAAGTGTTCAAAGCGCTCTATTTTGGCGCGACTTTGTACATCCCGACGGCCGAGACGATTCTCGATAACCGCCTGTTCGAGAGTTATATGAACGAGCATGCGATTACGGCGGCGATTTTGCCTCCGACGTACAGCGCATATTTGAACCCGGACCGCCTTCCCAGCTTAACGAAGCTTGTAACGGGAGGTTCGGCGGTATCGGCCGAATTTGTGCAGCAGTGGAAGGAGAAGGTCCACTATTTCAATGCTTACGGGCCTACCGAAGCTTCGATTGTTACGACGCTTTGGGATGCGGTTGAGCAGCAGCCGGAGCGCAGAGTTATTCCGATCGGGCGCCCGCTGTCCAATCACCGGATTTTCATTTTGGATGCCCACCTGCAGCTTGTGCCTCCTGGAGTGGACGGAGAGCTGTGCGTGGCAGGCGTGGGGCTTGCGAGAGGTTACCTGAACCAACCGGAGCTGACGGCAGAGAAATTTGTGGAACATCCGTTTGCGCCGGGAGAACGCCTTTACCGGACGGGAGATCTCGCCCGCTGGCTGTCGGACGGCAACATCGAATACCGGGGGCGGATCGATCATCAGGTGAAAATCCGCGGCTACCGGATCGAAATCGGCGAGATTGAAGAGCAGCTGCTGAAGATCGCCGCCATGCAAGAAACGGCGGTGCTCGCCCGCGACGACGCAAACGGCCATAAGCAGCTTGTTGCTTATTACGTTGCGGAAACGAGGCTGGCGGCGCATGAACTCAAGGAGCAGCTCGCCAAGCAGCTTCCAGGATATATGATTCCTTCGTACCTCGTGCAGCTTTCGCGGATGCCGCTGACTCCGAACGGGAAAATCGACCGCAAAGCGCTACCCGCGCCAGAGGAAGCCGCCACTGGAAGAACGGAATATGTCGCGCCGAGAACGCTGCTCGAGATGAAGATTGTCCGTGTTTGGCAGGATACACTTGGCATTCAACAGGTTGGCGTAAAGGATAACTTTTTTGAGCTGGGAGGCAATTCCTTAAGTCTGATTAGGCTCGTTCAAGCCGTTTACGATGAAACGGGCATCGAGATACCGCTGAATCGCCAATTCCATCATGTAACCGTTGAAGCCATGGCTTTTGGAGAGGAAGATCTGGGTCTGGATAAAGGGGGAGACTCCTTCATTAAGCTAAATAAAACAGGGGATCTGAACGTGTTCTGCTTCCCTCCAGGCAGCGGCTTCGGCATCGGTTACCGAGAGCTTGCAAGCAGACTAGACGGCCGATTCGTGCTTTACGGCATTGATTTTATCGACGATGTCATCGATTACGAGGCCATGCTGAACCGTTATGTGGATGAGATTGTTCGTATCCAGCCTGAAGGACCTTACGTGCTGCTCGGTTACTGCTTCGGAGGCAACCTGACGTTCGAGGTAGCCAAATCGATGGAAAGAAGAGGGTATTCCGTAACGGACGTGCTCATGGTGGACTCGTGGATTAAGGACACACTCACACCTTATGAAACGTCTGAGAAAGAGCTTGAAGAGATGCTTGCGGATTTCGACGAAGAAGAGAAGGAATTAATGAGCAATCCGCTCGTGCGAGAGCGTGTTCATCGGAAGATCAAAGCCACATTGACGTACGAAGCGCAGCTTATTAATTCAGGAACGATAACTGCCCGGATTTACGAACTGATTGCGAAGGACAGTGAAGCGTTCCGCCTGGAGCACCAGTTGCCGTCCTGGCAGAGGGCAACGACGCAAGCCTACGCCGATTACCGGCTGGAGGGCGCACACGAGGAGTTACTGGAACTATCGCGCGTGGACGAAACGGCCGTTGTCATCCGTGACATCTTAGTGCAAATCAAGCAGCAGATCGAAGCGGAGGCAGGGGTCCTGCATGGGAGCTGACCGGCAGACGTCTGTTCAAGGACAAGGCACAGCGGCGCCTTCCAAGCGCCGAACCGCTTATGCCACCTGGAAAGCATTCCGCTGGCTGATGTCCTATGTAAGCCGTCACAAAGGCTGGATGATCGTCGGTATCCTGTCCGCAATTGCCGCCGCGGTTATTGAGATATGGACGGGACGTTTGGTCGAGCAGCTGACCACACAGGCCGAGAATGGGGCGGGGCCTATCGTTCTGCAGATCGTGTACACGGTCTTTGTGGTCATCTTGATCGGTGTGCCGGCGAAGTTTTTCATGAGCTTTGGTGTGGAGCGAAGCAGTGCCTCTGCGGTGCAGGATATCCGCAACCATGTCATGCGTCATATCGGCAAACTCCCGGTCCCCTATTTGGAAAAGCAGCACTCCGGCGACGTGTTGTCGCGGATCAACAATGATCTGCAGCTCATCCAGCAATTTATGATTCGGGACCTCGCCCAGTGGTTTTATCATCCGCTATTATTTATCGGCTGTTTCGCTTATTTGATGTATCTCCAATGGGAGCTAATGCTGTACAGCCTGCTGTTATTTCCCTTAGCACTGCTGGTTTCCCAATGGATCGGCAAGCAGTTGGAACAGTTGACGGAGGAAGCCCAGGCGAACATGGGCCGAATGAATGTCAACCTCCAGGATACGCTTGGGGGGATACCTATTGTAAAAAGCTACCTGTTATCCGGTATGTTATCTCGCTCCTACCAAGTGCTGCTGCAATTGACGGCTCAAAAAAAGCTGGCCGTGAAAAAGCGAGAAGCCTGGGTCAACCCGCTGCTTTCTACGCTGATGATTAGCCCGATCATTTTCGCCGTCAGTTACGGAAGCTATTTGATCTACAACGGGCAGCTAGGCGCGGGAGAACTGATCGCCTTCCTGTACTTGCTTAATCTGTGTCTGGAGCCGCTGGAGCATATTCCCGAGCTCATCACGCGCACGTTCGAAATGACCGGTGCCCTGAGAAGGGTCTCCGAAATCGTCGAGCAGCCGACCGAAACGGAAAATGGCCGTTTGCTTCCAAAAGCGAGCGCCGCCCCCATCCAGTTTCAGAACGTAACCTTCGGGTATGAAGAGAATTCCCCGATTCTGCGGAATGTTAACTTCTCGGTGCCGGAAGGCAAGACGATTGCGCTTGTCGGAGCGAGCGGCGGAGGAAAGAGCACGGTGTTTAAGCTGGTATGCGGCTTTTATCCACTTCCGGAGGATCAGGGCGAGATCCGCGTGTTCGGAAGCCTGATCCACGGTGCAGATCCAGAGCAGCTTCGGTCGCATTTTTCCGTGGTAACCCAAGATTCATATTTGTTTAGCGGTACGATCGCCGAAAATATCGGCTATGGGCGGGAAGAAGTGTCGATGGACGAGATTATCGAAGCCGCCAAAGCCGCTCAGGCTCATTCTTTCATTATGCAGCTTGAGGACGGTTACCAGACGTATGTCGGAGAGCGCGGCGGGTTTTTGTCCGGTGGGCAACGCCAGCGCATTGCAATGGCTCGGGCGTTTCTGAAGGATGCTCCCGTTCTGCTGTTGGACGAGCCCACGTCGGCACTTGATCCGGAGTCGGAAAGCGCGGTTCAGGAAGCGTTGGGCGTATTGATGAAGAAGAGAACGACCATGGTTATTGCCCACCGGCTCTCTACGGTACAAAACGCCGATGAAATTTGGGTTATGGAACAAGGAAGTATTGTCGAAAAGGGCACTCATGAACAATTGCTCGAGAGGAAGGGACTGTACGCCCAGTCGTATTACCAGGAGTTTACCGAGTCTGCCGAACGCAGGGAGGTGTCGTACACATGAAAAAGGGCGGAAGGCTATCACAAGTGAAAGAACTCGGCTACTTGCTGACGTTTATGAACCGCAAGCGCAAAACCCAGTACGCGATTGGCCTTGCTGTAACGGCGCTCACCCAGACATTGTTTCTAATCGCCTTCAGCTTGGTCGTACATAACTTGGTTGATTTCGCCGTGTCCCGAGATACGTCCCTGATGGTGGAAGCTTTTGTTATTTTGGGCGTGGCCCTGTTTCTGGAAAATATAATTTCTCCCTGGTTCATTTACTTATACCAGCGCAGTGTCGAGCTGACTGTGCTGAATATCCGCAAACGTCTTTATGACAAGCTGTGCCGGGTGCGGCCGAGATTCCTGGAGCAGAACCACCATGGGGACTTGCTGTCGCGGGTGAACAACGACGTAACGACCGTTGAGTTTACATTCTCGCAGGTTTACTTCGTTTTGCTGCTTCAAGTTGTCTTCTGCATCGGCTCCATTGTCTCTATGGCGGTGATTGATTGGCGGTTTGCTGGCGTATCCTTCGTCATTCTGCTGCTGTCCTCTCTGGTCAGCCTGAAATTTGCACGGGATATCCGCGCTTTGTCCGAACAAGGCTTGCGTACGCTCGGTAAAATGACCGAAAAATTTAAAGATTTTATGGGCGGCATTCAAATTGTGAAGCTGTTTCGCATCCGCACGATTTACGGCCAGTACGAGGCGTTGAACGAACAAATGACGCAAACGCTTCGGCAAACGGCGAAAAAGAACGGTATGCAGGCTGCGGTGAACCATTTTATCAGCTACGTCACGTTCTGCGGCATCATCGTCATCGGCAGTCTTCTTTATGCCTACGGATTGATGGGAATGGGAAGCGTCGCCGCTCTGGCAGTTTTGCAAGTGAATCTGACGCACGCCTTGTTGAACCTGGGGATGGTTCTGTCGATGACCCAAAATTCGCTCGCGGGTGCTCACCGGATTCAAGAGGTACTAAGCGAGGAAGAGGAACCGGAGCGTTTGGGATCTTCTCATAGCGAGCTTGTATCGGAGGCTGCGGTGGAGTTTCGCGATGTGGAATTTTCCTATCAGGCAGATAAAAAGGTGCTTGTCGACATGTCTATGCAGGTGTTTCCTGGTCAGGTCGCTGCGATCGTGGGAGCCAGCGGCAGCGGCAAAAGTACGCTGATCAAGCTGTTGCTCGGTTTTTATCCTGTGGACAGCGGAGATATCCTGCTCCAGGGCAAACCGTTCGGACATTACACGCTGGAAGAAATCCGCAGGCAGATTGCATACGTTCCGCAGGAACCGTTTTTGTTTACCGGCACGATTGAGGAAAATATCCGCTATGGCAACCCGGATGCAACGGATGAAGAAGTGGTTGAAGCGGCCAAAGCGGCGTACGCTCACCATTTTATTCAGGAACTTCCTGAACAGTATAAAACGCCGGTGGGAGAGAGAGGAGCGTCGTTGTCAGGTGGACAAAGGCAGCGAATTGCGATCGCCCGGGCGATTCTCAAAAACGCCCCGATTCTACTGCTGGACGAAGCGACTTCTGCATTGGATAACGAATCCCAGCATTGGGTACAGCAAGCTCTGAACGTATTGATGAAGGGGCGCACCACCATTTTGATTGCCCACCGTCTCAGCACTGTGGAACATGCGGATTTGATTACGGTCATGAATCAAGGAACGGTCGTGGAACGGGGCCGCCATCAGGACCTGCTGGCGCTCGGAGGTTATTACGCGCGGCTGTACGGCTAGACCCGCTTTTCGGCGGGCGGCTTCCTGCTGATATTCAGGTATAAAGCCTATCTACAAACAATCTCTAATACGGGAGTGTGTCGATGTGAGAGAGAATACGAACAAGCAATATGGATTAACGCAAGCCCAGCGCCGGATATGGTTCATGGAAATTATGAATCCGGGCACATCCATCACGATGCTTTCCGCGACCTACCAGATTACGGGCGAGATCGACACCAAGCTGCTTGAGCAAGCGGCGGCAGAGATTGTCAAAACCTATGACGCTTTCCGAATCCGCATTAGCGGGGATATGCAAAATCCAACGCAGTGGTTCGAAGAGCTGGAGAATGTCCAAACCAGGATAAGCCACCTTGAAATAGGCACAACCGAACAATTCTATGCTTGGGTGAAAGAAGTAACCGAAAAACCGGCGAGTGTGTTCGACGAACACCTCTATCAATTTACGATGATCCATTTTGCGAACGGCCAAGTATGGCTTAATTTGACTATAAATCATTTCATCGCCGATGGCTTGTCCGTCACTGCTTTGCTGCATGCGGTGATGGAAAAATACCTGGAACTGCGCAATGGCATCTTCAGCAGTTATCAGGCCCCATCCTATCTGGATTATATTTCAACTGAGCATGAGTATGAGCAATCGCAGCGTTATCAAAAAGGCAAGGAATATTGGCTAACCAAGTACAAGACTTTGCCTGAAACGAGCGGCATTAAATCGGTTCCGCCATTCTCGATTGGCAGCGAATCGAATAAACGTTCCATCACTTTGGATGGTTCCCGCTATGACCGCATTCTGGCTTTTAGCGAACAATATCAGGTTAGTTTATATACGTTATTTTTGTCCGCCATGTACGTCTTATTGTATAAGCTGACCGACAGCACCGATGTTCCAGTCGGCACGGTGTTTGCCAATCGCACCAGCAAGAAGGAAAAAGAAACGATCGGTATGTTCGTCAGCACCGTGGCTACGCGGATTAGTCTGAATCCAGTTGGGTCCGTGCTTTCCTTGATCCAAACGGTTTCCAAGGAAAATACGGCGGATCTGCGGCATCAGAAATATCCTTATAACCAATTGATTCAGGATTTACGCGAACAACACGGCCGCAACGATCTTTCGGAGTTGTTCCGTACGTCTCTGGAATATCTGCCTTTGAAAATCGTGGAGTACGAAGAAATCAAGGTACGTCTGGAGGCTCACTTTGCTAGACACGAGATGGACGATCTACTGCTGCGCTTCGACCATATGCTGAATGAAGGCCATGTCATTCTCCATGCTTCCTATCGTACCGGCCTGTTCGAGACGACCGAGATTGATCGCATTATGGAACAGTATGTAACCGTTTTGGACCAGTTTCTTGAGACTCCCGAACTGCGGGTGCGCGAGATTTCTCTGTTGAGCGATGAGGAGAGACACCGTATTCTGGACGTGCTTAACCCGCCGGTGGCAGCACTGAGCGAGGGAATAGCGTTTCATCGGTATGTCGAAAAGTTTGCCCGAGACATTCCGGATCACCCGGCAGTTGTTTACATGGACAAAAAGCTGACTTACGGCGAATTGAACAAACGCGCTGAGCGGCTGGCTGCGCTCCTTCGTGAACAGGGAGTGGGAAGGGAGACGATTACGGGGATCTGGGCAGAGCGTTCGGTGGAACTTCTGGTCAGTGTGCTCGCCGTATGGAAAGCCGGCGGAGCTTATGTACCGCTGGACCCCGATTATCCGGCGGAGCGGATTGAGTACATGCTCAGCGATAGCGAAGCATCGGTGCTGCTTACCCAGCGTCATCTGTTGGAGGGGGCCGGAGGTTGGCTGGCCGATGACCGGCTGAAGCTTCAAGCTGTCTATGCGATGGACGATGAACAGATGTATAACGGGGATACCTCAGCCGTGGAATTTGAATCCGCTGACAGTGCCCCACATGACTTGGCTTATGTGATTTACACCTCCGGTACGACGGGACGCCCAAAAGGCGTCATGATCGAGCATGGTAGTCTCGTGAATACGGCGGATGCGTACCGCCGTGAGTACCGGTTGGATCAGTTCCCGGTGCGGTTGCTGCAACTGGCGAGCTTCTCGTTTGACGTGTTCGTTGGAGACATCGCGCGGACGCTGTATAACGGAGGAACGATGGTAATTGTGCCAAAGGATGACCGGATTGATCCGAACCGCTTATACGGCTGGATTCGGGAGCAAAACATTACGGTATTTGAATCGACGCCTGCGCTTATCCTGCCGTTCATGCAGCATATTTATGAAGAAGGGCTGGACGTCAGCTCCATGCATTTGCTGATTACCAGCTCGGATGCTTGCAGTGTCACCGATTACCGATTGCTGCAGGAAAGATTCGGCGGACAATTCCGCATCATCAACAGCTACGGCGTTACCGAAGCGGCCATTGACAGCAGCTTTTACGATGAGCCGCTGGACAAGCTGCCATCGTTGGGTCATGTGCCGATCGGCAAAGCCTGGCTGAACGCCCGGTTTTACATTGTAGATGCCGGGTTAAAGCCGGTTCCTATAGGGATTCCGGGGGAGCTTGTCATCGGCGGCGCCGGGGTGGCGCGCGGGTATTGGAACCGTCCGGACCTGACCACCGAGAAGTTTGCAGACAGCCCGTTTGTGCCTGGAGAACGTCTGTATCGGACAGGAGATTTGGCCCGCTGGCTGGAAGACGGCAACGTTGACTTCATCGGCCGGATCGACTATCAGGTGAAAATTCGCGGGTTCCGGATCGAACTCGGCGAAATTGAAACGGCCCTGCTCAGTTTCCCGGGGGTCAAGCAGGCTGTGGTGACTGACCGTACGGATGAGCAGGGGCAAAAGTATTTGTGCGGTTACGTGGCGGGGGATGTTTCCTTGCAACTGAGCGATCTGCTGTCCCAATTGAAACAAGAGCTGCCTGCGCATATGGTTCCGGCCCGGTTGGTGTCTCTTGATCAGCTTCCGCTCACACCGAACGGCAAGATTGACCGTAAAGCGCTACCTGAGCCGACCGGAGAGATAGAAGCCGGCCGTGAGTATGTGGCTCCTCGCACAACGCTGGAAACAAGACTTGCTCTTATTTGGCAGCAGGTGCTTGGTATTGCGCGAGTTGGAGTCCAAGACGATTTCTTTGACCTGGGTGGTCATTCCTTGCGGGCCTCCGCGCTTGTTTCCAAGATTCGAAAAGAGCTACAAGTCGAGGTTCCGCTGCGGGACGTTTTCCGCTACACCACGATCGAACAGCTTGCCCAAAGAATTAGCGGTTTAAAGCAGCAGGAAACCTATGAGATTACAAAGGCGGCAGAGACCGAGTACTATCCGGTTTCATCCGAGCAAAAGCGTCTGTACGTCCTGCGCCAGCTTGACGCGGCCGAGCGTAGCTACAATATGTCGGCGGCGCTTCTTCTCGAAGGCAAGCTGGACCGCACGCGCGTAGAGTACGCATTCCGGGCGTTGATTCAGCGCCATGAGACGCTGCGTACCGGGATCGAGCAGGTTCAAGGCGAGCTTGTGCAGCGCATCTATGACGAGGTGGAGTTTGCTGTAGATTATTTCCAGGCGAGCGAGCTAGAAGTGGACCATGTGGTGGAAGCATACTATCACCCGTTTGATCTGACCAAGCCGCCACTTCTTCGTATCGGCCTGATCGAAGTCGCCGAGGATCGCCACATCCTGTTGTTCGATATGCATCACATCGTCTCGGATGGCATCTCGACAGCATTGCTTTTCGACGAGTTCAGCCGCCTGTATCGTGGTGAGGAGCTGGCTCCGTTGCGTATTCAATACAAAGATTATGCCGTTTGGCAGCATTCCGAAGCCTACGGGCAGTTGATCCAGCCGCAGAAGGAGTACTGGCTGGAACAGCTGTCGGGCGAGCTGCCTGTATTGGAACTTCCGACGGACTTCCCGCGGCCTGCGGTGCAAAGTTTTGACGGCCGGACCGTGAAGTTTGATATTGGGAAAGAACGGACGGAAAAGCTGAAAGAACTGGCCGCACAGACGGGCACGACCCTGTACATGGTGCTGTTGTCTGCTTACTCGATCCTTATGCATAAATATTCGGGTCAGGAAGATCTGATCGTGGGAACGCCAATTGCCGGAAGAACGCAGGAAGAAGTGCAGCCAATCGTAGGTATGTTTATCAACACGCTTGCCATTCGCAGCCATCCGGAGCGTTCCAAGCCGTACCTTAAGTACCTGGAAGAAATGAAGGAAATCACACTCGGGGCTTTTGAACACCAAAATTATTTGTTCGAAGATTTGGTGGAAAGTCTTCACATTCCGCGCGCGACCGGCCGGAATCCGATCTTTGATACGTTCTTCTCCCTGCAAAATACGGAGAATGAGCAAATTGTCATCGAGGGGCTGGAGCAATCGTTTTATCCGTTGGAAAACCGAACGTCCAAGTTCGAGCTGCTTCTGGACATTTCGGAACTGGATGGCCAGCTCGAATGCCGGTTGGAGTACGCTACGGCTTTGTATAAACAGGAGACCGCGGAACGGTTCGCCAGACATTATGACAAGCTACTCGAAACTATCGCAACAGCGCCGGAAGGGGATATTGCTTCGCTGGAAATGCTAACCGAGCAGGAAATCCGTGAACTGGTGCGCGGTTTTAATGATTCGGAGGCAGACTACCCGCGTCAGCAGACGATTCATGGCTTGTTCGAAGAGCAGGCGAAGCTTTACCCGGATAACGTGGCCGCCGTCATGAATGAGCGGCAGCTGAGCTACCACGAACTGAACGAGCGATCCAATCGCCTTGCACGTAAGCTGCGGGAGACAGGAGTCGAAGCGGATCAGTTGGTAGCGATTCTGGCCGAACGTTCACTTGATATGGTCGTCGGCATTCTGGCGATTCTCAAAGCGGGCGGAGCCTACGTGCCTGTCGATCCCGACTACCCGGAGGAACGCATCCGCTTCATGATTGAGGATTCGGGCGCACCGTTATTGCTGATTCAAAAGCATTTGCATGAGAAGACCGATTTCGCAGGAACGCGCCTTGAATTGGACGATTTCGTTTGGGGCCACAAAGGGGCGGACTCCGCTGATGCACTGGACGCTTCGAATCTGGAACCAATTTCTGGCCCGGGTAACTTGGCTTATGTCATCTACACATCGGGAACGACCGGCAAACCCAAAGGCACGTTGATTGAGCATAAAAACGTCGTGCGCCTTTTGTTCAACGACAAGAACCTGTTCGACTTTGGGCCGTCCGACACGTGGACGTTATTCCACTCGTTCTGCTTCGATTTCTCCGTCTGGGAGATGTACGGAGCACTTCTGAATGGAGGAAAGCTGGTTATCGTACCGCCACTTACGGCGAAAAATCCAGCCGAGTTCCTGGCACTGCTGAGCCGCGAACGGGTCACGATTTTGAACCAGACGCCAACATATTTCTACCAACTGCTACGTGAGGTTTTAGCGGATCATCCGTACAATCTGCGGATTCGCAACGTCATCTTCGGCGGCGAAGCACTCAGCCCGCTGTTGCTCAAGGGTTTCAAGACGAAGTACCCGGAGACAAAGCTGATCAATATGTACGGTATTACCGAGACGACGGTTCACGTGACGTATAAGGAAATTACATGGATCGAGATGGAGGCGGCAAAGAGTAATATCGGCAAGCCGATCCCGACGCTGAGCGTGTATGTTCTGGATGAAAACCGTCGTCCTGTTCCGATCGGCGTAGCAGGCGAAATGTACGTGGCCGGTGAAGGCCTGGCAAGAGGATACCTGAATCGACCGGATTTGACGGCGGAAAAGTTCGTTGATTCCCCGTTTGCGGAGGGGGAAAAACTGTATCGCTCAGGCGACTTGGCGGCATGGCTGCCGGACGGCAACATTGAATACCTCGGCCGGATCGACCATCAGGTCAAAATCCGCGGGTACCGGATCGAGCTGGACGAAATCGAGACGCAACTTCTGAACGTGGAGGGCGTGGAAGAAGCGGTGGTGCTCGCCCGTCAGGACAACGAGGGAGAGAAGGCACTTGTTGCCTATTTTGTTGCAGACCGGGCGCTGACAGTCAGCGAAATGAGAACCTCGCTGGCACAGGGAATGCCGGGATACATGATCCCGTCGTATTTCGTGCAGCTGGAGCGCATGCCGCTGACGTCTAACGGCAAAGTGGATCGCAAAGCGCTGCCGGAGCCGCAAGGTAGTCTGCAAACGGGCGTCGAATACGTAGCCCCTCGTAACCTTACGGAGTCCCAGCTTGTGAAGATCTGGGAGGAAGTGCTGGGTTACTCCGGCATTGGAGTCCTGGACAATTTCTTTGAGCTCGGAGGGCATTCCTTGCGGGCGACAAACCTTGTCAGCAAGATTCGGAAGGAAATGAACGTTGAACTTCCGCTGCGCGATGTGTTCCGCTATATGACGGTAGAATCGATGGCAGAGGCTATTGCCAGCTTGAAAGAATCGCAGCACAGCTCGATTCCAAAAGCGGAAGAGAAAGCGTACTATCCAGTTTCCTCTGCGCAAAAAAGGCTGTATGTCCTGCACCAGCTAGATAGCTCGGAGCTGAATTACAACATCCCGAGCGCCTTGCAATTGAAAGGGAATTTGAACGAGGCCAAAATGGAAAAGGCGCTGACTACTTTGGTGGCCCGGCACGATATGCTGCGCACCGGTTTTGAAATCGTGAATGGAGAGCCGGTTCAGCGTATTCATCCGCTCGTAGATTTCAAGGTCGAGAAGCTTCAAGCAAGCAAAGATCAGGTCGCGGCCATTCTGGAAGGCTTCATTCAGCCTTTTGACTTGACCCAGCCGCCTTTGCTACGCGCCCTGCTGATCATACTTGAGAAAGAGAAATTCCTGCTTGCGCTGGATATGCATCATATTGGTTCCGACGGTCTTTCCATGGACGTGCTACTACGCGAATTTGTGGGGCTTTACAATGGGGAAGAATTGCCGGAGCTGCGGATTCAATACAAGGATTACGCCGTTTGGCAGCAATCCGACGAGCAATGTCAGCGTATCAAACGGCAGGAGGAATACTGGCGCGGGGTATTCAGCTCCGAGCTTCCGGTTCTTGAGCTGCCTCTTGACTTTTCCCGCCCAGCCGTCCGGCAGTTTGATGGTCAAACGCTCACGTTTGCGCTGGATGCGGAGAAAAGCGAAGCTCTAAAACGGCTTGCCGGAGATTCGGGGGCGACGCTGTACATGCTTCTTCTGGCTGCTTACTCCGTATTGCTTCATAAATACGCGGGACAGGAAGATATCGTAGTCGGCACTCCGATTGCCGCTCGTTCTCACGCCGACCTGCAACCAATTATCGGTATGTTTGTCAATACGCTGGCCCTTCGCTTGGGTCCGACGGCAGAGCAGACGTTCTTGGATTACTTGCAGGATGTGAAGGAAACGACGCTTGGAGCCTACGAGCACCAGGACTATCCGTTCGAGGAGCTGGTAGAAGCTCTTCAGGTGAGCCGGAATTTAAGCCGGAATCCGTTGTTTGACACCATGTTTTCTTTGCAAAAGCACGAAAGCCTGGATTTAGCCCTGAAAGGCTTGCAATGGTCGCTGTTTGACATCGAGGAAAAGAGAGCAAAGTTTGATCTTAGCCTGGATATCGTGGAAGAGGGTAACGAGCTGGTTTGCAAGATCGAGTACGCTACCTCGTTGTTTAGACAGGAAACGATGGTACGGCTGGCGGGTCATTACGAGCAGCTTTTGGCATCGATCTTGGCTCAGCCGGGTGCGAGGATCTCGGATTTGAATATCTTGAAGGACAGCGAAAAGCATGATTTGCTGGTCGGGTTTGCCGTGTCGTCTTCGGCTCTGGCGAAGCAGTCCGCCTCAGAGGGTCCAGGCTTGGAAGCGGATGAGTCGTGGAGAGAGAGAACGATCCACGAGCTGTTCGAGGAGCAAGCAGAGCGAACGCCTGAGCAGGTGGCCGTTGTCTATGAGGACAGCAGCCTGACTTACCGGGAGTTGAACGAGCGGGCGAACCGGCTGGCGCGATCCTTGCGTGCCTCTGGCGCGCAGGCCGATCAGCCGATCGCGATCATGGCCGAGCGCTCGCTGGAGATGATCGTGGGCATCTATGCGATCTTGAAGGCCGGGGGCGCCTACGTGCCGATCGACCCGCAATTCCCGCAGGAGCGCATCCGCTACATGCTCGAAGATTCGGGCGCTAGGCTGCTGCTGATTCAGAGCCATTTGCGGGAAAGCGCGTCATTTGCCGGGACAGAGCCACTTGGCAGTCTATCGCTCGTCGATCTGAACGATCCATCCGCGTATGACGAAGACGGCTCGAACCTGGAGCCGGCGAGCGGACCGGAGCACTTGGCCTACGTCATTTACACATCGGGCTCGACAGGCAAGCCCAAAGGCGTCATGGTGGAGCACCGTCCGGTGATCAACCGGCTACTGTGGATGCAGAATGCATACCCGATCGACTCCAAGGATACGATTCTGCAAAAGACGGCGATCACCTTCGACGTTTCCGTGTGGGAGCTGTTTTGGTGGGCTTGGACGGGGGCCAAAGTTTGCTTGCTGCCGCCGGGCGGAGAGAAGAATCCCGAGACGATTCTGGACACGATCGAACGGCAAGCCGTCACCACGATGCACTTTGTGCCGTCGATGCTGCACGCCTTCCTCGAATATGTCGAGCGTCAGCCGAGTGAAGATCTGGGTAACAAGCTGTCTTCGCTGAAACGGGTGTTTGCAAGCGGGGAAGCGCTGGCGACGTCGCATGTGAGCCGGTTCTGGCAGTGGATTTCGTCATCCGTGAATCAAGCGCAGCTGATCAACCTTTATGGGCCTACGGAAGCGACGGTTGATGTCTCGTACTACGATTGCGGACCGGAAGAGGCGTATGTATCGGTGCCGATCGGCAAGCCGATCTCGAACATCCGGCTGCATATTGTCAAGGAAGGGACGACAGCGCTGCAGCCGGTCGGCGTGCCGGGCGAGTTGTGCATCGCGGGCGAAGGTCTGGCTAGAGGCTACTTGAACCGTCCCGAGCTGACCGCGGAGAAATTCGTAGAGTGTCCGTTCGCGCCGGGCGGGCGGATGTACCGGACGGGCGATCTGGCCAGATGGCTGCCGGACGGCAACATCGAGTATATGGGCCGGATCGACCATCAGGTGAAAATCCGCGGGTACCGGATCGAACTCGGCGAGGTGGAGGCGCAGGTCCTGAAAGCGGCGTCCGTCCAAGAGGGGGTTGTCATCGCCAGAGAGGACGAAGCCGGTCAGAAGCAGCTCTGCGCGTACTTCGTGGCGGACAAGCCGCTTGCGGCGAGCGAGCTGCGAAGCGCGCTGGCGGAGGATCTGCCTGCGTACATGATTCCGTCCTACTTCGTGCAGCTGGAGCGGATGCCCCTCACACACAGCGGGAAGCTCGACCGTAAGGCGCTGCCCGCACCGGAAAGCAGTATGCTCGTTGGAACGGAATACGTGGCGCCCCGGACGGCGACGGAGCAGACGTTGGTTGCGGTGTGGCAAAAGGTGCTGGGAACGGGTCGTCCGATCGGCGTGATGGACAATTTCTTCGAGCTCGGCGGGGATTCAATTAAATCGATCCAGGTGTCTTCCAGGCTATATCAGGCCGGGTACAAGCTGGAAATTAAGCATTTGTTCAAATATCCGACCGTAGCGGAATTAAGCCCGTATCTCCAGTCGGTCTTAAGACGCGCCGATCAGGTGGTAGCTACGGGAGAGACGGGGCTGACTCCGATTCAGCGCTGGTTCTTCGAGCAGTCGTTCACCGATCTGCACCACTTTAACCAGGCGGTGATGCTGTACCGGGAGGAAGGCTATGACGAAGCGGCGCTTCGTCAGGCCGTGCGGAAGCTGGCCGAGCATCACGATGCGCTGCGCCTCGTCTTCAGCCGGACCGAGAGCGGGTATGCGGCATGGAACCGGGGCATCGCGGAAAGCGATGGCGAGCTCTACAGCCTGGAAGTGATCGATTTCCGCGGAATGACGGACTGCGCGCAGGTGATCGAAGCCAAGGCGAACGAGCTTCAGCGCAGCATTGACCTGCAGGTAGGGCCTTTGCTGAAGCTCGGCTTGTTCCGCTGTGCGGATGGAGATCATCTGCTGATCGCGATCCACCACTTGGTCGTAGACGGCGTATCCTGGCGGATTCTGCTTGAGGATTTTGCTGCCGGCTATGAGCAGGCGCTGCAAGGGCAGCTGATCCGTCTGCCGCTCAAAACGGATTCATTCCAAACGTGGGCGAAACAGCTCGCTGATTATGCGAACGGTCCGGCGATGGAAAGCGAGAGAGCGTATTGGCAGCATATCGAGCAATTGACCTATGAGCCGCTTCCGAAAGATTTTGAACAAGGCACATCCAAGCTGAAGGACAGCAGGCTCGTGACCGTCCGCTGGACGGCGGAGGAAACCGAACAGCTGCTGAAGCAGGCACACCGTGCTTACCATACGGAAATGAACGATTTGCTGCTTGCCGCGCTTGGCCTCGCGGTACAAGCTTGGAGCGGTCGGGAACGCGTGCTGGTGAATCTCGAAGGCCACGGTCGGGAAGAACTTTTACCGGATGTGGACATTACGCGGACGGTAGGCTGGTTTACAAGCCAATTCCCTGTCGTTCTGGAGCCGGGTCACGCTCAGGCACTCGGTCATCAGGTGAAACAGGTGAAAGAAAACTTGCGCCGCATTCCGAACAAAGGAATCGGCTACGGCATTCAGCGTTATTTGTCGGCGCCGCGTGACGGAGAGCACTTCGTTTTGGAGCCGGAGATCAGTTTTAACTATCTGGGTCAATTCGACCAGGATTACGAAAGCAGCGGCTCGCAGCCGTCTCCGTTCAGTCCGGGCTCCGATTCAAGCCCGAATGCTGTGATGAATTATGTCCTCGATATCAACGGTATGGTGTCGGAAGGCATGTTGGAACTCACGATCCGTTATGGGGAAACCCAGTATCAACGGGAGACGGTTGAGCGCTTGGGCACCCTGCTTCAATCGAGTTTGCGTGAAGTCATCAGCCATTGCGTATCGAAAGAGCGGCCGGAGCTTACGCCTAGTGACGTACTGCTTCCAGATGTGACGGTGGAGGAACTGGAGCGGCTGTCAGAACATACGACGGCACTCGGCGAACTGGAGAATGTATACACCCTGACTCCGCTGCAAAAAGGGATGTTGTTCCACAGCTTGCTGGATGCCGATTCGGAAGCCTACTTCGAACAGGTGACCTTCGATCTGTATGGAAGCCTGAATGTGGAAGCCTTCACCCGCGGATTGGATACGCTGGTACAGCGAAATGAGGCGCTGCGGACCAATTTTATTACCGGCTGGAGAGACGAGCCGATTCAAGTGGTATTCCGCGAGCGGAAGTGTGAAGTGTACTTTGAAGATATTCGCTCGGCAAGAGATGAACACCCGGAGAAGACGATAGCCGATTTTGTTAGCGCGGATAAAGCGAACAAGTTCGATTTGGCCCAAGGCTCTCTGATGCGCGTTACAGTTTTGCGTACGGGCGACGAGTCCTACCAAGTGATCTGGAGTCACCATCACATTTTGTTGGACGGCTGGTGCATGTCCTTAATGATCAAGGAAGTGTTCGACACCTACTTCGCGTTCCAGGAGCAACGGACGCTGGAGCTTCCTCCGGTTACCTCGTACTCTCGGTATATTGAATGGCTGGAAGCTCAAGATGCCGCGAAAGCTTCGCGTTACTGGTCCGAGTATTTGGCGGGTTATGATCAGCAGACCAAGCTGCCTCGGGAGAAAACAGGGCTGAAGCAGGGCGCTTTTGAAGCAGCTGAGATCGATGTGGAACTCAGCAAGGAACTGACTGGGCAAATCGAGCGGGTGGCGCGCCAGCATCAGGTGACGCTTAATACATTTATGCAGACCGTATGGGGACTGGTTCTGCAGGTATACAACAACAGCGAAGATGTTGTATTTGGCTCCGTCGTATCCGGGCGTCCAGCAGAGATTCCGGGTATCGAAAGCATGATCGGTCTGTTTATTAATACGATCCCCGTCCGTATTCAAGGCAAAGCCGAGGAGACGGTAGCCGATATTTTGAGAAAAACCCAGGATCAAGCGCTGACATCGGGAGCTTACGAAACGTTCCCGCTCTTCGAAATTCAGTCGCTGAGCGAGCAAAAGAGCGACTTGATCAACCATATTATGGTCTTTGAAAATTATCCGATGGAAGAACAGATTGAGCAGGTTGTCGGCGGAGGACAAGAAGCGCTGAAAATCGCTAATATCCAATCGCCGGAACAAACGAACTACGATCTGGACATTACCGTCATTCCAGAAGAGCATATTTTGCTGCGGTTTACGTACAATGCACTGACATTCAGAGAGCAAGACATCAGGCAGATCCACGGTCATTTTGCCCGTGCATTGGAGCAGGTTGCGGCTAATCCGAATGTTCGTGTACATGAGTTAGAGCTTTTGACGGCGGCGGAAAAAGAAGAAATTGTCGGCGTGTTTAATCCGGTGCAGCCGGAAGTGGCTCCTGTGGCAGCGTTCCATCGACTGTTCGAGCAACAGGCGGAACGCACGCCGGAAGCGGAGGCCATCGTATACGAGAAGGATCGGCTGACGTATGCGGAGCTGAACGAGCGGGCGAACCGCCTGTCGACCACGCTACGTGCAAGCGGAATAGGCCGGGAGACCATCGTTGGCATTCTCGCCGAGCGTTCGGTCGATTTGCTGGTGGCCGTGATGGCCGTCTGGAAAGCGGGAGGTGCGTATGTACCGCTTGACCCGGATTATCCGGCGGACCGCGTGCGGTTCATGCTGGAGGACAGCGGAGCGAAGGTACTGCTGACACAAATGCTGCTGCGAGAGCGTGCCGAATCCTGGCTCGGCGAAGAGGAACTGGCACTGGAGACGGTGCTGTATCTCGATGACGAAACGTCATACAGCGAAGACCGAGCGAATGCACCGATGGACTTCAGCCAAGGCTCCAGCAGTGCTCCCAATCCAGTCAACAGCAAGCTAACGGGGGCTGTGAACGGTGGTGGCGAGAGTCATCCAAATGATGTTGTGGGCATGGACAGCTTCCATGAATCCCGTCCGGATGATCTGGCTTACGTCATCTACACGTCGGGAACAACGGGTAAGCCAAAGGGTGTAATGATCGAGCACCGCAGCCTGGTGAACACGGCGGCAGGCTACCGGCGGGAATATCGGTTAGATCAGTTTCCGGTAAGGCTGTTGCAGCTCGCCAGCTTCTCGTTCGACGTGTTTGTGGGCGATATCGCGCGGACGTTGTACAACGGCGGCAGCATGGTCATTGTACCGAAGGACGATCGGATCGATCCGTCTCGTCTGCACTATTGGATAGAGCGGGAGCAAGTGTCGATCTTTGAATCAACGCCGGCACTGATCGTGCCGTTCATGGAATACGTGCATGAGCAGGGGCTAGAGTTAAGCAGTATGGAGCTGTTGATTACAAGCTCAGACAGTTGCAGTGTGGCGGAATACCGAACCTTACAGGAACGGTTTGGCTCGTCGTTCCGCATCATCAACGCCTACGGCGTGACGGAAGCGGCAATTGACTCCAGTTTCTATGACGAGCAGTTGGCGAAACTGCCGCAGACAGGCCATGTGCCGATTGGCAAAGCGTGGTTGAATGCGAAGTTTTACATCGTGGATGCACATCTGAACCCGGTGCCAGTCGGCGTGCTGGGCGAATTGGTTATCGGCGGAGTCAGTGTGGCGCGCGGGTACTTGAACCGTCCAGAGCTGACGGATGAGAAGTTTGTAGACAGTCCTTTCACCGCTGGTGAGCGACTGTATCGCACAGGAGACTTGGCGCGGTGGATGGAGGACGGCAACGTGGACTTCATCGGGCGGATCGATAACCAGGCAAAAATCCGGGGCTACCGGATCGAGACGGGCGAAGTCGAAGCAAAGTTGCTGAGTGTAGGTGGCGTGAAGGAAGCGGTCGTTGTTGTCAGGGAAGATCAAGAAGGGCAGAAAGCGTTGTGCGCTTATTATACAGTGGAAAAAGGCTTGACGGCGGCAGATTTGAAACGGGCGATCTCCAGCGAGCTACCGGGATACATGATTCCGTCGTATTTCGTCGAACTGGAGCAATTGCCTCTAACGCCAAATGGGAAAATTGACCGGAAGGCGCTGCCAGCGCCGGCAGGGGGAGCAGGCGGAGGCCGCAAATACGTGGCACCGCGCACCGAACTGGAGGCAAAACTGGCCGCCATTTGGCAGGAGGTACTTGTTCGGGAGAAGGCGGTAGGCGTAACGGACAACTTCTTCGACCTCGGAGGACACTCCCTGCGGGCGACAACACTTGTCAGCAAAATGCATAAGGAGCTGGGCGCCCAATTCCCGCTTCGCGACGTATTCCGCTACTCGACAGTTGAGGAAATGGCTGTGGCTATGGAGCATTTGGAGATCGGCTCGTTTATGGCTATTCCGGCTGCGGAACCTAGCGAGTATTATCCGCTCTCTTCTGCGCAGAAACGTCTCTATATCTTGAACCAGCTGGAAGGAGGCGAGCTGAGCTACAATATACCGGGAGCTATGCTGCTCGAAGGGCAGCTCAACCGGCAGCGGTTTGAAGAAGCGTTCCGCGAGCTTGTAGCTCGTCATGAAACGCTGCGTACCAGCTTTGAGATGGTTGAAGGCGAAGCGGTTCAGCGGATTTACGAAGAAGTCACCTTCCAGGTGGAATATGTGCAGATCAGCGGGGAGCAGGCGGAAGAAACGGTGCGCCAATTTGTTCGTGCGTTTGATCTAGCGAAGCCGCCACTTCTGCGGGTGGGCATTGCCGAACTCGCGCCGGACCGGCACATCCTGATGTTCGATACACATCATATCGTATCGGACGGCGTTTCAATGGACGTACTGATCGAAGAGTTTGTGCACTTGTACAGCGGGGAGCCGCTCAAGCCACTCCGCATTCAGTACAAAGATTATGCAGTATGGCAGCAATCGGACGAGCAGAAAACGCAACTTGCCAAGCAGGAAGCCTACTGGATTGACATGTTCCGCGGAGAACTGCCAGTTCTGGAAATGCCAACGGACTATCCGCGCCCGGCTATGCAGAGCTATGAGGGCCGCACGCTGCAATTGTTTATGAATATTGAGAAAAGCGAAGGTCTGAAACGGCTTGCAGCTGAAAACGGCGCAACGCTTTACATGGTTCTGCTTGCGGCATATAACGTGCTTCTGCATAAATATTCAGGTCAGGAAGACGTGGTGGTAGGTACGCCGATTGCGGGCAGAAATCATAGCGACGTTCAACCGCTGATTGGGATGTTCGTTAATACTTTGGCCATCCGAAGTTACCCGGCTGCCGGTAAAACGTTCCTTGACTACTTGAAGGAAATCAAGGAGACAACGCTTGGTGCTTTTGAACATCAGAATTATCCGTTTGAGGAACTGGTGGATAAGGTAAACGTGGCTCGTGATCTACGCCGTCATCCACTGTTTGATACGATGTTTGCTTTGCAGAATACAGAAAATGTGGAAATTCAGCTTCCGGGACTGCATCTGTCGACGTATGCCAGCGAAGAAATTGTTTCCAAATTCGATCTCAGCTTGGACGTCACCGAGATTGAGGACGGCTTGGAATATCTGTTTGAATACGCCACGGCTCTATATAAAACCGAAACGGTGGAGAAGTTGGCTGCCCACTACTTGCAGCTGCTTGAATCCATTCTCTGCAACCCGTCGGCGACTATTGCCGAGCTGAACTTGTTAACGGCAGAGGAAAAAGAGCAGATTGTCGGCGCGTTTAACCCTGCGCAACCGGAACAGGCTCCTATGGCAGCGTTCCATCGACTGTTCGAGGAACAGGCGGAACACACGCCCGAAGCTGAAGCTGTCGTTTACGAAAACGATCGGCTGACGTATGTGGAGCTGAACGAGCGGGCGAACCGTCTGTCGGCCACGCTGCGCGCAAGCGGCATCGGTCGGGAGGAGATTGTTGGCATTCTCGCTGAGCGTTCGGTGGACCTGTTGGTGGCCGTGCTGGCCGTCTGGAAAGCAGGCGGGGCGTATGTGCCGCTTGACCCGGATTATCCGGTGGACCGTGTGCGGTTCATGCTGGAAGACAGCGGAGCGAAGGTGCTGCTGACGCAAACGCCGCTGCGAGAGCGTGCCGAAGCCTGGCTCGGTGAAGAGGAACTGGCACTGGCGACGGTGCTGTATCTCGACGACGAAACGTCGTACAACGAGGAACGAAGCAATGTGCCAATGGACTTTGGCCAAGGCTCCAACAGTGCTCCCGATCGAGTCAACGGCAAGCTAACGGGGGCTGTGAACGGTGGTGGCGAGAGTTATCCAAATGATGTTGATGTTGTCGGTATGGACAGCTTCCATGAAGCCCGTCCGGAGGATCTGGCGTACGTGATCTACACATCGGGAACGACGGGCAAGCCAAAAGGCGTGATGATCGAGCATCGCAGCCTAGTGAACACGGCAGCGGGCTACCGACGGGAATACCGGTTGGATCAGTTCCCGGTGCGACTGCTGCAGCTCGCAAGCTTCTCGTTTGATGTTTTCGTGGGTGACATTGCGCGGACGTTGTACAACGGAGGCACCATGGTCATTGTACCGAAGGACGACCGGATTGATCCGTCTCGTCTGCACTACTGGATAGAGCGGGAGCAAGTGACGATCTTTGAATCAACACCAGCACTGATCGTGCCGTTTATGGAATACGTGCATGAGCAGGGGCTAAAGTTAAGCGGTATGGAGCTGTTGATCACAAGCTCGGACAGCTGCAGTGTAGCAGATTACCGTACCTTGCAGGAGCGGTTTGGCTCGTCGTTCCGCATCATTAACGCCTATGGTGTGACGGAAGCGGCAATCGACTCCAGTTTCTATGACGAAGAATTGGCGAAACTGCCGCAGACAGGCCATGTGCCGATTGGCAAAGCGTGGTTGAATGCGAAGTTTTACATCGTGGATGCACATCTGAACCCGGTGCCAGTCGGCGTGCTGGGCGAATTGGTTATCGGCGGCGTTGGCGTAGCACGTGGGTACTTGAACCGTCCAGAGCTGACGGAAGAGAAGTTTGTAGACAGCCCTTTCACCGCGGGTGAGCGGTTATATCGCACGGGAGATTTGGCGCGGTGGATGGAGGACGGCAACGTGGATTTCATCGGCCGGATCGACAATCAAGCGAAAATCCGGGGCTACCGGATCGAAACGGGTGAGATTGAGTCGCAGCTGCTGCGGGTGGTAGGTATACGCGAAGCGGTGGTGCTGGTTCGAAGTGATGCGAACGGTCAAAAGGCGCTGTGCGCCTACTACACAACGGATATCGAACTGACGGCGGCCGACCTGAAACGAGCGATCTCCAGCGAGCTGCCAGGTTACATGATCCCGTCGTACTTTGTGGAGCTGGAGCATTTACCTCTGACACCAAACGGGAAAATCGACCGGAAAGCGCTGCCGGCGCCGGAAGAGGGAGCAAGTGCAGGGCGCGAATACGTGGCGCCGCGCACCGATCTGGAGACGAAACTGGTCTCCATCTGGCAGGACGTGCTTGGGTCAGTTACGATTGGTGTGACGGACAACTTCTTCGACCTCGGCGGTCACTCGCTGCGGGCGACGACGCTGGTCAGCAAGGTGCACAAGGAGCTGCACGTGGACCTGCCACTGCGCGATGTATTCCGGTACTCGACTATTGAAGCGATGGCTGAAGTGATTAGCCGATTGGAGCAGCAGGAGTTTCTTTCCATTCCGGTTCTGGATAAAAGGGAGTATTATCCGCTTTCCTCTGTGCAAAAGCGGCTGTACATCCAGCAGCAGATGGAAGGGGCCGAGCTTAGTTACAACATGTCCGGCATGACGGTTCTCGTCGGGCGCTTGGAGCGGAATCAATTCGAGGCGGCGCTCAAAGGATTAATCGCTCGTCACGAAGTTTTGCGAACCGGCTTCGAAATGGTCGACGGCGAACCGGTACAACGGATTTATTCGGACTTGGAGTTTGCCGTCGAGTATACAAAGGCGACGGAAAGTGAAACGAAAAGCATTGCGGATGCCTTTGTACGTGTCTTTAATTTGGAGCGGCCGCCGCTGCTGCGTGTGGGCTTAGTTGAATGGGAAGCGGAACGTCATCTTCTTATGCTGGACATTCATCATATCGTCACGGATGGCATGTCGATGGGTATCTTCATCGAAGAGCTGCTACGCCTGTATAACGGTGAGACGCTGGAACCGCTTCGGATTCAATACAAGGAATTTGCCACTTGGCAGCAGTCCGAACCTGTAAAAGAACGGCTGAAACGCCAGGAAGCCTACTGGCTGGACATGCTGGAAGGTGAACTGCCAACGCTTGAGCTACCTACGGACTTTGTCAGACCTGCCGCTCGCAGCTTTGAGGGAGATGTGCTGCCTTTCATTATCGACAAGCAGATGACGGACAACTTGCAGCGCATTGCCGATGAGAACGGTGCTACCCTATATATGGTGTTATCGGCGGCCTATTCAATCCTGCTCAGCAAGTACTCGGGACAAGAAGACTTCATTGTAGGCACACCGGTTTCAGGCCGCACACATGCCGACCTGGAGCCGCTCATCGGAATGTTTGTCAACACGTTGGCGATTCGTCATTATCCATCCGGGGAGAAGACGTTCCTTGCTTACTTGAACGAAGTCAAAGAAACGATGCTGGGGGCCTACGACCACCAGGATTATCCGTTTGAAGAGCTTGTGAAAAAGCTGCAGGTGCCGCGAGATCAAAGCCGCAATCCTGTATTTGATGTCATGTTTGCGCTGGAAACGAAGGAAGATAACGTTCAAAACTTCGGGGATATCCAGATCGAATCTTATCCGGAAACGCATGCGGTTTCCCAATTTGACCTTACCTTGGTCATTTCGTTGCTGGATGAGGGAATGAACGGGCAGTTTGAATATGCAACGAAGTTGTTTACGCGCAATCTGATCGACAATTTCGCTCAGGACCTGCTCGTGATCATCACCCAAATTGGCGAACAGCCTTCGGTGCTGCTCAAGGATATTTCCCTGAACGGGCAATCCGAACAGGAGCAAGATGAGCTAGAGGCTATTGATATTATTTTCTAATCCTTTACACGGCTTGGGTGAAAATGGGTATTTAAGTTATGTAACAGAGGGTCCTGATGACAGTTGTCATCAGGACCCTTTGTTTATGAACGTATAATTAATGTTCTTATGACCAAATCAGTATGAGGCTATTATAATGAAAGCCTTTAACTGATATAGGATGAGTACTCTGGTATTATGGGATGCACAGTGATTTCCATCTATTTTTCAGACTTAGTATTTACTATAGTATCATCCATAGTCATTTTAGTCTTGAGAGTAGCTGTTGATTATGCCCAAGTTGTAATCGTTTCAACCGGGAGACGATAGGAAGGATAGCCATCTTTGGCTGCTTTACCTATGGAGATCAACATCACGGGCTGGAACCGTTCTTTATCCATGCCGAACGCTTCGGCGATTTGACCTTTGTCATAACCGGCCATAGGGTTGGTATCATAACCATGGGCACGGGCAACGAGCATGAGTTGCATGGATATGAGGCCTGAGTCAATGAGGTTCATGTCACGCAATTCGGATGCGTTTATGTTCGCATAATAAGGTTTTACCTGCTGCATCTGCATATCCATGATGTCTTGGGGCATGTACCCAAGTTCCACTGATTTGCTGAAAATCTCTTCCATGTAATCAACGTTGTTGGCATCGTAAAACACGGCAATGACAGCGGAAGACGTTAGTGCCTGTGTCTGGTTAAAAGAGGCCAGTGGTGCAAGCTTCTCTTTGCCTTCAGCACTGTCGATAACAAGAAAACGCCAAGGTTGCATGTTAATGGCCGAAGGGGCACGTGAAGCCTTCGCCAGTATTTCGGTCATCTCCTCGCGGCTGATCTTCACTTCAGGGTCGTAGGCTTTAACGGAATGGCGCTCCAAGACGATGTTATCAAAATCATTTGTTTTGTTGAATTGACCGGTAATAGTGTTCATATTAAAATCTCTCCTCATATCTATATTGGTGAGAGTAGGGTATAAATTATATCTCCATCTGTCTCACTATGAGGATTGTAAACTATGAAGTATACTTTATAGCAAGAAGAAGAAACGGGGGAAATCCATATGAAGATTAGTGAAGTAGCGAACCATGTAAACCTTCCGATATCCACGATTCGTTACTACGAGAAAATAGGTATGATCCCGGATGAACATATGCTGAGAGATCATAATAACTATCGAATATATGCGCAGAGCATTATTCAGCATCTGGAAGTGGTCAAACAATGTTTAGCTGTTGGTTTTACGATCCATGAGATCCAATCTATGATCTCTAAACATGGGTTTTCAAGTAATGATCAAGCAAGCGTTATCCAAGCGAAAATATCAGAAATTGAAGAAATACAAAATAAATTAGAGAATTCCAAACAAAATCTGTACGAAATTCTTAAATCGGATATCACGTGTGAGGATGGTTTTGGTAAGTATTAAGCCGGAAGTCCCTCTTGAGGTTTTCATTCAGTACGTTCTTACATCATATCGATTCAATCGAGTACATATCGTCCTGTATACGCAGATTACCGGGCTGCCCAGTTTCTACCTTCACCTCTGTAACAAATACACCAGGCATACGTCCGTCTGGGAACCAGGGCTTCTGTTTATCAATGACAATAAACATGCCTTCTGCATCACCCGTGGGGGAGAATTGTTTTCCGTCTCCGGCAAATGGTTCAAGTTGATAATGCTCATTCAATGTGTTCATTGTCTCAGGAACATCATCGACAGGCAGACCGATTTCACTAATACATAACAGATGCTTCGCTTCGAAAGCTTCATCAACTCCATTATCGAGTGAATGGTGAGCGATAAATTCCATCAAGTTGCCGCTTGGATCATAAAAATAGAAGGCTGTTGCATCCCAGTAGGGGAAATAGAATTCATCTTGTCCATCTTTGGATAGTAATGAAATGTTACGGTCTTGAGCCCATCTTTTTGCATCAGCAAGTTTATTCGTTGGAATCGTAAATGCTACATGATAGTAGGGCTTCTCTTGTTCTGGTGCCTTCTTGAAAGATAGGACCGAGTTCCCCCCACGGAATGAAACGCATGTTGCATTATCCTCCACAAGATTCAATTCCATTAGTGTACCGTAAAACTCTTTTATGGCCTCGACCTGATGTGTCAACAAACCAACTTCTCTTATTATCATTTCAATATCCTCCTTTTAATCTCACCTTTGATTGAAATACTCGATTGTTTTCTCAATAAATGCCTTGGCCGATTGCGTCAGGTAACGGTCGGACCGATGGATGATCTCAAAGTGCCGGTATGGCGGATCGTCTGTAATTCGGATGCAACGTAGCGTAGGCTCATTCATGGCTTTGATCAGAGGATAAGGCAGCAGTGTTCCTCCGACGTTGGCTTTGACCAGGCTAATGATGGAGGTTGCCGAACTGGTCTCCATGATTGTATTTAGGGTGAATCCATGTTTACGGCAATAGCCATCGACCAATTCTCTGCCTGTAAATCCTTCGGGGAACATCACCGTTTGGATATCACGTAACTCCTGAATTTCAATTGTGCTTCGTTCAGCCCAATCATGATTCTCGGATACGACCAGTACATATTCTTCACTGCACAAAGGAATACGTACAAGCCGCCTATCCGGGGCAGACGTGATCTCGATGCCGATGTCGACTTCATTTTCCAACACTTGATTTACGACATAGATCGAAGAGATAACCTTCAATTGCACCTTGGGGAATCGGGCATGAAAATCAACGAGTAACGGAGTGATACGGTAATCCAAATCCGACGGAAGAACACCAATAACCAATCGTCCCCGCTGATCATTCCGAAATTCAGCTAGCGCATCCTGGGTATTCTGTAAATGCCGGATCATCTGTACACAGTGCTCCAGAAACAGAGTGCCTGCCTGGGTCATCACTATTTTTTTGCCGACACGGTCAAACAAAGGAACACCGAGTTCATCCTCCAACCCACGTATCTGTTGACTCAACGTAGGTTGAGATATGCCAAGTTTCTCAGCTGCCCGTGTAAAATGAAGCTCCTCACACACTGTAATAAAGTTTTCCATTTGACGAATCTCCATGAATTCACCTCTGATCATTGGTTTTAGTAATCATTTTAATAGAAACAATAGTATTGTTCAATCATTATAATGAATCTATACTTAATCGTGCAACACTCAAAGATACTGACATTAACAAATAGGATCTTTGGTGAAGGCAAGAATACTACTCCCATGAGGTGATCCATAATGAAACTTTTTTATATTGTATTGGCGCTTATTCTGGCTTCACTGAACTTAAGACCACCGATTACTTCCGTTTCTCCTCTGATGAGTACCATACAGAATGATCTGGGTTTGAGCGGCATGACCGCCAGTCTGTTAACTACACTACCGGTATTATGTATGGGCATATTCGCTCCATTCTCTGTAAGACTAAGTAGAAGGTGGGGGAACGAAGGTGCCATTGTGCTGGCTTTAATCCTTATTGGGATAGGTACGGGATTACGATTGTTCGTAGGCGCAACTCCGTTGATGATGTTTACTTCTTTTCTGTCAGGTGTAGGGATTGCATTGGCAGGGCCGCTGTTGTCCAGCTTCATTAAGCAGTATTTCCCTAACCGAGTGGCAGCCATGGTCGGCATCTACTCTACAGCAATGGTGATGGGGGCCAGCATTAGTGTGGGGTTATCGGTTCCGCTCCAGCATACGTTGGGGGGATCTTGGAGAGGTTCTTTGGCTACATGGGCATTACTCGCAGCCATTGCATTGCCGATCTGGTTAAAATTAGCTTGGTCTGCGCGTACAGAGCGGCAATCCGGAAAAACTTCGGCTGTAGTCCATGCACCACTTCCGGTGAAGAACAGGCGTGCATGGGTGCTGACACTGTTCTTTGGACTGATGGCCGCGATCTTCTATTCATTAACCGCCTGGCTTGCGCCAGCCATTCAGAGCCATGGATATAGCCAAGAGACTGCTGGCAACATCCAAACATTATTTACATTGATATCACTGCCCTCAACGTTATTCATTCCCATGCTTGTACATCGGTACCAAAGACGTGTCTTCTGGCTTGTTGGATGTGCGATGTTGGAGTTAATAGGTGTCCTGATGCTGAATCTCTCTGTCAGTCCGTGGCTCGCGGCGATTCCGCTCGGGATTGGTGCAGGTGGACTGTTCCCAATTGCACTCATGTTGCCAATTGATGAGACAAACAATGCTCAGGAAGCGAGTAATTGGTCCGCTATGACTCAATCTGGTGGCTACATTCTTGGAGCACTTGGGCCGCTGGCGATTGGTTGGCTCCGCGATCTAACAGGCAGCTTTGTGCAAGCATTTTATGGTTTGGCTATCATCATCGTGTTGCAGATTATCGTTCAATTGGCTATTGGTAATAAAAAAAGTTTAAAAGTTAGCCAGGAGCAGAGCTAAAAGGCATGTAAAGTAAAATGGATATAGAAATATGATGATCTTTATACATGATCCAATAAGTCCAGGTAGTACTGCCTTAATGCTTTCTGTAAGATGACGGGCTCCATAATCTTAATCGATTTACCATAGCCCGCAAGATATCTCACTATGAAATCAAGCTCGTGAGGTTCATACGAACCGACAAGATACATGTGTCCCCTCTTCTCGCTGATCTGCATAGATGGGAAATGTTCTTGCTGGAATAGCTCCATCCCGGCTTCATCAATCAGGCATTTGAATGGAATTGCTTGTTCCGATGGTTTCCATAGAGATTGGGCATCCTGTGAATAGAGTTCCTTTACATGAGTTAAAGGTTCAATCTCCGTTGTTTCGGCTGAAATGATGCGGTCGCAGCGAAATACACGATACGCTTGTTTATGCAGATCATAGGCCTGGCAATACCAATAACCTTTCCTGGTATAGAGCGCGATGGGTTGAATGGTGCGGATATTGGTGTTTGTAGAAGATGGCCTTTGATCAGAGGATCTACGCTGATTAGCGTACGTAATCTGAATCACTATATTCTGCACAGCAGCCATCAACAGAAATTCCAAATGTGCACTATCGCGGATCTGCTCGGTATGTTGGAAGTAAACCCGGTGTTGGATGTTCTCAATATCCTGTCGTTGCTTATCGGATAACGCGTTCATAAATTTCTCATGAATGGTACGGAAAGAGATTTGAAAGGGTAGGCTGGAGAAGCTGCGAAGAGCCTGCATCGCAAAATAAAGGGCATGAAGCTCCCCCGTATTAAACGAAATGGGAGGCAGCTGCATTTGTTGCAACAGTCGATATCCGCCGTAGCGTCCATATTCGACATAGATGGGCGCACCTAACTCTTCCAATGAAGTGATATCTCTTAACGCGGTTCGTTTGGAGATCTGGAACTCCTGCATGAGATCTTGCAGGGTGAACTGTTGTTTTTGGTTAATAAAGCGCAGCATCTGGTTCATACGTTCTGATTTTTTCATATCAAACCCTCTTAAAGGTGCCATAGATTGGCACCTTTAGTTGTTATAGTGATAAGTGTAATCCAATAGGAACAAGGAGGCAATATAATGAGTTTTGAAGTGATACCATTTTTGTCGATGAACGGGGATGCGGCGGCAGCCATTGCTTTTTATGAAGAGTTTCTGGGCGCCAAGGTGATATTCAAGAAAAGTTATAAAGAGATGAAGGAAATGAACCCGGGTTTCGAGTACCCTGCCGGTCAAGATGAGTATATTACACATTCGGTGCTGGAGATTGGGGTTAACAAAGTCATGATTGCGGAAGAAGCAATGGACACGGAGAGAGCATGGCAGCTGGGGAACAGCACGTCACTATGTATTCAGTCCAAAGATAAAGATACCATCGATCAACTGTATCATTCTCTGATGCAACATGAGGGTGTGAAGGTACTGGTACCGTATGAACAAAATGAATTCAGCCCAGGATACGGTATTGTACGGGACCCATATGGCATTGCGATTCAGCTATGTGTCACTGTGCATGATTTTTAAAATGAGTTCAGGCCCTCGGTTAAGCACTCGGTATGTAAACCTGTAACTAACTTAAAAACATCAAAAAAGAAGAGCCATGGATATCATGCGCTCTTCTTTTTTCGGTTTCTATACAAGGTTGTTCGAGCAACCGATGGTTATAGCGGCCCTCTTTTCGTGTAAATCATAGAGGTACGGATGTCGCTGTGTACAAGCAAGTTCAATGGATAAAAGGAAAGAAGGGATAATATGATTACGAGAGGAATTGACCATATTGGAATAACTGTACCGGACATGGAGCAGGCGACACTATTTCTACAGCAGGCGTTTGGAGCTCAACTTGCCTATGACCATATAACGCCGGATGATCCCCACAGGAAGGACCCGAGGCAGAGCTTAAATTAGGACTGCGTTCAGGAGCAAAGGTTATTCATATTCGGATGTTATCGCTCGGGGAGAGCGCCAGTATAGAGTTATTTCAGTACGCGAATACAGCGCAATCGGAGCCAGTTAGGGCATCAGATTACGGATTGCAGCATATGGCGTTGTATGTGGACGATATGCAAGAAGCTGCACGACACTTCAAGGAAGCGGGCGGGGTGTTGCTAACAGAGCCTGGGGCATTGACCGGTCATATTGAAGGTGGAGAAGGCAATCAGTTTGTGTATGGAAGAGCACCTTGGGGGATGCTGATTGAGCTGATCTCCTATCCTGCGGGCATTCAGTATCCGAATCACAGTGAAACGAAGCGCTGGACACCACGAAAGAAATAATGGAGATGAGACTGGATAAGAAACAGGACGATGCACGACAAATCGTTCTGTTTTTCTTGTATATAGGGGTTAAACGGTTATTAAAAAACAGAAATTATGTTACAAATACGTTACAAATACAGAAGTGTATACCTCTTTGCCTTATGTTACGATACGTACTAGTAGATACAGAGATATTTTACGGATAAGATAAGTTATAACGTCTCTTTTCTGGACGATGAACATGCTCCGAAAGTATGTTGATGGAAGCCTTTTATCCAGGATTTTGAAGAAGCATTGAAACGAAGGAACAACTATATATTTTGACTGAACAGGGTTGCAATAAAAATAAATAACAACAGGTGATCCAAAATGCTGCAAATCGGGTATCCATAGTAGAGCCATCTAGAACCTGATGGATACATATGTTGTTATGATTGTTTTTTGCTAGTTAAAGGCTGTCTATTATGGAATGAACTGTGGGGGTTATCAAGTGTCTATATTAGATATGGAAAAGAAAGATGTTGTCACCGATGCAATGGTCATCAAGGCGATGGAGAAAAGTCTTGCTATCATTCGATTTGATCTGGATCGCCGGGTAACCTACGTGAATGAAGTCTTTGCCCAGACGATGGGATATACGGTAGATGAGATGTACGGCATGAAGCATCAGCAACTGTGCTTCGGTCATTTTGCAAATACTCCGGAATATGATGCTTTTTGGAATAGCATATTTAATGGTGTCAGCTTTCAGGACAAGGTTGAACGCAAGGATGCAAAGGGGAATTCCGTATGGCTTGAGGCGACATATATGCCGGTGTACGATGAGACAAATCAGAAGATACTGGGTGTATCCAAAATCGCCACCAACATTACCAACCGTCAGAACAACATTTCGGTCGTAGTGAATGAGCTGAAAACGATGTCCCATGAACTGAATGGGCAGGCAGATGTAGGCATTGAACGGAGCCAGGAATTAATGTCCAGTATCTCCTATATCTCAGAGGTGTCAACTTCTAACCGTGCAACGTTGACCCATCTGCAGGAACAGGCCGGATCGATTCAGGGCGTGGTACGAACGATACGCGAGATTTCGTCTCAGACGCAACTGCTTGCGTTGAATGCTGCCATTGAGGCTGCACATGCAGGAGAATACGGACGAGGATTTGATATCGTGGCCAAGGAAGTTAAGAAACTATCTGCAATGGTGGAGAGTTCGATTAATGAGATTCGTGATAGCGTGACTGGAATAACCAAGGAGATTGGTAATATCACGGGTGGTACCAAAAAAGTAGAAGAATATGTGGAGCAGAGCCAGAAGCAGATTGAGATCGCATTGAATGATTTTACAGCAATTGCTGCTTCAGCTCACTTGTTGGATGCCAAAGCGGAGCATGTGACCAGAATCGTATAACAATATATAGTAATAGCGGTTCCTTGCACAGGAACCGTTTTTTTGTCGTTCAGTACTCAAAAAAACGGGAATTATTGTGATCAAACGGGGACACAATACTTGGGAATACCTGCAGCTATGTCATGCAGAGAAATGTTGGGGTGGGAACATGTGGTCAACAATTGTATCCTACGTGCCGGATTGGTCCATATGGATTCAGGCATTCTTGGTCTTCATCATTCCAATTGGTATTACATTGAGCATGCGCTGGATCAATGCTGCCATTAAGCGCGGAAGCTTCTCTCGTTCCAAGCCATCGTCCATATCCTCGAAGGATATCTCGCCAGCAGCCAAAGGGCAGGGTGAAGGGACCGAAACAGGCCACTATGCCAATATTAAATTAACCGAAAAGTACAGCATAAATCTGACGAGTGTGAAAGAAAGCTTTGGACTCAATGCAGACGTGCATATTCGAGAATTTATTATTAAGGGAACGAATACACGGGCTGCGGTCATCTATACCGAAGGCCTGGTAGATCAGGACTTAGTTGATGATCACTTGATTACACCGTTGATGTTCGAAGGTGTTCCTCTACTTAAGCAGGAGGGTTTTCTCCATCCAGACAACGCACACTTACTGTCGGCATATCTGCAAGATCAATTACTTCCTGTCAGTCTGGTTGAGGAGACGAAGTCCCTCCAAGAACTCGCAGTTGGTGTGTTGTTTGGGAAAAATGCACTGCTGGTTGATGGTTTGCCTGGTGCTTTATTAATTGGAGCTCATAAGATCAAAACAAGAGGTATGAATGAACCCTTGTCAGAGGGACTTCTTCGTGGGCCTCGTATTGGTTTTACAGAGCAATTAAGCGATAATACAGGCATTTTACGTCGTTATGGAAGTGATCAGAGCCTGTTTATTAAGAAGTATGAAGTGGGTTCACGGATCAAAAAAGATTTGGCGATAGCCTATATTCAGGATATTGCCGATCCAAATCTCGTTGCTGAAGTATGCAAGCGAATTGAAGAGATGGATATGGATTCGATGTTGGAATCAGGTTATGTGGAACAACTCATCGAAGATAATACGCTGAGTCCTTTTCAGCAGGTACTGAATACGGAAAGACCTGACCGGGTGATGGGTGCCCTTCTGGAAGGCCGAGTGGCAATTTTGTTGGATGGAACGCCATTTGTATTAATTGTACCGGTGACCTTTAGCATGTTGCTTCAGTCTCCCGAGGACTATTATGAACGCTGGATTCCTGGAACATTTTTGCGAGTGCTGCGTTTTATGGCCGCGATGTTGGCATTACTTGCTCCTGCGCTCTATATCTCGTTTATCTCGTTCCATCCGGGTCTTATTCCAACCAAGCTGGTATTGACGATTATTGAAACGCGTACCGGAGTTCCATTCCCCTCAATTATTGAGGTACTCATCATGGAGCTTTCAATTGAAATCTTGAGGGAGGCCGGGATACGCTTGCCCAAACCGATTGCGCCAGCGATGGGTATCGTTGGAGGTCTGATTATTGGCCAAGCAGCGGTGCAAGCGGGAATAATAAGCCAATTTCTGGTCATTGTCGTTGCGGTAACAGCCATCTCTTCCTTTACGATTCCGGTCTATAGTGCGGGATTAACGCTAAGGATTCTACGATTTGCCGCTATGTTCAGCGCAGCCGTACTCGGATTGTTTGGCGTGGTTATGTTCTTTCTGCTTGTGTGTACACATCTGGCACGACTCTCAAGCTTTGGCGTACCTTATGTTGCACCAGCCGTTCCCTATCACATGAATGAATGGAAGGATTTTGTTATCCGTGCACCGCTAAATATGATGAGAATGCGTCCCAAAATGACTAATCCGATCGATGATGATCGGAAAAAATAAATGGAATTCCATCTACTGAAGGTCTGGAGGTGAACTAAGTGAATGGCTCCCAAGGAAAGCTAACCACGACACAGGCCGTTGTAATTATTGTCAATTACATGCTTGGTGCCGGGATATTGACACTACCTCGAACGACCAGCAAAGCTGTCGGAACACCGGATGTCTGGATTTCCATTATCCTATCTGGATTCATTATCATAGGTGTGGGAATAATTCTGGTTACCCTGTGTCGCAGATTTCCGGAGAAAACCGTCTTCCAGTTCACCCGTGAGATTACGGGCAGCTGGATTGCTTACATACTGGGATTGTCTATGATTATGTATTTCATAGTTATTGCCGCATTCGAAATCAGAGTTATGGCTGAAGTAACTGGGATGTATCTGCTCGAACGCACCCCCACCTGGGCGATTGTGATGGTCTTCATGTGGATCGGTGTATATATGATTTCAGGCGGGCTTGGCGTTATCGTACGCGTGTTTGAGATTATCCTTCCGATTACGATTATTATATTTGTGATTGAAATTTTGCTTAGTAATCAGCTATTCGAGATTGGCAATCTGAGACCCGTCCTCGGTGATGGGATTATGCCCGTTTTCCAAGGGTTGAAGCCTTCACTATTATCTTATACGGGCTATGAGGTGATGTTAATCATGACTGCCTATATGAAAAATCCGAAGAAGAGCAATAAAGCGATGACCTGGGGGATACTCATATCCACTATTATCTACTTGATCACGGTGGTGATGGTTATAGGCAGTTTATCGCTCGATGGCATCAAAACTCGAACCTGGCCAACGCTGGATTTGGTAAGAAGCTTCGAAATCCAGGGTCTGATATTCGAGCGTTTTGAATCCTTATTGCTGGTCATCTGGATTATGCAAATCTTTTCGACTACAGCAATTACACATTACTGCGCTTCGGTGGGTATTCGTGATTTGTTTCGTTCCAAAAAAATCAAAGGCATCATGTACGGCCTGCTGCCGTTCATTTATCTGACAGCAATGATACCCAAAACAGTGGATGATACCTTCGTACTAGGAGATATGCTAGGCAATGTGTCCGTATTTTTGTTTGGCATTTTACCTCTGGTACTACTGTTGTTAAGTCTGATTCGCAAAAAAGGAGGCAAGCATGCATGATTACATTCCGCATGTTGTTACGCTTAGCCACTGTATTATGCATTCTCTTAACGATATCCGGATGTTGGAGCAGTCGAGAGATAGAGGATCTAAGTGTCTACGTTGGTCTCGGGATCGATATCGGCAAAGAGACGGAATTTGAGGAGAACATCGCCAATCAGGGAGGAGGGTACTCCAAGCAGAACAATTTGACGGCCACGGTACAGATTGCTCCCGGTAATTCCAGCAGTCAAAAGAGCCAACAATCCGGTTCGCCTGCTTCTGGTAAAACGTCCTATTCCAATGAACAGCTTACCGGAGATTCCTTGCTGCAAATCTTTCGTCAGTTTGCACTGAGACGAGATCATCCGCTCATCGGACATCATCTGAAGGTTATCGTTGTGTCCAAGGATATCGCCAAAAAGTATGGTCTGGACCAGCTGCTGGATTTTGTACTTCGGGATAACGATATTCGTCCTAACTGTCTGGTGTTGATTAGCCATCATCGCGCTGTTGATGTACTGACTTCAGATGATCCTTCCCGGATTCCAGCATTTTATCTTACAGGTATTACCGGTAATTCATACTTGTCCAATAAAATCCTGGACCCCGTTCTACTCTCCAAATTAGATGCACAAATGCAATCCGGTTCCAGCTTTTTGCTCCAGAATGTACTGAACTTCAATGGAGAGGACAAGTTCTCCGGTGCCAGTATCTTTGATGGGAAAACAACCAAATTCATCGGGGAACTCAGCCAAACGGATCTAGAAGGGCTATCTTGGCTCAGACCTAAAGAAAAAGGAGGTATCTTGAAGACATACAATAAAGCGGGATTCACTGTTGTATATGAAATGAAGAAGAAAAAAACAACAATAATTCCAAAAGTGGTTGGCGATGATATTTCATTCCATGTGAAAACTGAATCCGAAGGCTGGTTGATGGAGGATTGGCGTGCTCCCGAGGAAGAGGAAAAAGGTGCGTATCTCAGTGAATTGGAAAAAGAATTTGCTGAACTTGCCAAACAACAGATTCGACAGTTGTTATACAAACTGCAGCATACCTATAAAGTAGATGTTGCGGATTTTCGGGATAGCTTACGTATCAAAGAACCTAAAACATGGAAAAAAGTCAAAGACGATTGGGATAAAATTTTTAGCACCGTGCCGATCACGTATGAGGTAAAGACCACCATCACGAATCCGGGGTCTTCCACCGAATAACGAGGTGTGCCATATATTATTTAAATGTTGACACATTCATGATAGATCGCTATATTAGTAAAAAATCATTTTCTTATCCAGAGAGGTGGAGGGACTGGCCCTTAGAAACCTCAGCAACAGATCTGAAGGATACTGTGCTAATTCCAGCGGGTGAAAGCCTGATAGATAGGAGCGTTTGTTTTTATTTGTCAGTAACGGCGCACTCTATAGGCAGAGTGGGTCTTTTTTGTTTTTTCTGGATGAAGAAGTAGGGGAGCAGCAGGTATGGAGAACAAAAACGACAAAGGGCATTTTCAGCGGAAAATGCAGGCACGGCATGTGGTCATGCTCTCTCTCGGAGGAGTTATTGGAACGGGATTATTCCTCAGCTCAGGTTACACCATTCAGCAGGCGGGACCACTGGGAACCATTTTGTCCTATCTGATCGGAGCCATCGTTGTATATCTGGTGATGCTCTGTCTTGGTGAACTGTCTGTTCATATGCCAGAGACGGGAGCATTTCATAGTTATGCCGCCAAATATATCGGACCGGCAACAGGCTACACGGTGGCTTGGTTATACTGGTTAACCTGGACTGTTGCGCTTGGCTCCGAATTCACAGCCGCCGGATTGCTGATGCAGCGCTGGTTCCCATCGGTAAACGTATGGATATGGAGCGCGGTTTTTGCACTGATGATCTTTCTGTTTAACGCTCTAACGGTGAAATTTTTTGCGGAATCCGAGTTCTGGTTCTCATCTGTAAAAGTAGTGACTATCGTAATCTTCATTATTATCGGTGGCGCAGCCATGTTTGGGTTCATTCCCATGGCGGATTCTGAACCGGCTCCATTTCTATCGAATATTACCGCATCAGGGTGGTTCCCTCATGGGGCTACAGCGATATTGATGACCATGCTTGCTGTAAACTTTGCCTTCTCAGGCACCGAGTTAATCGGCATTGCCGCCGGGGAGACGGAGAACCCGGAAAAGACGATACCAAAGGCTATTCATACAACGCTGTGGCGTTTGGTTATTTTCTTCATCGGAACGATTATTATCTTGTCGGCCTTGCTGCCCATGTCGGATGCCAGTGTACTGGAAAGTCCGTTTGTAGCGGTAATGGAGCGGGTGGGTGTACCCTATGCAGCAGACATTATGAACTTTGTTATTCTGACGGCGATTCTCTCTGCTGCTAATTCAGGCCTGTATGCATCTTCACGGATGCTCTGGTCTCTGGCTGACAAAAAAACGATCTCTCCATGGTTTGCCAAATTGACCAAACAGGGTGTGCCATTGAACGCACTTCTGATCAGTATGGTTGGTGGTGCGCTGGCTTTGCTGTCCAGTATCATTGCGCCAGGTACCGTCTATATTACACTGGTTTCCATTTCAGGTCTGGCTGTCGTTGCGGTATGGATGAGCATCAGTGCCTCCCAATACATGTTCCGCAGACAATATATCCGGGAAGGACATGCGGTCAAAGATCTGGTCTACCGCACACCACTGTATCCGGTTGTACCAATTGTTTCATTTATATTATGCCTGGCTTCATGCATAGGTATTGCCTTTGACCCGACACAGCGGATTGCGCTGTATTGTGGGGTTCCGTTTATCGCAGTATGTTACGCTGCTTATTATCTGACAGAACGTGTGAATAAGAAAAGAGGACAAGTACATGACGCAAGAACAACAGACTAACCCCATAGAACAGATCCTTCGTGAACATCCGGTCATGATTCTGGATGGAGCGTTGGCTACGGAACTCGAACAGCATGGATGTGATCTCGATGATCCACTATGGTCTGCTCGTGTGTTGCTTGAGAATCCGGATGTTATTGTTCAGGTCCATGCAGATTATTTTCGAGCAGGAGCCGACTGTGCGATTACATCCAGTTATCAGGCGACGGTGGATGGTTTCCGCAAGAGAGGGATCGATGAACAGTCAGCACTGGAGCTGATCCGCAAGACGGTGGAGTTGGCTGCTCAGGCGAGAGATGCCGTATGGGCGGAAGTGCAGAGTGATTTAGTAGGGAGAGAAAGCTCAACAGGTCAGCTTGTAGAAGCTCCTTCGGTACGTGCCGAGACGGTGGAGAATGAGGAGCAAATAACAGAACGTACAGTAGATCACGAAGGAGATTGTCTTCGTCCACGTCCAATTATTGCCGGGTCCGTTGGGCCGTACGGCGCCTATCTGGCGGATGGTTCAGAGTATGTGGGTCATTACGGGGTGTCGGATGAGACGCTTGCCGCATTTCACCGTCCGCGTATGGCGGCGCTGATTGAAGCGGGTGCAGATATTCTGGCGTTTGAGACGATTCCTTCCTTGCAGGAAGCACAGGTGCTGGTTGATGTACTGAAGGAGTTTCCTCATGCGTATGCCTGGTTATCTTTTTCTTTAAAAGACGGGACAAGCATCAGCGAGGGCACACCGCTTGAGGTGTGTGCACAGAAGTTTGGCTCCGAGCCGCAGGTTGCGGCGATTGGCCTGAACTGTGCTCCGATGGAAGTGGTGACGGAAGCAGTGGGTATTTTGAGCCGTACCAGCGATAAACCTGTTATTGTGTATCCGAACTCGGGAGAAGTATATGATGCAGCAACGAAGACGTGGAGCGGACAGGGTACTTGTGGCAGCATGAGTGATGCTTCGGAGCAGTGGGTTGCTGCGGGCGCGAAAATTATTGGCGGCTGCTGCCGAACAACGCCACATCAGATTGGTGCACTTGCGAAGAAATGGCGGAATTAGTTCATATCATGATAACAAGCCCTTCCACATCCTATAGAGGTATGGAAGGGCTTGTTTTATTGTGTTAAGGCATTCTGATTACATTATTCGATAACCAGCATACGTGGCGATGCTTCCCGAATGATTCTCGAAGAGAACCACGAGCCAAGACTGGCTGCAATGATGCTTAGACAGGTGAACAGTACCATTCCACCCCAATGCAGGATCAGTGGAAGCTGTACGATACCATAACCGGAAAGGACCATTTCGAGTAGAAGAGGCAGCAGGTATACGCCGACGAAAATACCCAGTATGGCTCCCACGGAGGACAGTATGAACATTCCCATGGTGAGCGACAACCGGATTTGGCGAGATGTCATTCCCAGCGATTTGTATATCCCGTACGTTCTGCTTTCTTTACGGATATTGATTCTACAAGTACTGAAAATAATGATGAACGTCACAATGATAAACAGCAATCCGATCAGGCTCATCGGATAGATCAGGATGTTAGCGGCTTCCGCGTAAACCGAATCAAGCAAAGTCTTCTGAGTGACTACCGAAGCAAAATCTTTAAATTGCTCATTTAATTCAGAGGCAACCTTACCCGCTTGTGCCATATCGTTCACATTGATGAAGATAACATCAAATTCACTATAACCGGGGTTCACACTTCTCATGGCATCAATGGTGATTCTGCCTGAAACAGACATGTTGGCGATCGCCTGATAGATGCCTGTGATGAGGAATGTACGCTTTTCTCCTTCAATATAGATATCGATAAGATCACCGAGATCTTTATTTGATGTTTTGGCTACACTTACACCAATGGCAATTTCATTCGCATGTTGTGGGTTAACCCCTTTTAACGTTTCGAATCCAAGTTCCTGATAACTCCCGTCCAGTACACTCAAGTTGAGACTGAGGGATTGGCCCTTCACTGTTGCAGAAGACTCCGGGCTAATTACACCCGTTGTGTTCCCTTGCCAGCCTGCATTGCTAATCCTTGTATCCTCTTCTAACGTTTGTTTCAATTCAGTCTTTGGAAAGTTACCTTTGTTCACGACTACTGCTGCGATATTGGCATTGTCATACCCCCATTTAGCTGCGGTTTGTTCAATTCCGGTTATACTGGTCAGCAGAACATAACCCAGAACAAGTACGGAGGAAGCCATGGTGGCTAGCAGGAGTGTTAGAACAGAGCTTTTGGTGTTTTTGAACACATGTCTGAATCCAAGTACGGCGGTGACAGGCAGTCGTGTAAATCCGATCCAGTGTGCCCATGGCGAATTCATTTTGCCAGCCATCCGGCTGTGATCTGTCTCCGACATACCATAACGAATAGCCTGCACGGGCTGTATGCTGCGTGCCTTTTTGGCATATAACACAGTGAACAGAATCACTAGAGCAAATAGTAGTACGCCGGCCAGTATGGCCGCATCCAATCCTTGGACTGGAATGTTCTGATTCCCCACTCGAAGAGAGGATACAGAAATATTAATGATCCATTTGGATATCCATATACTGAGTGCAAGTCCAGGGATAATGGCTACGATGGATATCAATGCATATTGAATAACATAGGTGCCTATCGTTTTTCGGGAAGTCAGACCTAGTGATTTGAGGATTCCTATTGTTCTGTAATTGGCCAGGATGGCATCCGCAATCGTAAACCCGATGGTCATCAGGGCGATGGAGAGCATGACAACACCCATGAATATCATGATAAATCCAATAACCTGATTGATGATCAGATAGAAAGAGGCAATGGCCTCGAACTCCATTTTGGATTCCAGAAACGGAATACCTGTCTCACGATTGTATCGTTCCCAATACACCGAATTCATGCTGTAATCGTTAAAATGGATGCCCATCATACGATTCTCGTTGCCAGCAAGTGTAGCGAGATCATGTTGATAATCGGTAGGATTCATCCAGACCCGTGCTGTATTGGAGAAGGGTGCCCCATATGGTACATCGATGACAACTCCCGATACATTCAATTCGAGTGTGCTTGAGCCGGTTTTGAAGCCAATGGTATCACCTACGGAAATATGATAAGCATTCGCCATGGACGTTGGGATCCAGACGGAGCCTTGTTCGGGAACTGTGTCGGGCGTCCCGCTTGAGAAAATTAGTTCATCCACACCCCAAGGCGGCGGAGGCGTATTAAACATGTACAGGTAGATGTTAGGGATGTGAGTTTCATTCAAAATGATGCCTGACAATGTACGATACGTTAGCAAAGGAGACACCTGAACTCCATCCTGAGAAGCCCACCAGTTGTGCACAGCGTCAGGGTCATTCAGTCCTTTTTCAAACGTCAGGATCTGATGAGATCCATGGGTTCGGGTATGCATTTCATAAAACTGATTGCCTGTGTTCGCCAGAATGACAATAGCTGTAGATACAAGAACTGTCGAGAGTAGCAGGAGCAGCGCAATCAGCGCATTTTGTATTTTGTTCCTACTCAGATACGACAAGCTAAGTTTAAACATGACTGCCATCGTTATTCCTTCCCCGTAACCAAAGCGAAGATAATCGCTTCACGATCCTGAATTTGATGTTCGTCATAAGTGTCAAACTCAAGGATTCCGCCAATCTTGCCGTCCAAAATGTAGATCAGGCGATCTGCCCGACAGGCGGCCTTGATATCATGCGTCACCATAACAACGGACTGTCCTTTCCGGTTGAGATTCGTAAGGATATCGAGAACAGCTGTGCCGTGTTCCATATTTAAGCTTCCGGTCGGTTCATCCGCAAAAATGATATCCGGCGAATTGATCAAAGCCCGTGCAATGGCAGCTCGCTGCTGCTGTCCTCCGGAAGTTTGGGAGGGAAGGCGATTACGCTGTTCATCGATATCCATGGCATTCATCAGCTCAGCAGCGCGGGATTGGATGTCCTTTGTTTTGTTTCCAGCGATATATCCCGGTAAAGCGATGTTCTCTTTGATGGAAAGGTCCGGGACCAGATTGATGCTCTGATAGATATAACCAATCCTGCGGGTGCGGAAGTTGGACATTTCTCGTTCACTGTAAGCGTCAATCCGCTGGTCGTGAAAATAGACCTCACCTGCTGTAATCTGATCCAGTCCGCTTAGCAGATATAAGAGGGTTGATTTGCCAGAGCCAGAGTTACCCATGATGACCGTGAAATCCCCTTCATAGATATCGAGATCAACATTACGGATGGCATGATATTGTTCACTTCCGCTGTTGTACGTTTTGCACAGATTCTGTGCACGGGTAATCACCTTTTTGGACAAGTTGAATCACTCCCGAGTGCAATATAGGATTCATTCTAGAGGAGGGATGTTGAGGAAGCCTTATCAAATTATGAATAAAGTATTACAGCTGTGGAGGGTGCTCAGCAGATCGGCAGATAGAACCGGAAGGTTGTACCTTGTCCTTCTTTACTAGTAAAGGAAATATGGCCTCCATGTGCTTCAATAATGCTTTGGCAGATAGAAAGGCCCAGCCCTGTACCTTCCTGAACACGTTGTTCTGCATGACTCGCCTGGCCTCTGAAGTAACGCTGAAAAACAAACGGCATGTCCTGTACACGTATTCCCTGACCCGAATCGGCAATCGTCACATTCAAATGCTCAGATTCCAGTTCCATATCTATACGTATCGTGTCTCCTGGAGCTGTATGCTTGAGGGCATTGGCGGCAAGATTGGAGATCACCTGTTCAATTCGAGTGGGGTCGATAGCGATTAACACATTGGGGATGTAGTTGGGTCCTTTATAGATAAGCCCCTTTGTTAGGACAACATGTTCAATAGGTTTCAACATCGTCTCCAGTATAGGCCCACTGTACAACTCACGGGTTTCCACCGAAATTTGCCCCAATTCCTGAAGTGCATGAACCAGCAGATCCTCCACAAGGCGTGCCGTTTTATCCGTATGGGTCCGCATGACCCCCATATATTCCATCAGCGTCTCCTGATCGTTGCATAGTCCTTCCTCAATAGCTTCTATGTATGCTTTTATCGTGGTAATTGGTGTTTTAATGTCATGAGATATATTGGTGATGAGTTCTTTTTGTGCTTGTTCCTGCTGAATACGCTGCTCGCTCATATGTTTAATCTCCGTGCGCATGAGATCAAACATGGCATATACTTCGAGCAATTCATCGTTCCGGTTGTACTGGATTTTTTCTTCATAATTGCCTTTAAGCATGGATTCCGCATGTTGCTTCAATTGATGGATGGGAGAGAGCAGGTGTTTGTCCAGTTTTCGTTTCATCCAGAATAGAAATAAGCTCAGGATCAGTGACAGGAGCATGAGTGCGTTAATCAATATAACCGGAAAAGTCATCGATTGCTGAACCGTAACCATGGCTTGGGGGATGGAAAAGATAGCATTGCCGATCTGACTTCCCACCGGTCCGTCCATCACGGGAAACGCAATATCAAGCAAATCGTTACCGTCCGCGGCCTGCGTGGCATGATGCAGATCATAATGGAGAGCTGAACGCAGATTAACTTGCGTTCCTTCAGAGGTGGGGTCGGAGGACAGAATGACTTTTCCATCCAAGTTTAGATAGGTAAGCAGAACCCCGGTCTCTCTGGCGGTGGAACGTATGACTTCACGAATATTTTGTTCATTAAGATGCTGATGATTTTGCTCCAAAGCGAGTAAGATTGGATTGACCTTGAGTCGAACCTGATTCAGGGACAGATTGGATTCGCCTGAATTTCGATCTTGTAACAGCATCATCGACAGTGCAAGGATACTTAAAACGATAATAATGAGAAGCCCAAGTGTTGTTAACAACCAGCGTTTGGACCAGCTGTTCAATGACATGTGGGAGCCTCCAATCTCACTTATTCGTAATTGAATTTGTAACCGACACCCCATACCGTCTTCAGAACGGTCGGATGCGAGGCATCTGCCTCAATTTTTTCACGCAGTCTGCGAATGTATACGGTTACGGTATTTTCATCACCGTAGGTTGCATATCCCCAGATGGCGTCGAGCAACTGGGCTTTGGAGAATACCTGATTCTTGTGGCTTGCCAAGTAATGAAGTAGTTCAAATTCCTTGGCAGACAGAGAAACTTCCGATCCGTTTAATGTAACTTTATAGGCTTTTTTATCAATTACCAGGTTTCCAAGATGCAGCAGATCTGTTCTGTCTCCAACGGATGTCATGCTGTCATAACGCCTGAAGTGGGCATTAATTCGTGCTAACAATTCGCTCAGCGAGAAGGGTTTGGTCATATAGTCGTCTGCTCCAAAGCCAAGACCAAGTACCTTATCGGTATCACTGCCTCTGGCACTTAGAATGAGGATGGGGATATTATTGCGCCTTCTGATCTCTCGACAGACCTCGATCCCGTCCATGTCCGGAAGCATGATATCTAAAATGATGTAGTCTGGTTGAATAAGCTCCATAATCTGAAGTCCGTCTTGTCCAGTGGCTGCCACGGCGGCTTCATATTGATTTTTGGTTAAATAATCTCGCAGAATGCGCGAAATATCTGATTCATCCTCGATGATGAGGACTTTGCGCTGGTGGGTTAGCATATGTATCGCTCCATTATGATAGATGTGAATTTAATGGGTATGTATGAATTTGTAAAACGGCTGTCTCTATGATTGTACAGTCTTGTTCTGTGGGAGTCACATGAAAAAATATTGAAGTGAACTTCATTCTTATAAAAAACGTTCTGACTTCCAGTCGTACTGAGAGTTGATCACAGTTCAATGTATCAAAATAACCCATGAACCTCTTTAAGGTCATGGGTTTCTGATACTGAACATCATACATGCTCCAGATCATCGATAGGCTCATGCTGCTTGGATTTGAGATATTCCGCCGGAGACACACCGAAGTGCGCCCGGAATACCCGGTGGAAATAGGAGTAACTTGCAAAACCGCAGGATTCGGCAATATGCTCCAGTGTCATTTCACTGTATTTCATTCGTTCCAATGCCGCATTCAGACGGATCTCAATCGCATATTGAATCATGGTCTGATTGTAGTGCTCCTTAAATAAACGGACTGCACGTGACAGGCTGAGGCCCGCATAACGAGCCGCTTCATCAAGCTTGAACGTAACAGTGGCATGCTCCTCAATGAAACGTTTTAACTTCAGCGCAGAGGAAACTGCCCGATCGGTCTGTATATTCTCTTTAATTGCCCGGTCGATATACAGACATAATCCGCGTAGTAACGCATCCTTTAGCTCCGCATTTTCCTCAAGAGGCCCGCGACGTTTCTCAAGTAACATATTTCTCCACAGGCTGATGAGTTTGTCATCCAGTCCAATTCGGCTCACGGTAGATCGATGCTGCCGTTTCCACCAGTTCTCGATCCAGCTGCCCTCGCAGAACAGATAATAATCTCCGCTGGACAAACGTCCTTCCTTATGTGGTTCATCGACAACGAGATGGTAGTCGTCACCAGGCTTTAAGAGCAGCAAGTCCCCGCTCGTCATCCTGAATTCCTCATCCTGTACATACACTTTGCACGAGCCTTCGGTCTGCAGACGGAACAGATAGGTTTGCAACTCGCCCTTCATATTATGAGTGAACGCCTTATAGTGGTATGAGTAGTCACAGATCAGTACAGATGTCTCTAACGTATCCAAAGATAAAATCCCCCAATATGTACATCCTTTTACATCATAAGTTTAACTTAACATTTACACGAAAACGGAGAGGACAGAAAGAACCTGAAGAAACGAAGTGTTCGCCTTTATCTCCGGATTTTATCCTTTTGAAAAGGAAATCAAAAAAATCTGGGGATAACAGCGATCGGAAGGTTGTTCTGTCATCGGAGTGCCAGTGTAAATATCTTCAGTTGAAATTAGCTACATTCAATTGATGCAAAATGATGGAAATAAAATTTGATCAGATAGTTCATGTTCTGACTATATTGTATATGTTCATTCTAGCCTGTTTTGCGTTAGGATGATACCAGATAGAGCAATGAAAGCAAATTTGAGAACAGAGGTGTATCCTACATGAAAAAACTTAATATTGGTTTGCAATTGTTTACACTCCGTGATGAAACTGCAGCAGATTTTCGTGGTACGTTACGTAAGGTAGCGGCCCTTGGATATGAAGGTGTGGAGTTTGCCGGATATGGCGATATTCCAGCTGAGGAAATGAAAGCGCTACTAGATGAACTTGGACTGAAAGGATTCAGCAGCCACGTTTCATTACATGCGATGCGCGAAGACTTGCAAAAACAAATCGATTACCTGAAAACAATTGGTGCACAATATATCATTTGCCCTTACCTGATGCCAGAAGATCGTCCTGAGAATGCAGAAGGTTGGACCAAGCTATTCGCTGAGTTACAACAATATGGAGCTGAAGCAGCGAAACAAGGGTTGATCTTCGGATACCATAACCATGACTTTGAATTCCATGGCCAGGTTGGCGATGCTAATGCCTTTGATGCCATGTTCGCTCAAACATCACCGGAAGCGGTAAAAGTGGAAATGGACGTATGTTGGGTACAATTTGCGGGACAAAATCCGATCGAGTATATTAAACAATATGCGGGTCGCTTGCCGCTGCTTCATCTGAAGGACTTCAGCAAAGACGAACAGGGCCAGATGAAAACACTGGAATTGGGACAAGGTTCGGTTGACCTGCCAGCTGTTATTGAAGGCGCTACGAATGCAGGCGTGGAATGGCTGATCGTGGAACAAGACGTATGTCAGAACCCTCCGCTTGAGAGCGTATCCAACAGCTACAACTGGTTGAAAGAAAACTACCTGAACCAATTCTAATGGACCATCGAACCATGAAAAATGCTAATCTATTTGTCAAAGGAGACTTATGTACATGAGTAAAATTAAAGTTGCTGTATTCGGCTGTGGAGCCATTGCCGAGCGCAGACATATTCCAGAGTACGCTGCCAATGAGAACGTAGAACTTGTCGCTTTTGCCGATCCGGTTGTGGAGCGTGCGGAGAAGATGGCCGAGACTTACGGCGGTAAAGCGTATTCCAGTTACGAAGAATTGCTTGCAAACGAAACAGTGGATGCCGTTAGTGTGTGTACACCAAACTATCTGCATGCGCCAATGGCGATTGCTGCTGCAAATGCAGGCAAGCATGTATTGGTTGAGAAACCAATGGCAGTATCCACTGAGGAAGGCGAGCAAATGATCGAAGCTGCCAAGAAAAATGGCGTGTATTTGATGGTTGGACACAACCAGCGTTTGATGCCTCCTCACGTAAAAGCAAAAGAAATTCTCGAATCCGGCAAACTCGGTAAAGTCCTGAATTTCCGTACATCATTTGGTCACCCAGGTCCGGAAGGATGGAGTGTGGACGGAGCTGAAAGCTGGTTCTTCCGTAAAGAAGAAGCGATTATGGGCGCTATGGGCGACCTGGGCGTGCACAAATCCGACTTCATCCGTTACTTGCTGAATGATGAAGTATCTGAAGTAGCTGGTTTCATCAGCACACTGCACAAGGAAGGCACTAAAGTTGACGATAACGCAACTTGCTTGCTGCGTATGAAGAGCGGAGCGATAGGAACGCTCGTAGCGAGCTGGACACAATACAGAGCTGGAGACAACAGTACAGTGCTGTGGTGTGAGAATGGTGTTATGAAGATCGGAACAGTGGAAGGCGATGAAGTTATCGTTGAGCTGACCAATGGTACAGTTGAGACGTACAAAGTTGGTGCCATGGCTACCAACGAGAAACAAGTGCCGAGTGGTGTAATTGACGCATTTGTAGAGTCGATTGTCACCCAAACACCTCCAGCGATTTCCGGGGAAGAGGGCTTGCGTTCCCTGCAAGTGATCTTGGCAGCATTCGAATCCGAGAAAACAGGTCAGATCGTTAAACTGTAATCCAACCGAATGACAGTGCAATTTCTAACATTCTATACGGCTTAATCTATGATATAAGGGACTTATCTTCAGAGAAGTGTTCTGGGGTAAGTCCTTCTTTATTTGTTCCCGGGCAAGTGGGGGAAAGTGAACAGGGATACGGTAATTGTGCAATAGGTTTTACAATAGTGGATCGCTTTTACACAACAGAAAAGGCTGATATTACGCCCTATCGCGTAATATCAGCTCTTTAGAGTCATCAAAATTAATGATGGAATGATTAATTTTCTTTAGATGCCAGCCGGTACATCACTGCCCAGATCCAACCATGCGATTTCAGCAGGAGTAAGCGTGATGCGTGATCCTTCGTCACAGGAGAGCAGTTCTGCCTGATTCTGGGCTCCGATCAGCGCACAGGTTGGGAACGTCTGATTCAATACATAAGCGAGTGCAATTTGAATGGGTGATGTTTTCTTTGAATTAGCCAATTGTTCAGCCCGATGCAACCGTTCCCAGTTATCATCACTGTAGAATACACGCACCAGATCTTCGTTATCCCGAACTTCAGGTGTGAATCTTCCAGTGAAGAAACCACGTGCTTGGGAGGACCAGGATAGCAATGGTAGTTTGGTTTGCTCATGCCATGCCAGCGTCTCTGCATCTGCTGACACACAGCCTTCCCAGAAAGGTTCGTTTGCTTTGGCGAGACTGAGATTTGGGCTGCTGAATGTGAAGCCCTTCAGTCCATTTGCCGCAGCGTATGCATTGGCTTCCTCGAGCCGCTGCCAGGTCCAGTTGGATGCGCCAATTGCGCCGATTTTGCCGGATTCAATATGTTCGTTCAGTGCTTCAAGAATAACACTGACAGGGGTATTGGGATCATCGCGGTGCAAGGCATACATCTCTACGTGATCTGTCTGAAGACGCTCCAGACTTTCCATCAAGTCACTGCGGATGGCATCAGCGTTCACACGTGGCCCATTCTGGTCATGATGCGCGCCTTTGGTGAGAATGACGATCTGGTCGCGGTTACCACGTTCCTTCATGTAACGACCAAGGACTTCTTCACTCTGTCCACCACAATAGATATGTGCTGTATCTACAGTGTTACCGCCAATCGACAGAAAAGCATCCATGTTCGTAGCTGCTTTATCGTAGGCATTATGCACGAAATAATCGGTTCCTTTAATCAATCTGGAGACACGTTTACCTGCACCAGCAATTTCGATATATTCCATAAGTCAGTTCATCCTCTCAATTATAGTGTAATTCGTGTACGTTCTTCCGCTGAACGAAGGCAAGCTTCCAGTACTTTCATATTAGCTACGGCATCGGAAGGGGCGAAGCGCAGATCCTTGCCCTGAAGTACAGCACGTGCCATATCATCTCCCTGTAGAGAGTAGTGGTTCACTTGCGGGACTTCAATCTCTCTGCGTTCACCACCAGCCGTTACATAGAAGTTGGAACTGCGGTCCTGTCCGCTGATAAATGCCGAAGGGACTTCAATAATCCCGTTGGATCCCAATACCTCCAATGTGTTGCGGAAGGCTGCCCACATGCTGCTGTCAAACGTCACGCCGATGTGATTATCGAATTCCAGCAGTCCTGAGGCCATCATATCGACCTGATCATGCTCTGGGGAGAACATGCCAATAACAGTGGCTGCACTTGGTTCTTGACCAAGCAGCAGGCGTGCTACGCTGATGGAATAACATCCGATATCATACAGTGCACCTCCGCCCCAATCCCGCCGAAAGCGGACATTGCCGGATGCATTGGAGTTATTAAATGAAAATGTGCTGTGCATACCACGAATCTCACCAATCTCACCGCTGGCAATGATATCTCGGATCTGCTCATATCTTGGATGATGGCGGTACATGAATGCTTCAGCCAGATGCACACCTGCATCTTCACAAGCTTGAACCATCTCCTGAGCTTCCTGTTCTGTCAGAGCCAGTGGTTTCTCGCACAAAATATGTTTGCCTGCTTCAGCAGCCCGGATCGTCCATTCTCGATGAAGATGATTCGGCAGTGGGATATATACGGCATCGATGGAATCATCAGCGAGCAAAGCTTCATAACTGCCATAAGCCTTGTCGATCCCAAGTTTCTCGGCCGTCTGTTTGGCTTTATCTTCGTCTCGACTGGCAATCGCGGTTACTTCATTTAACTCGGATTGCTGCAGGCCTGGAATGACGGATTCCACAGCAATGCTAGCGCTACCAAGAATGCCCCAACGCAATTTTTGAACTGAATTCATGTGTTGTATCCTCCCGTTTATGAATGTATATTGTGATTATAAAGAATAGATCAATGAATTAAAATGATAATATATTGAAGTTAGTTAACACAATATTGTTGATCGAGGAGAACCGGCTATGATGAGACAAACCGTATTGCTTACTCTGCAGGATATTCCATATTTTTGTTATCCCGAGTCCGTTGGACATTATATGGACCACGTCCAGCATGCCGTGTTGCGTGAGGCCGGCGCACTGAACAACTTTAATATTCACTACGTCGCTTCGGGCAAGGGATATGTGGAAGTGGACGGGGTGGTGCATGAGCTTCGCGCAGGTCAGGCGTTTCTCTATTTTCCGCAACAGCGGCAGCATTATTATAGTAGTGAAGATGATCCATGGGATGTACGATGGGTTCATTTTTATGGTGAACGTCTGCATGATTATATGATCGAGCGGGGGTTACATCGCAATCTATTGTGGACACTGCGGCAACGCAACTCTTGGGAAGAGGCTCATCTGGCCTTGCTCACTGAAGCGGAACAGAACACCATGCTGCGTCCGGCTCAGCTATCCACACTGACCTATGCCGTACTCGCCGAGTTCGTGCAGCATGCAGTACCTTTAAAGAGCACACGTACCACAAGTAAGGCGGAGAGTCGGGTTCTTGCACTTCTTCCACAGATGCAGCAGGAGGCCTGTCAACCTTTCCTGTTACAGGATTGGGCGGATCTCGCAGGTGTGAGTTCGTATTACTTTTGCAAAATGTTCAAGAGTGCTGTGGAGATGACGCCGATGGAATTTATCACTCGTTCACGACTACAGATGGCGAAGCAATGGTTACTCGAACGGCCTACGGCCAACATTGGACAAATCGCGGAGGAAGCGGGGTATCCCAATGCCAGTTATTTTAACCGCCAGTTCATGGCCCATGAGGGGATGACACCTACGGATTACCGCGGATTGTATCACAATTAACCCGTATCCTTTCGATGTTGCCAGCGCTTGAGGTATAGTGGTTTGACACAGAGCTCAATCAAGTCTATTATGGATAAATTAAATCCGTATATAATGAGGTGCCCTCATGAAATATTCAAAAGCGACAAATTATGCTTTGCATACGATGCTTCATCTTGTAAGCACTGCCCCTGAGCAGCTTATTAGTGTACACCAACTTGCAGAATTGCAGAAGGTATCACCAACCTATCTGTCCAAAATATTGACCAAATTGGTTAAGGCGGGCATGATCGAATCAACTTCTGGCGCCAATGGTGGCTACCGGCTTAGTCGTAAAAATCCGGATCCTTCTTTCCTGGAGATCATTCATGCGATTGAAGGTCAGGCGTCCCTGTTCGAATGTTCCCAGAATCATAACGCAGGCTGTTTGATCCAGCAGGTGATGGTGCAGGCGGAAGAAGAGATGGAAAGTTTTTTGAACAATAAAAAAATGTCGGAACTGGCTTCCCAGATGAAGGGTGCACATTCCCTGTAACTTGCAGATAGAAGTGAACTTCAATCGACGTGGTTAACTCGTCTGGAACATAGGTATATCCAGATCTTTCCCCAACCTCGCGAGAGGTAAGGAAAGATTTTTTTGTATCGTTGTACCTAATAGAAGGCGAATGGTACAATAAGGAAGGTATAGTATGCATACATACATGATCCTAATCTTACATCACATTTTACATCTCTGGAGGGACAACACATGAGCCAATCAACGATTACAGGACTGGAACAATTGCTCGCGCTGGAAAATATTCGGAATACCAAGGCACGTTATTGCCGCTATATTGATACGAAGCAGTGGGATACCTTGGGTGATGTGTTTGCTCCGGATGCAGTGGCCGATTTCAGCACGGAAGGCAATCCAATTCCGGTATTAACAGGCCGTGATACGATCGTACAAGTATTCCGTGATCTGGTGGATGTTGCCGTAACCGTGCATCATGTACATAGCGCCGAAGTTGAATTTGTATCTGAGAACGAAGCAAAGGTCATCTCCCCAATGGAAGATTGGGTCACGTTTCCGGAGGGCAATGAGAACAAATCTTTCCACGGGTTTGGGCACTACCACGAGACTTTTGTCAAAATCGACGGTCAGTGGTACATCAAACATACAAGTCTGCAACGTCTTCGTTTGGACCTGTTTGAATAGTAGATAAATTATTAGAGAAGAAAAAATTATTACTAATAGAAGCCCTAAGGAGCACGATGATGCGTCCTTGGGGTTGTTTTGTATTTTGCTTCTGTGTGAAAGGTCAGTGGAATGAATACAAAGGGCGACGAGCCCTAGAAGGCGCGCTCCCAGACGGGCTCTCGACCAATTGGGCTTCGTAGTTCGTCATCTTCCACTGGGAAATGTCCTATGTATGGAATTAAGTTATTTAAGTGGAAGCTTACGCTTTTTCGTTATATGATTCACGTTATAAATGTTAACAAGTTTTAATTCGAATTTTCGAGGGTGATATTTATAAAAATTTTCATTGAAGTAATAGACCACACAGAAGAAGAGGAGATCCGCATCAGGTGTCACCAAGTAGACGAAAAAATACATGAGCTCGTTAATAAAGTAAAAACCGAAACGCTCATGATACTTGGCTATCATGAAGATAAGATTAGCCGCATCAAAATTAGTGATATTTATTATTTTGAAGCTGTTGACGGAAAAGTGTTTGCGTATTGTAAGAACACCGTTCATGAGGTCAAACAAAAGCTTTATGAACTGGAGGAACTTTGCCAAGAGAAACATTGTTTTCGGGCCTCCAAATCCACTATTCTAAATATAGCTAAGATTTCCAGTGTTCACCCGTCCATCAGTGGCCGTTTTCAAGCAATATTGGATAATGGGGAGAAGGTAGTCATATCACGGCAGTATGTGCCAACGCTTAAACACATACTTGGATTATAAAAGGGGACCTATATGAAGTATTCCGAGCTCATAAAAGAAATGATTAGAGATTTCTTAATTATATTCGCTTCTATAATGATAATCATCGCTATTTTACGGCAAATCTATGCTCCTGATGCAAGTTTCGAATTACAGACTATTTTTACAATTATGGCTTTCTCTTTTCTGGGTACTTTGACCGGAATTATTTTATATACGCCGCATGCGATTAGCGAGAATAAAATGCGCCTCCGAGTGATTTTACATTTCTTTTTTCTGGAAGCCCTATTAATTTCTCTGGCTGTCATATTGAATCTTGTAAACGGTACTTTCAGTATACTATTATTGGCTTTGCAAATTGCCACAGTATACGCTATCCTTCGCCTACTAACGTATAAGAATGACAAAAAGGAAGCTGAAAAGATCAATGAAAGACTACAAACATTTAAAAATAAGGTTTAGAAGATATACACAAACTGCTCCTAAATAAAGTCGTATTTGCAGCGTAAGTACACTTCATTGCGTTGTTTTTACAACTTATTGGCTCTCAGCTACAGCTTATCGTTTATGCGTATACACCTGCTCTGCCATTTATTATGATGAACTCATAAAAAGTTGGAGGAGGAGTAGAGAAGCCTTATGGAGATTTTAATACTTGTCGTTACTTTGGTCTCTGAGCTGGCAATTGCGGTTTATTCCATTGCAACCAAGCAAAGCCGCAGCAAGATAAAGAGTTGGACGAGAATCGCAATGTTTATAGGATTCATGATGCTAAGCTTGGGGAAGGTTGTCGTATGGGAGTACACTTGGGGGCTGTTTGCATGCTTGCTCTTAATATTAGCGTTCAAGGAAATAGTTGCACTTCTGCGCAAACAAACAAACCCAGCACGTTACAAAGCGATCTCTACGATATGGAAGTCCCTTCTGTTAACACTGACCGTAGTTGTTACCCTTGTTCCTGTTTTACTTTTTCCACAGTTTAGGTTGCCGCGAGTGACAGGTCCGTATGTAGTGACTACTGCCACATACAGCTATATGGACAAGAATCGAATCGAAGAATTTACGGATCAGAAAGACAAGCGGTCTGTTAACGTGGAATTTTGGTATCCTGAACAGGCAGACGTAACCTATCCTTTGCTTGTGTTCTCCCATGGAGCATTCGGTATTAAAGCAAGCAACACTTCTACCTTTACAGAACTTGCGAGCCATGGTTATTTCGTCGTTTCGATTGACCATCCCTATCATTCATTTTATACCGTTTCCGAGGATGGAAAAGTCGTGACGATTAATCCCGAATACATGCAAGAAGTCAACAATGCAAATAAAGATGGGGTTTATTCACTTGGTGAGTTTTACGAGCTTACTCAAAAATGGATGAAATTGAGAACGGATGATATGAGTTTTGTCATGGATACGATTCTGGAACAAGCCGAGCAAAAGAAAGATTCTGTATATGGACGCATCGATACACAGAAAATAGGTGTCTTCGGTCATTCTATGGGGGGTGCAGCAAGCGTGGCACTGAGCAGAGAACGCGATGACATTAACGCCGTAGTAAATATAGATGCTCCGTTCTTTAGCGAGCTTGTGTATGATAAAGTTACGAACGAAATAAATGCAAAATCCGAAGCTTTCACCATCCCGCTTCTAAACGTTTATTCGGATGATGTGTGGATACAGCTCTACAGCAGTCCTCCGTATATCGCGAATCGTATTTCGAATGAAAATTTTAAAGATGCATACAACGTTCATTTTAAAGGCGCAAAACATTTAAGTTTAACCGATCTACCTTTATTCTCGCCTATATTGGCAGACCTGTTGCATGAAGGCAGAAAAGCAAATATAGATAAATATTACGCGATTGAAACTCAAAATGAACTCATCCTTCGTTTTTTTGACTATGCTCTAAAGAATCAAGGTCAGTTTGCTCCAAAAGCGACGTATTGAGTACTAGTTCAATAAAAGACAAGAAGGAAGCCGGTCAGATTGATTAGCAGAGCTGTTGTCAACTAGAGGAGTGACAATACGGATCGTTGCAGAAATGCTGACGATCCTTTTTGATATACATTGAAAAACCAGGTCTGGACCGTCGTGGCCCTTACCTGGTTTCTTGGGTTTGATAGCGATATAACAGGTTATGATATTAGATCTGATGACTTGTTTTCGTGACTTTCCGTGACTGCATTCTCAGATACACCTGAGAGAAAATAACCGATGCCAGTGCGACTACAGTCATACCCCAGAAAATATTGGTGTACGCTGAGGACAGTGGCATATTCTGCATCGCCGTTAATGCTACGCCAGTAACAGCAACACTGAAAGCACCGCTGAAGAACTGACTGAGTTGGAACAGCCCCATACCTGCGCCCACCTGATCCATAGTCAGATTTCCAGACAATTCATTGGACACGCTGGTGGTTAGGGAAGAGAAGCCTACGCTGAGCAAGACATAGACAGCCATAATGGCGTAGATGTTATTGTCTGCAAATAAGGCGAACAGTCCGGCAGCTGCCAGTAGCAGCCATGGTGCAAACTTCAGCAGCAACGTATTGCCATGTCGGTCAATCATACGGCCGATCCGGTTGGACAGCAGCATAGACACAACTGCACCCGGGAAGATGACGAGTCCCGATTGAGCAGGTGTCAGTCCATATAGATGCGCTAAAATTTGAGGTAACAGGAACAACGTTGAGAAGTTATTGATGTACGATACAATCCCCAGCGAGCTGAGCATCATATATTTTTTGTCTTTAAACAAAGCAGGTTGAACAAACGGATCTGCCGCGCGCCGAATTCGGAACCAGAACAGAAGCAGTGCCGCAGCACCGATAACAAGCGTGTACCACTGACGGGAAGTCAGGAATAACAACACACCGGTAGTACCGATGGCGAGAAGCACGGCACCCAGCAGGTCAAATGAACCTTTTTGCGGTGTTTCCCGCGGGAGCAGTTTGAAGAATACAGGAATCAAGAATAACGTTAATCCCGTAACGATAAACAGATCATGCCATCCCAGAAACTGAGTAATACTTCCGCCAATGACGGGACCAAGTCCAAGCCCCAGTGAACTCGCGGACATGATGACAGCCATCGATTTACCCCGGCGATCATGTGGAATGTACCGGGTAATCAGCACAATGGCAAGCCCCGGAACCGATGCAGCACCCGCAGCCTGGATCAGACGTGCAATGAGCAAAATGATGAAATGATTACTGAAGAACCCGAGAACGGATGCCGCACCAAGTAACGTAAGCCCGGTCGTGAATAATGTACGAATAGGTATGAAATCCGATAGACGTGAGAACGTAATCGAAGAAATGGCAAATACAATAGAATACCCTGTAACTATCCATGAGGAAGCGACGGATGTAAGCATAAATTCGGCTGCAATTTTGGGCAGGGCCAGATTAAACATCATTGTATTCATCACAACGAGTACAACGGTGAAGCCAAGCAAGCTTACAATTAAACCTTCCTGTATTCCGGTCCGTTCCCCTGATGATGCGGTTGCGGTGTTGTTCATAAAAACCTCCTAGAGTGATGTGTATTTCGCAACATTTCAGAAACGGTGTGTAACATTTGCAAAATGTAGTATGATGTCAATCCCGTGCCTAACAGCAGGGGTTACATAACGAAATCATTAAAGTTCGATTAGTGTCGAACATTAGAAATATATCATGGATCTGTGTTAAAATACAATGGATAGTCTGAAAAAAGGAGACTACAATATGAAGATTTTACATCATCCACAAGTATCAGATATTGAACTTTCCTCCGTATTGTACGCATTAAGCGACCCGACCCGTCTTGGGATTGTTGCCGAAGCAGCGAGAAGCGGGGAGCAGCCGTGCAGTCATTTTCATGCACCTGTTGTGAAGTCAACGATGTCGCATCACATTCGGACCCTGCGAGAAGCTGGAGTCATTCGGGTCAGAGTGCAGGGTACACAGCATTTTCTCACCCTGCGATCCGATGATTTGGAAACGCGCTTTCCAGGACTCCTGCAACCGTTATTGCAGGCCGCAGCTCAGTCGAGCACAGATCCTTCCTAAATGTTGTCCTTTCTTCAGGTCGAAGAGAGGACATTTTTATTTTCTATTACTGCACAACCTCTAATACTGATGCGACATTCTGTGTCGTACCAGGCCCTATATAATAACGGTGAACACACAAACCATATCGAAAAGAGGTTCACACCATTGGCAAAAACTAAAAGAGGACGCGTTTTGTGGAGTCTTCCTTCCAGGGGCCGGGGAACATGCCCGGTGTGTAGCAGTACCCGAATTAAATTGTTGTATACGCAAACAAAAACAGACGGTACAAGTCTGAAAGTATGCAAGAAATGCTCCAAAGCCGTGCAATCCAGAGTGGATAAGGCACATGTATAACATAACTGGCCTGTTCTTCGGAACGGGCCATGTCTTTTGATATAATCGAATATATTATGAATGGATGAGATGGGGGCGGGAAGATGAGTAACATGCATCGGATTCACTGGTTTGACGAACAGATTCGGGGTGGACGTTTTCCGAATAGCAGCTGGCTTGCCCGTGAATTTGAAATCTCCCGTCGTCAGGCTCAGCGTGATATTGAATATATGGCAAGTTCCTTGCGAGCCCCTTTGGTGTATATGGCAAAATATCGGGGCTATTGTTATGAGGATCAGACTTTTCGATTGCCCCATTTGTATATGACCGAAGAAGAGCAGCGTGTGCTGAAATATCTGGCGCATCGTTACCGGCATTACGATTATGATCAATCGGACGCGGTGAAACGTGTAGCGCATTTGCTGGAGCGTTTTACGTTGGAGGAACAACAGATGGGAAGTAGCGAGCTTCCGGTATTTTCGGCGCAACCGAAGCAACTGCAATTCTTTGAATTATTGTCCCATGCCATAACTGACTTGCGCAGAGTACATATTCATTACAGGGATCACGATGGAGAACGGCAGTTTTCCTTGTGTCCATTAAAGATGATATCCCAGTTTAACGCCGATTACGTGGTGGGTTATGAAGCAGACCCTGTACAGCAAGTGGCCATTCGTTTGGAGGGCATTGTTCATGTATCGATCTTGGATGAGAGATTTGAGTACAAGTCAGATACCCTCTTAGGTGGATGGGAAGAACCACTGCCTGTGCGTAAACCGTTTGTAGCTGAGGTTCGCTTGAAGGAATTGCAGCAAATGGACCTATGGCAAGGGTATCGTATTCGGGCTAGGCAAGATCAGATTTATTCAATTGAATTTTATGACATGGACGCTTTCTTACAGCATTTGTTTGTTAGTGAATGGGAGGAACTTTTGTCTCCTGGGTGGCTTAGACGCAAGCTTCAGCAAAGCGCAGAAGGATTAATTGCCAGGCTCGCGATACAAGGTAAGAAAAACGTGGAATAAACCAGTGTAGAGAGGAGAAGATCCATCCTTGGCTGAGAACATTTTAGATAACCTCATCATGAAGCGGGAGTCCAAATCGTACGTGGATAGTCTGCATGCGATACTAACCCATACAGGCCAGTTTCAAGGTTCCAAGGTTGTACTTGCCGGATATACGGGCATGGCTTTCAAGCTGTCGGTACATCGCAGACTACTTCCCATGTCGGTTACAGCGTATGGACAATGGGGGGAAGCACATCGTCCCGGAGTTGATAACCTGGGGATATTCACGATCTGGGATGGGGGACGTACACGTCATTCCACGTTCGGTTATTATCAGCAGGATGCAGTGAATTGGGTGAGACGGAGTATTGATGAAGGCAATGGTGTGATTTACTGGATTCCTGAGTTTGGTGTTATTCATGGATATGATGACAGTGACCGCATCTTTTATGTGCAAGACGGATGGAGCAAGGAACCGCAGATTTTGTTGTATGATAATTTCGGCTTGAACTTTTCCGGATTTTGGTATTGTCAGGTGTTTGGTGATCAGGTCCGCATCCCTGAACAACAGATGCTGCTGGAATCCCTGAGACTGGCGATTGAGGATTGGGATATTCCCTATCGACTGTTACCTGATCAGAATATTGCTTCAGGTAGAAAGGCATATGATGTGTGGGTGGAGGCCCTACGGAGTGGGGATTTTGATGAATCCGGTGCGGCTTATATTTTGGAATCCTTCTGCCATGCTCGAACTGAAATAAGGATGTATTTGCAGGATGTTGGAGGGATATGGAACGAACTGGACCAGGCTTATGCATGTTATGAACAGCTTGGGACGTTAATTGAGCAAATAAAAGGATATATAGTTCAGCAGGAAAATAGACGTGTCTTGCGACCAGATACGACAGAAGATCTAGCACGGGTACTAGTGAAGGCAAAAGCATTGGAAGAGCAGGCTATTGATTATTTTCGAGTGATATCCAGGAAGTATCCTGACCGTAAACGGTCCACTGTACCACGGTGGGGGGCACATTCAGCACGATAGAATGAGGGAGGAAGGAGTGACGGATGATGGCAGCCAAAGTATTGCAGGACTTGATTCGCTTCCCGCAAGCCCCAACCTCTGCGGATGAATATAGATCATGGAGCGGTGTGAGCGCATATACAGATGCGTTGTTTCGCATTTTATTACATAAACAGTGGACAGTTTTGCCACACCACATGATTGCAGGCATGACAGCAAGTGCATTCCGATTAGTGGTGGATCGGCGTCTGACGACAGAGTCAATCTCCGCATACAATTGGATGGCAGAGAACTTTGTCGCAGCAGACTTCATTGGTGTGACAACGGGACAACATGGTGGATTTTCATTTGAACCGACTTTTCCGCTTTATCAGAAGCAGGCTCTGCTGGATATCAAAGCTTCCATTGACCGGGGCGTAGGTGCGATTCTCTGGCACGATCAATTTGTCATTGTTATTGGATATGATGATGCGGAACGGGTGTTATTCATCTGTGAAAGTAAAGGTAATGAAATCATTCGTCTGCCCTATGATTCGTTTGGGAGGAACAGTACACCCTACTGGTATTATCAGGTTCTGGAAGCCTGTGGACCTATCGATTTATGGGAAGTCTGCAAGGAATCGTTAATCCAGGCCGTGTACAAATGGGAAACCCATGACTATATGCTGCCGCCCCAAGATTATGCCTGTGGGGCGGCTGCGTATGCCGCTATTGCTGCTGCTTTGCAGTCAGGAACATATGACGCAGAACAAGCGGCAACTGTACTTCGCTATTATGCCAAATCAAGATTGGATATTGCCTCTTATGTTGCAGGACTTAAGCATCTGTCCATTCAAATGGACCAGGTCATAGACGAGTATGAGCTACTCGCAAACCTGTACACAATGATCATTGAGGAAATAGACAACTTCATCTCTTGGGATTCGAGAGAACCGGAATGTGTGCAAAGGGTAATTGAGCTTATCCGGAAGGCAGGGGCTACGGAACAACGTGCTATTGATGCCATTAACCGTGCCTTTCCAGAGACGATAGGCAATCGTTTTAAGGATGTTGGATTAAGATAATTGGAGCATGATAGAGAAAATTGAAAAACTCAGCAGGAATAAAACCGGACAGGCGCAGCCGATCCGGTTTATTTGTATTGAACATATATGCACATCAACTTATATGATCCACGCTAATCATAACTTTTACAAGAAAAAATAACCAAAATTTTAATTTTGGGGTAATCCAAATCCCCTCTTGTTCCGAATATTATATTAGATGGTCTTTTTTGGATGATGATATTCAAGGACAACAGGGGGCGGGAGTATGGTACATAATCCGGAAACCATTCAGGAATGTATCGAGAATGCACGGCAAAGACTCTACCAGATTGCAAGTCAATACCCGGAACTATGGCATCCGGAGGTTATTCGCCAATCCATGGTGCTGGATGAGTTAATTAATGAATATAACAATGCAACTCGCGGGAGAACGATCTCGAATCAACTGAAATCATGATCTTTCTGAACAAAGAATTCCAAGAGGGGATTCCGTGTGTTTGCCTTACTCTTTTACCGCCCCGAGCACAATCCCCTTTACGAAGAAACGCTGCAAGAACGGATATACGAGCAGGATCGGCAGAGCGCCAATAAAGATCTGAGCTGCGTTCACCGTACGTTGAGACATGTTCTGGAGCTGCGTTGCATCCACGTTCATGTTGGAGAAATCTTGCTGTACAATTATGGTCTGCATTAACGTGGCGAGTGGATATTTGGAAGCATCATTCATATAGATCAGCCCGTCGAACCAGGAATTCCACTGACCTACCATCGTGAATAAAGAGATCGTTGCAATGGCGGGCATGGATACAGGCAGATAGATTTTGAACAAGGTCGTAATATGGTTGGCTCCATCGATAAATGCGGCTTCTTCCAGCTCTTTTGGCACGTTGCGGAAAAAGTTCATCATGAGAATCAGGTTCCAGACAGCCACCGCTCCCGGCAAAATGAGAGCCCACATCGTATTCATCAATCCAAGCTTTTGGATCAAAATGTAGGATGGAATCAATCCCCCGCTGAACAGCATCGTGAAGATGAAAAACCACGCATATAACGAACGTCCTTTAAAGTGCAGACTCTCCTTGGATAACGGATAAGCCGTCAGGAAAACAAGTGTCATACTGAGCAGTGTGCCAAGAACGGTACGTTGGACTGAAATCCAGAGTGCGCTGAGAAAGTTACTGTTACCAAATGTTTTGGTATAGGCGTCCACCGTAAAATCAATCGGCCATAGTGTCACCAGATTGGCGGATGCTGCCGCTTTACCACTGAAGGAAACCGCCAGAATATGGACCAGCGGCAGGATGCACAGGATCGAGACGGCCGCGATGAATATCAGGTTAAAACCATTGAATATACGGTACCCGGTTGTTTTGTGATACACCTTGATTCCTCCTCAGAAAATACGGTAATTAGCGATTTTGTACGCCATCCGGTACGCAGAGATGACCAGGAACATTGCGACAAATGATTTGAATAGTCCAACAGCGGTCGCAAAGCTCATTTTGCCATTCAGAATTCCCATCCGGTAAACAAAGGTATCGATAATATCGCCTTTTTCATATACCAGCGGATTGTACAGGTTGAAGATCTGGTCAAAGCCTGCATTCAGGATATTGCCCAGCGATAACGTACCTACCACGATAATCATCGGCACGAGCGCAGGCAGGGTAATATGTAATGTCTGTCTGAGTCGTGTTGCCCCATCCACCTCTGAAGCCTCATACAATGCCGGGTTAATACCCGCAAGTGCTGCCAGAAATACAATTGTCCCGAATCCAAACTCCTTCCACACATCACTGACAACTACCGTTACACGGAACCAGTCACCATCTCCCAGAAAGAAGATTGGTTCAACACCAGCCGCGGCTAAAACCTGGTTTACCAGCCCACCTTCCGGTGATAACATGTCGAGCAGAATTCCACCAAGGACAACCCAGGACAGGAAATGGGGCAGATACACCAAGGTCTGTGAGAAACGTTTGAACGTAGAGTTTCGAACCTCATTCAGCAAAATGGCAAACACCACGGGGGCCACAAGTCCGGCCACGATTTTCATCGAAGCAATCAATACCGTGTTCCAGATGACCTGAACGCTGTCGGGATATTCGAACATGAACCTGAAGTTATCCCAGCCCACCCATTTGGATCCAGTGAACCCCAGCCACGGTTTGAAGTCTTGAAAAGCAATAATAATGCCGCCCATGGGCACATAGGCGAACAGTAATGTGAGCAGTACAGCGGGCAGCAGCATCAGATGCAGCGGCCACGTGCGTTTGAAATTCCAGCGGGTACGTTTGCGTGGATGGGGTGTCATTTTTCGCACCGGCGTATTGGTTGTCAACGGTTGTTCGATAGCCATCAGGGTCCCTCCTTTATCTCGTCCAGCCCTGAAAGTGAGGCGAGTAAGCCTCTCTACAGAGTGGAGCAACTGAATTATAGCAACGGAAAAGGGCGGACTATAGAACAACATTTCAATGCGGATGTTGAAATATTAACTTGTTGATGGGAATAGAGGATTCAAGCCACTGGAAAGCGAGAGAATATAAAATCATATAGAATTGTAAGGGCTTTCAATATAAAATAGGACTTCGGTGTAGAACGACTCCAAATTTAGGGACAGGGTGAAACGATGAAATTCACAGTATTTGCGAAGACGGTCATTCTCTTAATCTGCCTGCTCGTACCCATTCTGCTGCTGTATACATACGCGAACCAGGCAAATGTGGACATGGTCGTTGAAGAGAAACAACAGTCGAGTCTGAACCAGTTCAATTATTTCAGTTCGCAGGTGGATAAAAATATCGAGCAGCTCTCGCTGTATGGCCTGACATTGCTGCGAGATCCGAGTATCCTGCATTACCGTTACATGACGGACTCCACCAGCCAATATGAGAAGAACAGTATCTATCTGGATATTCTCGACAAATTATCGTTGTACCAGTCCACCAGCCGCTGGAAGAACGATATTACCATTGTCCTGCCACAAGCGGAACTTGTGTTATCCACCATGTCCAGCCGGACGGTCTACGATGAGAAGATGTTGACGTTCCCGCAACCTGGCCAATGGCAGCTGGAGAAGGGGAGTTTCACCTACTTTTTCACGGATAACTACGAGTGGAATGAAAAACCGATGAATACAGGCGTGCGAACGGTGATGGAGATTAATTTTGACCCGATGAACGTGGTTGCCATGTTGGATGATTTTAAAGAAACGCAGGGCGGAGATCCCTTCTTGCTGGTACCAGGTAACGATCCGTTGTTGAACCGTACGGCGGACACCGAATTGGTCGAAGCGATCATGCGTGATATGCCTTTTAACGGGCCGGAGAGGGAAGGCAATCATCAATTGGAAGTGGGCGGTAAACAATATCTGGTCAGTTACGTGCACTCCAAACAACTGCAAGCGGTATACGTGAACCCTGTGGTATTGGATGATTTGCTGACCCCAATGGACAAGAGCCGAAATATGTTTATTACCTCCATTCTGTTACTGCTCGTGCTGAGTATCGGGGCCGCACTGCTTTTGTATCGAAAAGTTCAGGTGCCCATCCATCGCTTGATGAAAGGGCTACAACAGATTCGCAAAGGGCAGCTGTCCACACGGATTCCGGTCGATCACTCTCGTGATGAATTCGCGTATCTCACCCAGAGCTTCAACCATATGGCAGAGCAGATTCAGGAACTGATCGAGAAGGTATACGAGGAACGTATTCGCTCGCGGGAAGCAACATTGAAACATCTGCAATCACAGATCAATCCGCATTTCCTGTACAACTGCCTGTTTTATATTAAAAATATGACCCAGCTTGGCAACCGTGAAGCCGTTATTGCCATGTCGCTAAGTCTGGGAGACTACTATCGCTACATTACGCGGGGCGAGAATGATATGACGACAGTAGAGGAAGAAATCCGGCTGCTGGACCATTATTTGTCCATTCAACAGATGCGGACCAACCGGCTGACCTACGAGATTGCCGTACCGCAGCAACTGATGTTGCTTCACATTCCGCGACTGCTCATTCAACCCATCGTAGAGAATGCGGTGATCCATGGCATTGAGCCGATGGAGGGCAGTGGGCATGTCGTCGTAACGGGGATGGCGGTACCCGAACATATTGAGGGTCGGAAATATACAAGATATAGCCTGTTTGTTGACAATGATGGTGTCACGCTGACAGCGGAAGAGATTGCCGAATTGGAACGGGAGATCAATGAACCGATGGGTGAGGAGATTGGAACAGGCACATGGAATGTGCACCAGCGTCTCGTTACGCGATATAGGCTGTCGTCGGGGCTTCATTTTGGAGCGATTCCCTATGGTGGACTTAGTGTAGAAATTCGATGGTTTGAGGAGGAACAACCGCATGATGAATCTGATGGTCGTGGATGATGAACATTCCGCAGTAGAGTCGATCGCTGTCTCCATACCGTGGAGAGAACACGGGATTGGTCAGGTATTCAAAGCCTATTCTGTCAAAGAAGCCTTGGAACATATGGCATCACATCAGGTCCATATTATTATCACGGATATCCGTATGCCGGGTATGTCCGGTCTGGATCTGGTCAGTCACATCCGCCAAAAGTGGGAACAGACAAAATGTATTATTTTATCGGGGCATGCTTCCTTCGATTATGCGAAGCAGGCGCTCAAACATGGGACAGTCAGTTATCTGCTCAAGCCGGTCCGGGACGAGGAACTGATCGAATCCGTGCAGCAGGCCGCAGTGCAGATTCGCCTGGAGGGTGAGAAACAATTGCTGCATCAGCGGGCCATGTATTCGGTAAGGGAACATCTGCCCGAGAAGCGGGCGGAACTGATGAAGGATGTATTGTTAGGGCATAAATTTGCGGATGCTGAACTCGAAGGCAAGCTGGAGCAACTGGAGATCGGGTTCCGTCCACAGGATAAAATGCAACTGCTGCTCATCCGGTATGATGACCATCAACCCACACATAAAGCGTTTCGATTGATGAAGTACGCCATCTCAAATGTGGTGGAAGAGATCTACGGCAGTACCTATCATCTCTGCCATACGGATGATGCCTATGATGATCTGGTCTTCATGGCCAGTCCCAAACAAACTCAGGCCGAACCGGAAATGTTAATGGGCCGACTTGGAGAGCGGTTGATCCACAGTGTGAGGCAGTATCTGAACGCGACCATTTCCCTGTCCGTTAGTCGTATGGGGCGTTTCCCAGATCAGGTGCCGCAGCTATATCATCAAGCTGTGAGTGCACTTCGCAAGCAGGCCGAGGCAGGCAAAGGATTACATCTGAATGCGGCGGCGGGAACCAATGGGGCCACGTTGAAGTCTCTTGCAGCGCTGTATGAACCACCGGGTCTAACGACGTTACTGGAAGCGGGGCGCATGGAAGATGCACACCGTAAGATTGATCAGATCTTTACCGAACTGTCGAACAGTGTGTTCCCGGAGCATGTGTATGTGGCTTTTCATTATTTGGCGGCAGCATTCTCCTATATGGCTCATCGGGAAGGAAGGCAGTTAACCGAAGTGCTTGGCGAGCAATACCAGCAGTTGCTCAAGGATGGTTATGGCATCTCGCTGCGTAGTCTGGAAACGTGGACTCGGTCTGTAATGCAGCAGTGGGCAGAGAGCACAAGCGATGCGGGACAGGATGCCGGATCAACGCTGATTCGGCAGGTACAGCAATGGATTGACCATCATCTTGGCGAGGATTTATCGTTACAAGTCATTGCCGGAGAGGTGCATTTGCACCCCGTATATCTGTCGAAAATGTACAAACAATCCACAGGTGAGGGCATTAGTGATTATATTATCCGTTCCAGAATGGAACGTGCGGTTCATTTGCTGAAGCATACGGCGATGAAGATCTATGAAGTTGGTCAGGAAGTGGGGTACAATAACACGCCTTATTTCATTCAGGTGTTCCGCAAACATTATGGACTGACCCCGCAAGATTTTCGGAACGGTTAACAAATCGATATGAACATTGAAATTGTGATATATGTTTGCCTCCCCGGCTGCACTATCCTTTTCATGTAAGGTGCATTTGGCACATAAGGGTATCCAAGTTACCTGAGGAGGGGTTAGTTCATGTATAGAAAAATGATGACGGCATTGCTCGCAATCACGATGGTTGCTGTAACAGCATGTAGTTCGGGGGCCAAGGAAGAACCGGCGAAGGAAGCCGCTGCACCACTTGCTCTGCAAGATGGGAAGTATGAACCGGCGGTACAGATGAGTTATTTGCGGGCCTGGAATGATGATACGAAATTCAAGAACGGGGAAACAGCCCAGAACAATGTGCATACCAAATGGGCCAAGGAACGGCTTGGCATCGATCTGACTACGCCATGGGCCGTATCGGTGACCAATGATGCATTTTACACGAAATTGCGCTTGTCCCTGTCCGCTAACGAAGAACTGCCGGATATCGTCTCCATTCGGGGAGACTACAATCTGGTACGAGAATTAATTGAGTCTGGCAAATTTGCCAATGCAGGCGAGTTGTTTGACAAATACGCTTCGGACACATGGAAACAGGCATCTGAATCGGCGCCAGAGGAATGGTATCCGTACATGTATGAGGGCGAGCGTTATGGCATTCCAATCTTCGATTATGCGTACAACGGCGATTCGGTCATGTTCATTCGGGAAGACTGGCTGAAGAAGCTGGGACTGGAAGAACCAAAAACCATGGATGAGCTGGTTACGGTCATGGATGCTTTTACGAATCAGGACCCCGATGGGAACGGTAAGAGAGATACGTATGGTCTGACCGTGGGCATGAAAAATGCGCTCAATACCTGGATGACGGAATCCGGCTGGATCTTCGGCATGTACAACACGATGCCTGGACAGTGGAATGATGCCGGAGACGGAACACTGCAATATGGCTCCATTCAGCCAGGTGTGAAGGAAGGTCTTGCAACGATGAAAGATTGGTTGTCCAAAGGTTACCTGCCCAAAGAAGCGGGTGTCTATGACGAGATCAAGGCAGCAGAATTGTTCACCGCAGGTAAAGCAGGCATTATTGTGGGACCACACTGGATGCCAAACTGGCCGATTGATGATGTGAAGAAAAATGTGGATGGTGCCACGTACAAGGCCATTGCTTTACCTACGGGGCCAACAGGTGAGAGCCACCAGCATGGTTCTGGTGCAAGTAACGGCGTGGTGCTGATTAACAAAGACATGGCGAACCCGGAGATTTTCTTCACGTATCAAAATTATCTATTCGACAACTTTGCCAACCCGGAAGTGGGCAGCGAGTTCGAACATGGCTTCGCACAAGGATATGACTATGACATCGTGGATGGCAAAGTTGTTGGTGAAGCTGAAGTGAAGGACGGCGTATCACCACTCAAATATACGATTACGTATGACGGTGCACGGATTCCGAATCTCATGATGGATACGCTGGCGGAACTTGCGAAGGGCAAGGAACCGGAGACTCCTTTTGAGAAAAATACCAAGATTGCCAACAAACCGGAAGTGTTTGTAGCCGCTGAGGTGGTCGTTGCGAATAAAGATAACGCGATCAAGAGCAAGTTCACCGGGGCACCAACCGAGACGATGAAAATGAAGAAGGACGCGATCGACAAGCTGGAGAAGGATACGTTCAGCAAGATCATCTATGGTCAGGTGGGCATTGAGGAATTTGATGCGTTTGTAACAAAGTGGAAGTCCATGGGCGGGGATGATATTACCGCCGAAGTGAACGAGTGGTATAAGACAGTTAATTAATTTACAAAGCAGGGGAGAACTGATGAATTCATCAGTCTACCCTGCTTTTTTTGTCTCGAATAACATTTATGGAAAAATAGAACCTTTGGAGTTATAACTATTAATCTATATCGTACAGATCGATTATGACTCGCAGCGGACAAAAGTTACTTGTTTTCCTAGAATCACATTCTCAACCTTCCATCCGGCATTTAACCAGGATAGTGCCTGTGTATGATTATTGGAATTATTCACCCACCATTGTTCGCGATTATACGCTGTAGGGGGTAACGTAAATCCGAGAATCTCCTCAAGCTCTGCATATGTAAGGGTAATTGAAACTTGATTCAAATAGTTTTCCAAGGGGAAGTATTTGCTGTAGCTCATTTAGTCAGACCTCCTGAAAAGGAATACAATGATTATACAACGTGGGGATGACGATAGCGAGGGCATGCCGAGAGCATACATAGTTATGAAAGGAATCCGTAGATCTCTCTTACTAGCAAACAACCGTGCATAAGCCTTATTGTTCCGGGTGTACTTGAGAGAGTAAAATAATAGGTGATATACGAACATTAATACGTATTTATAACATAGATACCTCGGACTAATCCGGGATTCATAGAGGTTCAAGTGTGTTTGATGAACATCATAAGATGCATGGGAAGGCAGGAGATTAGATGAGTACACTTTATGATCAGGCGATGGAAGAGATGATGACGACGATCCATGAATGGTTTGATGAACAGGAAAAGCGGGATGACTTGGAAAGTGTTGTGAAGCGAACCATGCTGCAAATGGGTATTTTTAATGATATTGTACTGGATTACAAACCTGGACGGACCACGGTAGACAGCCTGGATCTGGGTTTGGATGATGATGTGCAATCGAAGCAGGCAGGAGCTTTTACCGAGGAACAGGTACGGAACGAGATCGGGCCTAAGCTTGTAGAGGTTGTTCAGGGAAGATTGGACAAGCTGGGAGATACTCCGTTGATTGACTACCGCTTCACCTTGCGAGGGAAATTCCCAACAACCGAAGGCAAGCTGCAACTGACTTTATTGGAATGGATCAACGAAGAGAAAAGAAAGCTGCTCCTTGAGCGTATTCATACCTATGTGGACAAGAATCTGGAGAACAGTACATATCCAACGAAGCCATTGGAATCCTTCTTTTTGACGAGTCATCTGCTCGATCCAAAGCTGTTCCCGGAGTTGGATGTAGCATGGACCATCAGGCTGTATGACCGGATACAAGAGTTGAATCAGGGGCGTCCGGAGGTACTTGCGGAACATCGTGGTGAGATAACTCGTGCGGTGACGACATGGGCGGAGAATCAGTTTTTGCCACAGTATTATGATGTTCAGTCTTCGCCTTATCGTACCAATGAGTATTCACTAAAGCCCGGAGCAACGCTGGAGTCGAACGTTGAGACACAGGCAGGCCAACATTTGGACGAGCCTGGGAAGGAGCAAACATCCGAAACTCAACCAATCGATCTGCTATTATACGCGGCGGTCATGATTCTACGTTTTGAGCCGAGTTATAGTAAACCCAAAGGTGTGACTTTTCTGGAGCTCGCGAAGCAACTCGGTAGCAAACGTGCGGCACGTATGATGACAGAAGGTAGCGGAACGTATGCGAAGGACGATATTCATGTGAAAACGGAAGAAGTGGAATGCAAAGCAAATGATGTATTTGCTCTGATGACCATTCACATTCGTAAGGAAGAGGCTGGTGCCTATCAACAGGCACTTACCTTTATCACTCATTTATTGAAACAGGGCTTTCCGAAAGGTTATAAGATCAAGCTCAAGTCCAGCGTAAAGCAGTATTTGCCGATCAAAGGACTTGCGAAGTCGGATACCCACCGATTCTTTGCCAATGCACTGGAGTACCCGGAGCTGCATCCACTCCTGGAAGAGTATGCGCGTGAGGCTATCCAAGAGTTTGAGTTCTACGAGGATACCGAGGGAGAGAAAAGCTGTATGCCGGGCAGTTATGCAACCTTTGGACTGGGGCTTGTGGATGAGCAGTATTTCCCGTTGGTTGAATATTACATGGGTGAAGTGGATGATGAGCATCAGTTGATTCAGGATAAGTTCATTGCGGCATTTGTGGAAAAACAGGGTGTAACGGCTCAATCCATACCTGCGTTAGTCGCCAGCTTGCGTCGTTCGACCGATAGTCTGAAGCTGAAGATTCAGCCCGAGCTGGAGAATGAGGAAATACTTGAACTGCTGGTTAGACAGATTCAAAAACTTGAGCATTATGAAGCGGAACGTGTACTCTATCTGATCTTTGGCAAAGTGGAGAAGCTCTCAACGCTTGCTCGCAAGGCCGAGGGGAGACGGAAGGAATTATTGCTGGAACTGTTGCAGGCTGCAGGGAAGTGAAAATGTAAACAACACAAGTAAGATTGTGCTGTGCCAGCCAGTAAAACATTTTAGAGAAGTGAAAGTGCATAAGGAAAGGTGGGGGAAGTTGTGGAGGCATTGAGACGAGACATGTGGCAGGCGTTGAATGCTCAGGACAAAGAGGCTTGGATGCGTAAGCTTGTTCGTCAGTTACCAGATGGTATGGTATATGAGGGCCTCGAGACATTTGAACGATTTGGTCAGCGGATGGAGACAGGTGTATTTACGGAGGATGGGCTGAGATTTGTGTTTGTCCCTGGGGATCAAGTAACGCTCGGCTGGGATCGTTGGCAGCATGGTATGAACGAAGAGACCTCAGCCGACCTGCATGAAACGGTCAGTGAGTATGGTGTGGAGGACGTGGATTCGTTTCTGGCGAGTCAGATGTCACCTGTAAGAATGGTCAACATTGCGCCGATGCTTGTTGAATGCGAACTGATCTCACTTGGCTGGATTGAAGTGTCCAAGGAGGAAGCATTTGCACAGGAAAATTCTGATTTCCCGTCAGCACTGGAGCAGTTTAAGCAGTCGGAAATACGTGAATATGAATTGCATCAACAATTCCGTCTGATTCGCCAAAGTGAGAATGAAGTCCGAATTCTGTGGTTCAACGAAGGAATAGAGTTGGAAGACGTTGTGAGGGAGGAAGCTGCGGCGGGTTTTGGTTTGCTGACTGAAGACGAATGGGAGTATATCTATGGCGGCGGTTGTCGCACGTTATTTCCCTGGGGTGACAGCTTCGACTATACGATGAGATTGAAGCACTTTGGAAGTCTGGAAGGCGTGGATGAAATTGTGGATGGAGTGGCAGAGACGGCCTCTTCACGGGGTGAAGAAAAGGATGATTGTCCTTATGATCTGGAACTGCCAAATTTCTTCGGAGTGCAATTTGCCGGAGACCCCTACAAGTATGAGCTTACACTGGATTCGGCTGGGGATGTGATGCCCAAAGGCGGAGACGGTGGGAGCCTGATATGTGGTGGTACAGGGCCGCTAGTTGGTTTCTTGCCTGCTGCTGCGGTCTATTATCGAGACGTTAATGCCAGTGAACTCGACTGGGAGGATTTGATGGATGCGATGATGTATCGCAGGGTTATTCGTTTGGCTGAACTAAAGGTTTGATGGGTTAACCGAAACAGCTATTAAGCGGTAGCATCCATACGTAGAAAGAGATTTAGTGAATTCTAAAGGGCAGTTGACAGATAAATGAATAGATCTGTCGCTGTCCTTTGGAATGTTCCATTAGGGCCAGAAGATGGAAGAAAAAGTAATGAATATTTAGATCAAAAGTTCTATACTTAACGAGTCTCAACCAAATCCATTACACAGAGAAGGAGTTAAGTATGTCCAGAGTATCCAAATGGCTCATCGTCAGTTTAGTTTCAATTTTTATACTCAGCATGTCGCAATTCACAGTCTCAGCGTCCACTTCAATAACTCAAACGGCTCAGAACGCAGAGCGATCCATTTCATCCACAGATCGGGTGCAACATAACATTCGTTTTGCAATCAGAGGCACGGAGGTGACCGTGACTACGCTTCGAACGAGTTTTGATACTGGTGAACTCAAAGAAAATGAGTACCATTTTACCGATCCAGCTATTCTCCCTAGAATACATACCGGTCTGACGACAACTTCCCATCAGTATGATCCTATCGTTAGTGACACACCAGCAGGGTTAAAAGGATACATAACTTATTATGCCACGGATGATAAGCAGCATTATTACGTTTTGTACGAGTATGACTATAGCTCGAACACACTTCGCAAGGTCCATGAGGGCGAAAACCGTATCCACTTGGAACCTCAAATCGGAATATATTATACGATCTATGAGAAAAACGTACCTAAATCCAACTACTATTCCATGGTCACAGGAAAAAAAGTATACACTCGCGGAAAGCTTTTGCTGGAAAGGGATTTTACAGATACCAAATATGTGGTATCACCGATTCCACAAACCCGTAATTTTGGGGTTTATTGCACAGATACTTTAGATTGTCACTATCTTGAATATGGCGGTATAAAGGGGAAGAAGGCCAAAGTAAGCGACTTGTGGATGAAGCCCGACCAGAAGACGGGCTTGTCTACTAAAGCTTTTCAGGTAAGTGCAGATGTTCATCTAAATGTTTCTCAAGGCAACACGAGGGATCGGAAATCAGACTGGACTGTGGTTGTAACCAAAAATGGCAAAAAAACTACACTGATTAAAGAGCGAGTGGGCTATGTGCAATCATTTATCTCACCCGAAAGAAAAACATTGGTTCTGGTCACAGAGAACGGTCTGGATAGTAAAATGGAGTCGTCCAAGGTACAAGTCTATGATTTGAAGACCCTTAAGCGGATTCGTTCCTATGATTCTCCTTATCGCGCTCGTACCGAAAGTATCCAGTGGATTACTGAGGATGAGTATATTATTGAACAGTATTTTTCCAATCCAGGCTCTTACCCGCCATCCTTATATGTTATTTCAGAAAATAAACATCTTAAATTGAATTATGGTACGTACAGTGACTGGAAAAAATATTGGAATTCTTTTCAGTTCTCTAATGTGTTTTTCCCGATGGAACCTGTAGCTATTAAGTCTGATCAGGGTGTATTGGAGTATAAAGGGCAGCCCACCTTCTATATGGAAGGTCAGCATTATGTTCCTTTAGAAGAATTCACTAAAGCATTTCATATTCAATATAATCTCGGGAAGGATCGGCTCACCTTCACTCGTGGTCAGCGTTCTTCCAGTGTGAATCAACCTTCAAAACAATTGTTGACGCTATACAATCAGACCTTTATTCCTTTAGGTCAGTGGAGTAAGGACTTGGGGCTCAAAGTGTCGGAAACAAAAGCAACTGGTTACAACAAACAATTAAGCATGAGCGATGAAGAAAAGGGAACTGATCTAGCCATGGATTCCAAAATTCTTCCTTTTCATGCAAGAGCACGATGGATGGATCGGGTAGGGGAGAGTTACCAATTAGATCCGGTAAATACAAGGCCGATGGAATCAGCTGTGCCAGACCGAATTGATGGTGTGGTGCTTAATTTTGATCGAACATTGACCATTTCCTCCTCTAAAGAGTCAATTACAGAGTTGCTGTTCATCAATCCAGACTACACTTCGGTGCTCGGGAAAGTATCTTTAACGGACATACCTGAGAGGAAGTGGGGATTTAGCACAGCCAAGATTCCAGAAAACATGTTACAAGATGGTGTGCTTAACGTGATTGTTCCCGTGAAAGAAGGAAAATCAACGATGGTGTACTCCTTAAAGCTTCCAGAACCATTTGATAAAAATAAATTCTAAAGATTCAAAAAACACACATCAAATCAGCCCCAGCTCATAGAGTGGGACCGAAATGATGTGTGTTTATTTTTGTTTATTTCACTTTTTGTACGGATACTGCCATTTGCTCCAGTTGAGTGTGAGTCAATTGGTTATTCGGCGAGCTGATGGTTACATAACGATCGTCCAGCTTGAATGTGAGCATATCCGTTTGGTCTGGTGTATACCATTTGGCTGATACGCCATTAGGCAGTTTTACCGTTTTGCCATCATAGCTGAACGAGTAGTCTTTAGGGGATACCGTGACATTCATACGATTAAAAACAAAGTTTACACCATCACCACCCACACCTACGCTTTTGAACGTATCTCCAGCAACCATATGTTGTGGGGCATAGGCTGTTGTGAACCCGTCAAACTTCGCAAATGCTTTGCGAATGTTATCCAATTGTTGTTTGCTATAGTTCACATCTGCAAATGCAGTGATCCCTTGATCATTGTTGCTGTTGGCTTTTTGAACAGAGACAGCGACTTGTTGCAACTGAGCTTGGCTCAGCTTATGATCCGGGGAGCTAAGGGTAACGTAGCGATCATCCAGTTGGAATGTGAGCATGCCCGTTTGATCTGGTGTGTACCATTTGGCAATAACACCATTGGACAGTTTCACGTCTTTGCTCGTATAACCGTCCGAATAATCTCTTGGAGACACATCCACTTTCATATGGTTGAAAACAAAACTGACGCCGTCGCCACCCGCACCTACACTTTTGAACGTGTCACCTGCGATCATCTGCTGAGGGGCATAAGCGGTCTCGAACCCATCGAATTGTGCAAAAGCTTTTTGAATCGCCTCTTTTTGTGCTGCGCTATACGTTACATTTGTCAAAGCTGATGGATTGCTTGTTGCTTGGCCGATAATGACCTGTCCTTTTTTGCCGTCATAGGATACAGGCACATGCAGTGCATCGGCAAGCGCTCGTACGGGCAGATAAGTAGAGTTGTTATAAGTAATTGGCACAAGTTTGTTGCCATTGCCATCCGTTGGTGAGTAAGCCGCGCCATCGACATTAAAGCTGATTCCATGGTTAAGGTATGCAGAGATTTTCTCCAGTTGCGTTCCGGCAAATACACCCGTTGCTCCTGTTAATGTCATGCCCAGTACCATCATCGTTGCTACGGATTTCTTCATGTTTTTTTTCATCCTATATCTCTCCTTCAAGTTGGGGTTTGGTTTGTTTAATGGGCTCGCTGTCCCTTATGGCTTTATATTAAACCCCGAACATATCCAGAATAATTCTGAATTATCTCCAACTTGTAAACATGTGTATATAAACGGAGAATGTAGAACGAAAACGGAAGCTGCTTGGTGTGTTGAACGTATTCTTTGCCGAATCGAAACATTTTAGTTAAAAAGATAGAGGATTAGTCCGCCAAAACCAAGTACAATCGCACCAACGTATACATAGGAAAGTTTGCTTAGGTTTTGCTTTGTGCGGCGGTCATATTCGGGGTTGCTGGTCTGATTGGCTTTGGAATTTCCGATGATCATGGTAGCAATACCTCCAAATAAGGCGATACCCACAATTAAAACATAAGGCAACCAGGTCATGAATGGACCTCCTTCGCGAATAATATGATATGTCTTTATTGTACTTCAGGATAACCTTTGATGTAAGCTTTAGTTGAGAAATAAAGGAAAATGAAGTATCTATATTACAGTATGTATGTGGTCTTGGATCGGAAAGATCACTACAATTTCATATTTTTTTAATTCAAAAAAACCTTGATATAACAGGCGTTCGCAACTTTCTTCACTGAAGGCTGTGAATTTTTTTTGTCCACAGAGTGATCCAGAATAGAGAACCCTGCGTTACACCCTATGAAGACGACGACAAGGAAAGAAATTATACACACAACATAATCGAGGAGTGAACACGTAATGAAAATGAAGATGAAGAAGTTTATCGCACCTGTACTTAGCTTGACACTGTTGATGCCGGGGATCGCTGGAGCAGCTGCCGCACCACAGACACCAATGACCATGATGAAAGCATCCGTGAACACACCTGCGGCTGACCTGAGAGCAAACCTGGACCACCTGTTGTCCGAGCACTTTGCACTCGCAGTAACGGCAATGGCCAAAGCATATGACGGAGCAAAAGATGCAGATGCAGCCTACAAAGCACTCGACCAGAATGCACTGGATATGCAACCAGCAATCGCTTCCCTATACGGTGACGCAGGTGCCAAAGAATTCGAACGCATCTTCCGCGCTCATAACAAATACACAGATGATTTGGTGAAAGCAACCAAAATGGGCAACCAGGCTGGAATCAAACAAGCACAGGCAAACATCAACGGTTTCGTGGATGAGTTCTCCACATTCCTGAGCACAGCTACCGAAGGCAAGTTGCCAAAAGCAGCAGCCAAACAGGCGCTGAAAGTACATGAAGATCTCGTGCAAAAAGTATTTGATGAGTATGTAGCTGGAGATTACGCTGATGCATACAAGGCTTACCGTGAAGGTTTCAAAGAAATGTTCGACGTAAGTAAGGCACTCTCCACGGCCATTACTACACAAATGCCTGAGAAATTCGAAAATACCAAAGCGGATACAAAAGCAGCTGATCTGAGATCTGCACTCAACCACTTGGCTTCCGAACACTTTGCGCTTTCGGCTCTGCAAATGCAAGAGGAATTTGATGGACGTACAGCCGCTTCCAACGCACTGATTACAGCTGAAGCTGGAAACACAGCTGACTTCAAAGCAGCGATTGCTTCCGTTTACGGTAACGATGGTGCCAATGCTTTCGAGAAAATTTGGGTGACCAATCACGTTAACGCGCAAAGCGACTATGTAAAAGCTGTTAAAAACAACGATGCTGCGGCTCGTGCAGCAGTAGAGAAACGTATTGATGGATTTACAACAGAGTTCGCTACATTCCTGGATTCAGCAACAGCTGGCAATCTGCCAAAAGCAGCAGGACAACAAGCGCTGACAACGCATGAAAATCAAGTACAAAACGTATTGAATCAATATGCAGCAGGTAACTATGATGCTTCTTACACAACAAATCGTGAAGGCTTCAAAGTGATGTTTGGTGTAGGTCAAGCTCTGGGTAACGCTATTGTGACTCAATTCAATGACAAATTCCAAGAGTCAGCAACACCTGCACCAGCGCCAGAAATGACAACGGTGTGGATGCAACTGAACAGCAAAATGCTGAAAATTAACGACAAAACAACCAACATGGACACCACACCAGTGCTTTGGAAAAACACAACATACATTCCACTGCGTTTCTTGAGTGAAGGTATTGGCGCAACGGTGAAATGGGACAAAAAAGCACAACAAGTAACGGTAATGGCTGGTGATGATACCCTTGAATTCTGGGTGAACAACAACGTTATGGAAGTGAACGGCGTGAAGAAAAATGTGGGTGCAACGGTATTTGTAAACAAAGATGGACGTACGCAAGTACCTCTGCGCTTCATTGCTGAACTTCTGAACTGGGACGTGAAATGGGCACAAAAAGATGGCTCCATTACGCTGACGAAATCGATGTAATAGTAGAGTGAAACAAGATTAAAACAAAAGAGCTGCCCCATACGGCAGCTTTTTTGTATTCACCCAAAAGTTCAAATATTTGGTATAATCATCGAGTAATGACCTACATAACAGCTTGAATAGCCGATGGAGTCTAGAATGATGTATGATAATTTGGTATAAGCAAAATGAAAAGGGGGACAGAGGAATGAGTACATCATCAAAATCGGAGCGCCCAGCGAGAAATGTGGATACCCGGTTATTTGTTGCTTGGGCCGTTTCCGTTATCGCAACAGGGGGGAGTCTCTATTTCAGTGAGATCAAGGGCTTTCTTCCATGTGATCTGTGCTGGTACCAGCGCATATTCATGTATCCACTAACCATCTTGCTGGGCATTGCCTACTTTAAAGATGACGTGGGCATCACCAAATACGTACTCCCACTTAGTTTCGTCGGTGGTGGCATTTCGTTATATCATGTAACGATCCAGCGTATTTTTTCAGCTACAGGTAATGCCGTTGCGTGCGGTAAGGTTCCATGTTATACCGACTATTTGAACTGGTTTGGTTTCATCACGATTCCATTACTGGCACTGATCGCCTTTATTATCATCATCGTGATGCTGTGGGGTATCGGCAAGACACCAAAATCTTCTTAATAAGAAAGGATAGATGGTGATGAGCGGACAAGCTCGTTGGTTCATGCCCTTCATAATTCTGCTCCTCCTGACGGTGGGATGCTCTTATGAGGAACAGTCACAATCAGGCGAGATGCCAGAGATGATCAAAGTGAAACTTGACGTTCCAGAGAAGGCTTCTCTTCATAAACCAACACGGTTGCAGGTGAAGCTTACACAGGGAGACGCACCGTTAAGTCATGCTGACCATGTGCAATTTCAGATCTGGAATGAGCTTGATGATCCGCCTTCTGTCTCTCCGGAACAAGGTATGATGACAGCCGACGAACTGGAGAATCAGGGGGCTATTACGGCTACTGAGGCAGAGGAAGGGCTGTATGAAATCCAGCATACCTTTGAAGAACCAGGTACGTATGTGGTACAGGTCCATGTTACGCACGGAGCTATGCATAGCATGCCGAGAGCGAGAATTGTAGCGGAATGAAGCAGCGGGCGGGTAGCAAGGGTTTGGTTCAGGGTTAGCAGTAGGTTTATAATGTTAAAGGTATGAAGAATGTTGTAGGAAAAGAGGGTGTTATGGCAACTATTCATGATGTTGCACTCAGGGCAGGAGTTTCTGTAACTACCGTCTCGCGTGTATTAAACAACCGGGGATATATCAGTCAGAAGACTCGGGACAAAGTGTATCAAACCATGGACGAACTGAACTATCGACCCAACGAAATTGCCCGTTCTCTTCTGCGTAAGCAATCCAATGTGATAGGCTTGATTATTCCCGATGTATCCCATCCGTTTTTTGGAGAACTGGCTAGCTATGTTGAGTATCATGCTTACCAGAATGGATTTAAAATTATGTTATGCAATTCCCACATGGACCCTTCCAAAGAGCGTGAATATGTGGAAATGCTCAAGGGTAATCGCGTGGATGGCATTATTATGGGAAGTCATACACTGGAAGTTGATGAGTATATGAATCTGCATTCCCCAATCGTGACCTTTGATCGCAAGATCGGTGAAGACATCCCGTTTATCTCATCTGATAACTATCAGGGAGGGGTTATGGCTGCTGAATTGCTGCTCTCGAAGAACAGACGACATTTGGCACATATCTGCGGTAATTTGGAATTGCAAATGCTGTCCAATCGCCGGACGACAGGTTTCGTTGATACCTTGCAGGCTCATGGAGTCAAACCGGTCATGATTCATGAAACCGATCTGAATGTGTTTGATCAGCATCAGTATACGGAATTGGTGGATAAGCTGCTTGCACAACACCCCGAGGTGGACGGGCTCTTTGTAACGAGTGATCTAATGGCGGTGCATGCGCTGAAGCAGATCGTGTTAGGTGGGCGCAAGGTACCCGACGATATTGCTATTATAGGTTATGATGATAGTCGTGCGGCAGCGTATACCGTGCCTGGCATTACAACGATCAGGCAGCCGGTGGAGGCCATGGCTAAGCTGGCGATTGATCTGATTCGGCGCCAACTCGCGGAAGAGAAGATCGAAATGGAGCATATTTTGCCGGTTACCATCGTGGAGAGAGAGACGACCTGATACAGGTCGTTTTTTCATATTCGTCCTTTTGCAACGGAAAAATAAAGGCACGATATTTTTTTTAAAATCGTATGTCAAACGATTGACATGTCAAACCTTTGACATTATAATTCGATTTGTAAGCGTTTCCTTTTAAACTATTGATCGGGGGCCATAACAAGATGAAAAGAGAACAGAGATGGATGAAATTATCGGTATTGTCATTGATTATGATGCTTGTATTGTCGGCATGTGGAAGTAAAGCAGCGACGGAGTCCAACTCCTCCTCAGAGGGTAGCAGCAGTGAGAGTGTTAAAATCACCTTGCTTAATTCCAAGTCGGAAATTAACAGTCAGTTGGAACAAGCAGCTAAAGACTTTCATGCCGAAAATCCAAATATCACACTCGAAATTGTACCCGTAGGCAGTGGACAGTCTCCGTTTGAAAAAGCGTCTGCTCTGTATGCCTCCGGCAGCCCTACAACGATGATGATGCTGGATACAGGGGATGTCGAGAAATTCAAGGATCGTGTTCTGGATCTCACATCCGAGTCTTGGATGAAGGATGCTGTGGAGAACAGTACAGTGGCTACAACGTTTGATGGCAAAAATTATGCCTTCCCGTTCTCTATTGAAGGATATGGATTCATCTATAACCAGAATGTCTTGGATCAGGCGGTAGGTGGGACATTCGATCCAAAGTCTGTACAGACCACTGCACAGCTTGATGAGTTGTTCCAAAAGATCGCTGCTACTGGAAAATCACCTTTGATTGTATCTCCGATGGATTGGTCGCTTGGTGCGCATTATCTGGGGCTTGCATATGGCGGGCAGTCTTCAGACCGTGCGAAGGTGGATCAATTCATTACTGATCTGAAGGCAGGTCAAGTGGACCTTGCTTCCAATGCCGTGTTTAATGGCTTGTTAGATACATTTGATCTGATGAAAACCTACAATATTGACAAGGCTTCTCCACTGTCCGGAACCTATGAGCGTGGACCTGAAGTGCTTGGCAAGGGTGAGGTAGGTATCTGGTTCCAGGGCAACTGGGCATGGCCACAAATTTCAAGCTTTGATACAGCAGATGGAAAATATGGCTTCCTCCCGGTACCTGTGAGCAATAATCCAGATGATTTCGGTAATACGCAAATCTCTGCTGCCGTATCCAAACGAATATTGCTGGATAAGGAAAAGAGCACACCAGCGCAGCAGGAAGCAGCGAAGAAATTTTTGGACTGGATCGTTTATAACGAAAAAGGTCAGGATTTCCTGGTGAATCAAGCCAGTATTATTCCGGCATTCAGCAACATTACATTGGAGCCAACCGATCCACTTGGCAAATCCATTAGTGAATACATCAAGGCAGGCAAAATCGAGGAATCAATGAGCACACTTCCTGCGGATCACTGGTCCAAACTGGGTGCATCCATGCAGAAATATTTGGCTGACGTCATTGACCGTGCCGGACTTGCCAGTGAAATTCAGGCATACTGGAGCAACGTGAAATAAAGGAATTAATCATAGCCCTGTGCAGCACATAGAGAGAGACTTGCGGTACGCCGGAGATGGTGAACATACAGCTTCCACACGAGGTCTGTTCGACTTGTTTCCGGTATAACCGCCAGGCTAATCATTTGGATAGAGTGGAGGTTGACAATGCTGACCGAAAAAGGATTATGGACACGTCTGCGCACCCGCCTGATCTTTACTGGCCCGACATTATTTGCGTTTGCTACGGTGATGATTATTCCATTTTTGTATGGTATTTATTTGACGTTTACGAACTGGGATGGCATTGCCATAGATCAAAACTTTGTTGGCTGGGATAATTACATCGGTGTGTTCAAGGACACCGTGTTCTGGAAATCATTTGGGATGACGCTGGAGTACGTATTTATTACCGTTGTGCTGACCAATGCGGTTGCCTTCCTGCTCGCTTACGTTGTAACTCGGGGAATGAAGGCACAGGGCTGGTTTCGGGCTGGATTTTTCCTGCCAAATCTGGTGGGCGGAATCGTGCTTGGTTTCATCTGGCAGTTTATTTTTAATCAGGTACTCGTCTTTGCAGGACAAAAAATGAATCTCACGCTGTTCTCCACCTCTTGGTTGGCTGATCCGGATAAAGCGTTCTGGGCTCTCGTTGTGGTGACCGTTTGGCAGTATGCCGGTTATATGATGGTTATCTACATTGCAGGACTGATGAATGTGCCGAAGGATGTTATGGAGGCAGCCAGCATTGATGGGGCAAGTAATCGCAAAATGCTGGCGCGCATTGTATTGCCACTGATGGTTCCTTCGTTTATTGTATGCATCTTTTTGTCACTGCAACGGGGATTCATGGTGTATGATCTGAACGTCTCTTTGACCAGTGGCGGGCCCTTCAAGAGCACAGAGATGGTATCCATGCATGTTTATGAGCAGGCCTTTCTTGCTCGTGACTACGGATTGGGTCAGGCGGAAGCCTTTGTTCTGTTTATCCTTGTAGCCGCCATTACATTGCTCCAGGTCTATTTCAGCAAAAAACTGGAGGTCGAGGCATGATGGCTGGACAATCGCGCATTCTCAACTGGATGAAGTTTATTGCATTAATCATTGTGATGATTTTGTTTGTATTTCCGTTTGTGCTTCTAATCGTCAATTCGTTCAAGGCTAACCAGGCAATTACCTCCGATCCGCTGGGCTTGCCAAGCTCCTTTCAATTCGATAATTACGTCAATGCGTTTGACAAAATGGGATATGTATCCGCATTCAGCAATTCGTTGCTCATTACCATTGCAGGTGTATTACTGATTGCTCTTTTTGCGGCGATGACAGCCCATTACTTTGTTCGTCACAAAAGCAAGGTGAATCAGTATCTCTTTTTCCTGATGGTAGCTGCGATGATTATTCCGTTCCAGGCCATTATGATTCCATTGGTTAAAATATACGGCTCGCTCAGCCTGCTGGATAACAAGTGGTCGCTGATCTACATGTATATTGGCTTTGGCAGTCCGCTCGCCGTATTTATCTACCATGGCTTTATCAAAAGTATTCCCCTGGAGCTTGAAGAAGCGGCTCTAATGGATGGCTGCGGCAGAGTGCAGACCTTTTTCCGTATCGTACTGCCAGTGTTACTGCCAACAACCGTAACGATTAGCGTGCTGAATGTATTGTGGATATGGAATGATTTTTTGCTGCCTTCTCTGGTACTGACTTCATCCGAGCAGCGTACGCTGCCGTTGTCCACGTTTTATTTTTATGGGACATATACAGTGGATTACGGTCCATTGATGGCTGGTCTGGTGTTGACCCTGCTACCTGTCCTGATCGTTTATCTGTTTGCGCAGAAGTACATTATTCAGGGGGTCATGCAAGGGGCAATCAAATAAGTTCAGTCGGGTGATATAGAGAGAGACAGGAGTGAAGGACATATGAACCAGGAACGACACGAGAAGCAGGAAATAGACACAAGGCAAGAGACAGACCTTGGACTGACGAGTTCTTCGGCTCAAACGAAGGAGAGGTATACACTCGCCCGGGCCAACGCATATATCAAGGAGCATCGACATCAGGTTGATCCAACCTATCGAATGGCCTATCATTTGATGCCAGAGGTGGGCTGGATGAATGATCCCAACGGCTTCATATACTTCGGTGGGATGTATCATTTGTTCTATCAGCATTATCCCTATGAACCGGTATGGGGGCCGATGCACTGGGGCCATGCGGTGAGCCGTGATTTGGTTACGTGGTCTTACCTGCCTGTTGCACTGGCGCCCGATCAGAGCTACGACAGTGGAGGCTGTTTCTCCGGAAGTGCAATCGTGCAGGATGGCAAGTTGGTGCTGATGTACACGGGACATGTCGTGACTGGACCTGACAAGGATAACGATTACTTGCAGACACAGAATATCGCTGTCTCGGACAATGGGATTGATTTTGTCAAAAGCACGATGAATCCGGTCATTCGGCTGGATCAGATTCCGGAGCATACCAGTCCGAAGGACTTCCGTGATCCGAAAGTGTTTGAACGAAACAGTGTGTACTATTGCGTCCTTGGATCGAATGATGCTGCGGGCAAAGGTGTCATTCTGTTATACCGCTCAACGGACTTGCTGGATTGGAGTTATGTCAACATTATGGCCCAGAGTGACGGGACGCTTGGCGACAATTGGGAATGTCCCGATCTGTTCACACTGGATGGCCGAGATATTCTGATCATGTCTCCGCAACGCATGCCTGCTCAGGGAGATAACTATCGCAACTTGCATTCGACCGTTTATATGATGGGAACGCTGGATGAAGACCAGGGTGTGTTGAAGTACGAGCAGTACGTTCCGTTGGACTGTGGCTTCGACTTTTACGCACCTCAGACGATGGAGGATGCACAGGGACGACGAATCATGGTGGCTTGGATGGATACGTGGGAAACGGAAATCCCGACACAACAGTCCGATGCCTGGGCTGGAGCGATGACGTTGCCAAGACAATTGATTCGTAGGGGAGAACGATTGATATTCCAGCCTCTTTCCGAACTTATACAGTACAGGTCGGAAGGCACCGAGCAGTATGGTATACATTTAAATGGTGATGAACATGATTTTGATCTTGGAATCAGTGGAGACCGTTACGAACTGTATGCTGTATTCGAAGCGGAACAGGCACAACACTTCGGGTTGAAACTGCGTACGGGTGAGGATGAAGAAACCGTAATTTCCTATGATGTAGAGCAGCGTCGTTTATGCTTAAATCGCGAGCAGGCCGGACAAGGGCCGGGCGGAGAACGAGCTGCGACAGTGGAACTGCTTGACGGGAAACTGGAACTTCATATTTTTATGGATGTCAGCTCCGTTGAGGTGTTCATTCAGCAGGGAGAGCAGGTCATGACAGGGCGGATCTACCCAGCGTCGAACTCAACAGGTATCAAGGCTTTCTCGTCTGGAACGTGTATGTTGACTGAACTTCGCAAATGGGATTTACGAATTCCACGATAAAATTCTATCTATAATTCAGCCTTGACCTTGAAGTATACTTCAAGGTTTATTCTTTTTTTATCAAGAAACATTGGAGGCTGAATAATGAGAATTTTAGAATGGATTTTGGTAATCGTGACAGTTATTAGCGCAGTGGTTATTTGGGTGGCTCCCAAACATCGGGTAGTGGGGGGCGGTACGTTGTCGGCACTGGCACTGGCTATCCTTTTGCATGGGGGAATGGATCATTTTCGTTTGCAGTTGATGCCTACCTATATCGTGGCCTTTGTTTTACTGATTGTATTGTCCGTTCAATTATGGAAGTCACGGTGCAATATTCAGAATACACAGAAACAGAAACGTCGATCGTGGTTCAAAACCATTTTGGCATCCATTCTGGTGCTGGCTCTTAGTGCAGGTACAATGGTGTTGACGTCGTTATTCCCTGCATTCACGATGCCCGAATCGACGGGTTCATTTGCCATAGGAACCTTTTCGCAGCAGTTAACGGATGATTCCCGGGAAGAAACGAAATCGGTTGAACCGGGCGACAAGCGGGAACTCATGATCAATGTCTGGTATCCTGTAGATCAGGAAACAGCCAAAGGATTGCCGCTAGAGCATTATCCTGCCGAATTGGGAGAGGCGATCAGCCTGGTATTTGGTATTCCACCAGTGGTATTCAGTTACCTTGACACGATTCCGACGCATGTTGTTAAAGGTGCCGAGGTATCTGCCGCACAGAGCAAGTATCCTGTTTTACTGTTTTCACCAGGGATACGTTCTACTCGCTTTCAAAGTATGACCGCGATTGAGGAACTTGTGAGCAACGGCTACATTGTGGTTGGTATCGACCATCCGTATACATCTGCACAAGTTACATTCTCGGATGGCGATGTCGCTTCTTATCAGCCGGACCCTGACTTCCCAACCTCCAAAGAACTATATCAATATAATATAAAAGGTATAGGTATTCGTGCAGAGGATGCAAGCTTTGTACTGGACACTCTCACACAGTGGAATTCACATGATCCGAATCAATTGCTCGAAGGCAAGCTTGATCTGGATTCTGTCGGTATCTTTGGTCACTCCTACGGCGGTGCAACCACGGCGGAAGCGCTGGCTCAGGATGACCGTTTCAAAGCAGGACTTAGTTTGGAAGGCGGTTTCTGGGGTAAAGTATCCACAACAGCCTTGAAACAGCCGTTTATGTATATCATGTCGGGTGGGACAGCCAAAAGTCTGGACCCGGACGCCACTGCCAAGGATAAAGTATTTTATCCCGAGTTTGAGCCTGATTTGGATCGGGTGATGTCAAACAGTCTTAATGATACCTATTATCTGACAGTGGAGAATTTATTTCATCAAAGCTTTACGGATATTTCGTTAATTTCACCGAAAATGTTTGCCAGAGGCATGACGCCAGAACATAATGTGGATATAACCAGATCCTATGCGCTGGCATTCTTTGACCGTTATCTGAAAGGGAAAGAGCAGCCATTGCTGCAAGGGTCTTCAGCACAATTTCCCGAGGCCACCTATGATGCCACATATACTAAGATACGCAACGAACAAACACAATAAATCTGCAGAAGGATGGAGGCGTAGGTATGGAAACCATGACAAGAGGAATGTTGGCCAAGCGTACCGGTGTAAGTATGGCAACCCTCCGTTATTACGAAGATAGTGGAATTCTTCCTGCTCCCCGTCGTTCCTCCAACGGATATCGGGTGTATACTGAGGATTATTTGGTGAAGATTAAATTTATTAAGGATGCCCAGTCGCTGGGTTACTCTCTAAAGGAAATACAGGATACGTTACAGTTACTCAGTCAGGAAGACATGGAAAAGGATACGTTAAAAACCCTTGTACGCGAACGCATCACTGACATTCAGACACATATTGACCATCTGGAACAGATGCAGATTCATCTGGCACGACTGTTGCATACACCGGAGGACGATATCGACAATTATATTCAATCGTTCAGGGTGCAGAAGAAAGAGCCGTAATCGCGGCTCTTTTCCTGTTTAGCAGAAAACAGGAGTGGACTATTGAGCAGGGAATCGGAGATTTAGAAAGAATACATAGTGTAGTTTGCCAATACATAATGGTGTTTAACGTGATTTCAATAATTTCAATAATGAAACTCACACCACAAAAGGAGTAACATTTTCTATGAGGGATTTGCAAGGTTTTGTATCCGGTTACATCAAAGGAAAGAAACATCTGCATCTTGAGATTGGCGTTATTACAAAGGGAGATATCGAATATCATTCATTGGGCAATCCCAAAAAGAAGAGCGTGGCTTCTCCTGAACACAGGTTGTTCGAAATCGGCTCTGTAACCAAAGTTTTTACATCGATCCTTCTGTTAGAATTGGAACGTGAACAGCAGCTTTCTACGGATGACATGGTTGGCAAGTACATATACAACGCTAAAAACGATTATTTGAATAAGGTTACCTTAAAAAGTCTTGCTACGCATACCTCTGGATTGCCTAGACTTGCCACAAATCTGTCCTCGAAGAAAAATCGATACAATCCGTATTCAAATTATACGGAGGATGATTTACTTGCTTTTTTATCGGATGCTGACTATATGGATCAGATGGGTTCATTTGAGTACTCCAATACCGGCGTGGGCTTACTAGGTTATATCCTATGTAAAGTATCAGACAGTACATATGATGATTTGCTGAAAAAATATATCACAGGTCCATTAAACATGACGGAGACAGCAGCTATGCTGAATGCAGAACAGAATGGCAGATTTGTGGACGGACATACGTCAACGGGGAAAAAGATGCCTCACTGGGATCTTAGTGTACATGCAGGGGCTGGGGCGATCAAGTCATCTGTTCACGATATGAGTTTATTTGTTCAGGCCAACCTTAATGATGATCATCCGGTAGCCTCTGCAATACAAAAAAGTCATGTTCCTATAATGATTGGAGATTCGGACTTATATTTAGGATGGCATAAGGATAAGCTCTTAGATCAGAATATTCTCTGGCATAACGGGGGAACATTTGGTTTCTCCAGTTATTTGGCTATAAATAAGGAACAGAGTATAGGCGTTGTATTATTGTCCAATTATTGTTTTGGATCAGCCTCTATTGTGGATGAGTATCTGGATGCGATATTCAAGTTTATAACTAAAAAAGACCTTTATCCACTCATGCCGCTGGATCCCGTGGGTAATAAAATACTGGAAGCCATGATGCAGAGATAAAAAAACACCTCCAATAGAGAGCACCTGAGGATGTACTTCGGGCGGTCTCTGTTGGAGGTTTTTTTTCGTTCTATCTTAATAGTCTTGATCATGACATACCCGCTTCACGCAGAAAATGGTGCACAATCTTCGTCTGATACTTGATACGGGTCGAGCGTTTCAGACTCCAACAGGTCTCCACTGTGACGGAACGGGCTTGTAATAGTCTTGAAGCCGCTGTACGGGCAGATCCCGTCAATTCATGCTGCTTGAGGTTAAAATGACGATCATGAATGGCAATCGACCGATTCATCCGTTCGATAACTCTTCTGCAAGCTGGAATCGTCCCACTGCCGGGATTAGTGATCAACGTCTGTCCAAGCACCCGTGAACTAAGCTGTGACAGGCCGTTAGCTTCATGCAGATCGAGCCACCAGTCGGCCCGATGTTCACGCGCCAGCTGAAAAACTGCCGCAGCGAGCGGATGCTTGGCCTTGCCTGACATACGACGTGGAAACGTACGATTCAGATCTGGCTTGCCTCTGATTTTCTTAGCGTAGGCTTGCTGGTTCACACGTGGCACGATAATTAACAGCCCTCGCTGAATGGCATGACGACCTGTCGCAATATCATCTGCGAGTTTTTGCGCAGCGGCCATACTCGCCGTTTCATTCCCGTGAACCCCGGATGTAATGAACATCACGGGTCCCGGCATCATGCCACGTACAATGAAGTAGGGAGTAGCGTGTACGGTGGATGCTAGAAGGACATGTTTGGTCACAAGCATGACGCTTCACCTCCGTTATTACAGTACGCCATGTCCCTCTTTCATGTAACGGCGTAAGAACAGGTCTTCATCCTATTTCCTCACAAAATGAGCCGACTAATACACCCGATGAATGATATCTTCAAAATCGGGTTCTTTCATCTCTACATCTTCAATCTCACCCCAGTGCTCCAACTGTTTCAGAATGTCCATTGTGCTCCATTCCTTCCGGTTCACTTCGACGGTGACAATCTGCCCTTCCACTCCTGTAATATGTATCGCGGACGACACAACATCCGGGATATGAAACGCTCCTCGGAACGTTACCCGAATCAGCGTAGGTAGTCCGATGGTTTCGCGAAGTGACGAAATCGTGCCGTCATAGGTCAGTTGACCATGGTTAATCACCATGACCCGGCTGCATAACTGCTCAATGTCGTCCATGTCATGTGTGGTCAGCAAAATCGTTTTGCCAAACGTTTCATTTAATGTACGTAGAAATTGACGAATGTTCCGCTTTGCATTCACATCCAGTCCGATCGTTGGTTCATCGAGAAAAAGCAGTTCGGGATCATGCAGCATGGAAGCTGCGAGATCGGCACGCATGCGTTGTCCAAGCGAGAGCTTGCGGACAGGCGTGGCCCAGAACGATTCGAGGTCCAGCAGCTCGGCGAACTGGGACAGCCGTTTCTTTTTATCCTCGGCACGCACGCCGTACATCTCGGCCAGAATATCATATGAATCTTTCACAGGTAGATCCCACCAGAGCTGGCTGCGCTGTCCAAACACAACGCCCAGTCGACCAACGGTCCTGCGCCTGTCCTGATGAGGGTTCATACCGTCAAGCCTTACCTCACCCGAGGTTGGGTGCAGAATACCTGTCAGCATTTTAATCGTGGTAGACTTGCCAGCCCCGTTCGGACCGATGTAACCCACAAATTCCCCTGGGCCGATATCAAAACTGATATCGCGTACCGCTTCCTTGGACACATACTCACGTGAAAATAACGTACGTAGACCGGAGAAACGTCCTTCGCGAATAACAGGAGTTTTGAATTCCTTTTGCAGATGCCTTGCTGTGATCATGTTCATGATTCGTTACGCCTCCTTAGCTACCTGTACTTTGATATTTGGTCATGCCAAATTGCCAGAAACGCAGACTTGCAGCCAAACTTAGTACGGCAACCGCCGCAACAGCAACAAGAATCCACGCTCCTCCTTCACCCCGTAACAGGTAAAGTGACGGAATGTAGTTGACGAATCCCACGGGAATCACCGTTAGCAGAATGCCAGACATCCATTTGGGATATAACGTTAGCGGATATTGGGCAGCCGTTCGTGCGGCATCTTCAGTGATCGTCTGTAATTCCTCAATACGTGTGGTCCAGAATCCGAGTGTGGCGGTAGCAAGTCCGATGGAAAAGAGAATGACTGCGCCCGTCAGAATAATGAGCAGGGAGAAGGGAATGGCGATCCAGCCAATCTGTCCGCTATGCATCATGCCTGCCACTGACCAGCAGAGAATGAACCCGCCTTGCAGGACTTCCCCAGCCATGATGCGGAAGTTTTGCGGCAGCAGTGCCAGCAATACGGGCATGGGACGTGTTAACAGTTGATCAAGCTCACCATTAACCAGATATTTTTCCAGATGATGAACTTCGTTTCCGAACGTTCGATACAGTGTTTTGGATAACGTCATGATGGCGAAGAGATAACCGATCTCATGGAGGGACCAGCCTTTAATTGCTCCGAATTTGTGCAGCACGAGAGCAACCATCAGAAACTCGGAGATCTGAATTAAAGCGGCCAGTACGGACGCCATGATGAAATTGAACTTGTATTGCATCCGACTGCGGATGCTTGTTCGAATGAGCATTTTATATAAATTGAACCAGGAAGTTCGCTTCATCCGCCTTGTACCTCCACTTTACGACGTAACACTTGGGTGATGGCAAGACAGATCAACGTCATAAAGACACACCAAAGCAAGGTTCCCCATAACAAGGAGCCATCTTCGAAACCAAGATAGATTCGGGTAGGTACATAGAGCAGGAAAGGGTAGGGTGATATCCAGGCAAGTTGTTCAAGCCAGTTCGGTAGCCATTCCAGCGGAATGAAAAAACCAGCCAGCAGATTCATCATCGCGTGATTGCCCCAGTGAAGCCAAGAGGACTCCGTGGTCCACATCGACGTGGCACCAATGATGTAGTTCATACAGATGGACAAGTATGCGGCGCCGGCAAGACCAAGTGCGGCATAGAATAGTGTTGAAACGTCTGAGGGCCAATGCAGGGAAAAGACAATGGAGAAGAGCAGGTAGATCGGAATACTTTTGTACACGAACTGGTAGGCAATCTGCCCCCATTCGCGTGCCATCAGGTGGGTGAACAGATGAACAGGCCTCATCAGATCCAGTGCGATCTGCCCTGTCCTGACGGATAAGGGAATACCCAATCCGTTCGTGAGAAAACCCGAGATCCAGAGAGAGGATTGCGTGAACGCAATGTAACTGATCATCCCCTGTGTCCCGTATTCTCCGAGAGTATGGTCGGCCCCGATGCCGATCCAGAGGCAGGCATACATGTAACCAAACATGGCGCTTGCCAAGTTATGTACCATGTGTGCCCCGCGGTATTGCAGATTCCGGGAGTAGGCTTTGGAAGCCAGAGTGAAATAAAGCATGTGACACCTCCGATAAGTGGATTGAACGGCGTTTCCGTTCACTTCAGTCAAGGCGAAAAAGAGAGAAGGACAACAGCATACCAATTTATTCCTTCACAGGCAAGACATTTTTTTAGCTAATAATGGTATTAACAGGGGTGTTCATGATTGCGCCACAAGACAACGGTCTGTCCGTTCATTTATAATTGAGAGGTAGTATCGCAAACGTTTACAATGTGAAATATTCAAATTTTAAATAAACCGCCGGGCTTGTGCTTGACGATTGAAGATACAGAACGAACAATCCGGCAAGAGAGAAGGATGTCATGAAGAAAATTGCATGGGTCACTGATAGTACCAGTACACTGGATCCCGTTTTTGCGGAGCAAAATCATATCTACATCGTACCGCTGCGCATCGTATTTGGAGAGGAATGTTACCGGGAAACCGATGACATTACATCTGAAATGTTCTATGAGAAACTTGCGGAGGCTTCACGTGCGAGCAGTTCGCAGCCACCCATTGGCGAATTCATTGAACTGTATGAGTCGCTCAAAGACAAGTACGATGAGATTATTACGATTCATTGCTCTACTGAGCTTAGCGGAACGCTGCATACGTCCATGCAGGCTGCAGAGATTGCAGGAGTGACGGTGACCGCAATTGATTCGAAGGCAGGTGCCTATCCTCACCGTGAGATGATTATGCAAGGACTGGAATGGCAGAAGCAGGGATGTTCCGCTGCCGAGATCAAAGTAAACATTGAACAGATGATTGATAACATGTCCTTTTACCTCATACCGGCCAGTCTGCAGCATCTTCACCGCAGTGGCCGGGTGTCGGGCACACAGCTGATCATCAGTCAACTGCTCAAGATCCATCTGCTGCTTCGATTTGAAGAGGGCAAAGTGGTTGTGAATGAGAAGATTCGCACGTTCAAGCGGACAAAAGAGCGCATGCTGGATATGCTCAAGCTGGATGTGGAGAAAGTAAAGCATGTGTGCATTATGCATGCCAACAATCAGGAAGAAGCTGTTACAATCAAAAAACAGATTGCAGCTCTGCTGCCTAGATTAAAGACCGAAATCATGCCGTTTATCCCTGTGGTGAGTATTCATGCAGGTGCAGGAACCATTGGACTGTGCTGGATCCACAGTGAGAACGGATATAGAGACTAGAAGCACCAGCATTGATCTACAGACACTCATAGACCTGGCAGGAAACACACTTATACCAAAGTGGTGCTCCTGTCAGGTTTTTTCGTATGTCATTGCCAATTCAAACAAACTGTGAGGTAATAAAGAAAACTGTTCATGTTGGAGGGAAGCATGTGTTAAGTCACCGCTTGTTGCTTGTTGAAGATGATCGTTCAATTAGTGAGATGGTCGGGCCATACTTGGAAAAAGAGGGCTACGACGTCACTTATGCATATGACGGCTTAGAGGCAGAACGTCAGTTCAGCCAGTCACAACCCGTGTATGATCTGGTTATTCTGGATCTGATGCTGCCCCGCAAAAGTGGGATGGATGTGCTTCAAACCATTCGGGCAGTCAGTCTGGTCCCTGTGCTCATTCTGTCTGCGAAGGATGGGGAGGTGGACAAAGCATTAGGTCTGGGCTTCGGTGCAGATGATTACTTGAGCAAACCTTTCTCGTTAATAGAACTGACTGCCCGCATCAAAGCTGCGATTCGCCGCGCCAATTATACTACTCAGCCTGTGGCTGAAGTGGCTAAAGATCAACGTATTCACATTGGAGGACTCGTAGTTGACATGGAGACGTACGAGGTGGAACGTGAAGGTACACCCGTCAAGCTGACATCCAAGGAATTTGGAATTCTGAAGCTGTTGGTTACCCATCCTGGCAAAGTGTTCACCAAGGCGCAGATTTACGCTTCCGTCTGGAACGATCACTATTATGGAGACGAAAATATCATTAACGTACATATGCGTCGTCTGCGTGAGAAACTGGAGGCAGATCCTTCGGATCCCCAGTATATCAAGACACTCTGGGGCATCGGGTATAAGCTGGAGGCGGAGCAGGGATGACACTGATTTTTGCCAGTACAACAGTTATTCTGGCCATTGCCTTCATTGTATTCTGGTTGAAATTCCGGAAAAGAAACCAACACCTGACCTATATTCATCAGAAAATATCCGCTATTTTGGATCAAGGCACCTTTGAGCGTTTGCTTGTATTCAATAGTGATGAACAAGTCAGTCAGCTTCTGAAAGACATGAACCAGCTGTTGGATCATGCGCACCGCGCTAAGGCCGGTTATGCGAACCAGGAGAAGGAGATGCGTAATATGCTCTCCAACATTTCGCATGATCTGAAAACGCCGCTCACCGTTGTGCTGGGTTATAGTGAGACCTTGCTGCACAGCCCATCACTGACCGATCAGGAACGGAAGATGATGACGGAGAAAATACAAGATAAGGCGCAGGAAGTGCTGCGTTTGATCCATTCCTTTTTTGATCTGGCGAAGCTGGAATCCGGAGATACGGAACTGGTACTTAGTCGGGTGAATTTAAGTGAATTATGCCGGTTGAAGATGCTTTCCTTTTATGAAATGTTGACGAATCTGGGGTTGCACGTGGAGCTGGAGATACCTGATGGTGATCTCTTCGTGCAAGCGAATGAAGAAGCATTGGACCGTGTGCTGGATAATCTCATTACCAATGGAATGAAATATGGAGCAGAGGGTAAGGTACTGGGACTTTCACTTGATCATTCAATAGGTGCACCTGTGACGTTACAGATCTGGGATCAGGGAAAAGGGATTCCTGAGAGCGAGCATAGCCGTGTGTTTGAACGCATGTATACACTGGAGGATTCCCGCAATCGACTCTATCAAGGCAGTGGCCTGGGTCTGACCATTACGAAACGGCTAGTTGAGCGGATGGGTGGAAGTATTCACTTGCATAGTGTGCCACATCAACGGACTGTATTCTCGGTTACCTTAAAGGCTTGGTAGACCCTGCGTTGGCGTGTCCGGTCAGACTTAAGGTTTTTGTAAGATTTGATTAATAAAAAAGAAGACTTTTCTCTTTACAATATAGATATAGGAACCCGGACAGGGGACGTAAAGGAGAACAAGGACGATGAATTATATCGCACGAACAATAGATGTGACCAAAGTATATGAAGGGGTGGAGGTTGTATCCAACGTCAATATGAATATTAAGCAAGGTGAGATCTATGGATTCCTCGGTCCAAATGGTGCTGGTAAAACAACCATCATGAAGATGCTCACCAATCTCGTCAAACCAACCACAGGGGAGATAGAACTGTTTGGGGAGAAGCTTACGCCGACCTCTTATGAAGTGCTGAAGCGAATGGGCAGCATTATTGAATATCCTTTTTTCTACGATAGGCTGTCTGCTCGCGAGAATCTGGAACTTCACTGTGAATACATGGGGTTTCACAACAAAAAGATCATCGACAATACGATGGAAATGGTAGGGCTGAAGGATACAGGCAAGAAACCGGTCAAGGACTTCTCCTTGGGCATGAAGCAGAGGCTGGGACTGGCTCGTGCACTTATAACCACACCTGAACTGCTCATTCTGGATGAACCGATCAACGGATTGGACCCTGTAGGGATCCGGGAGATGCGAGATTTGTTCAAGCGCCTTAGTAATGAGTATCGCATTACCCTGTTGGTCTCCAGTCACATTCTTGGCGAGATAGAGCAGATTGCGGACACAGTTGGTGTCATTCGCGGCGGTCGTTTGGTGGAGGAAGTATCGATGGAGAGCATTCGTGGAAGTCAAAATGAGTACATCGAGTTACAGGCGGTGGATATCCGCAAAGCGACCTATGTCATTGAACACCAGCTTGGTTTGAGTAATTATAAACTGGTTGACGACCAAACGTTACGCATCTATGATCCGGGAATTATTCCATCAGAACTGAACACCAAGCTGATCCAACACGGCATTGAGATCGAATCGATATCCAAACGGGCTCATTCCCTGGAAGAACACTTCATGAAGCTTGTGAAAGGGGATGAAGACGTTGCTTAAACTAATCAGACTTGAGATGCGGAAGCACCGTTTTGCACGTAATTTTGCAGGTGCAGGTATTGCCAGCATAGCCATTCTTCTTTTCCTGATCATGATTGGATTCGTGGATGTGGGAGCAGAAGATTATGCCTATGCCGATTACCAGACCGCCTTTATGATTATTGATACGTTTGTGAGAGCGACCTTTATCATATTTGCAGGAGCTTTATTATCCAAGCTGGTGATCAGTGAGTATAGAAATAAAACGATGAACGTCATGTTCACCTATCCCATCCAGCGTCATAAAATCATCGCTGCCAAATTGATTATCGTGTTTGGTTTTACATTTGTGATGATTATGGTTAACGATCTGTTCATGGGCTCACTATTGTTGATTGTTAATCAATTCTACTCCTTCATTCCTGAATCACTGACGAATCGGGATATATTGGGACTTCTGGTGAAGTACAGTATAAGTTCTTTATCGGCTGCGTGTATGGCACTCATTCCCCTATTCTTCGGTATGCGTAAGCATTCTGTTACAACTACAATGGTCTCGTCCATTTTGCTGGTTTCGATTGTCTGCTCCGGATTCAACGGGTCGGAAGTTTCCATTCATTCTCTTATTATTATTCCTCTGACCCTTGGAGCAATAGGGATATGGATTGCTTCGATGTCCATGGTTCGTCTGGAGACAAAAGATGTGAACTGAATCATTCGGAAAACCATGCTCTGTATGGCTTCAGATGCCATTGACATCCGCTCGTACAAGGGATAGGATAATGTCAACTGAGACACGAAGGAGAATGCAACTACCATGACGATTCCAAAAACATTAACAATAGCTGGTTCGGACACGAGCGGCGGTGCAGGTATTCAAGCTGATTTGAAAACTTTTCAGGAGCTGGGTGTGTATGGCATGACCGTACTGACTACGGTTGTGGCAATGGAGCCCGAAACATGGGATCACCAGGTCTTTCCTGTTGAATTAAATGTGGTTGAAGCGCAGCTTCGCACGGTTCTGGACGGCATCGGTTTCGATGCAATGAAGACAGGTATGCTCGGTTCTGTAGATATTATTGAACTGGTAGCAAAACATATTCGCCGCAGCGGTCTGCCACAGATCGTTATCGATCCGGTAATGGTCTGCAAAGGTACAGACGAAGTACTGCAACCGGAAAATACGGAAGCGATGATCGAATTCCTGTTGCCAGGTGCTGATCTGGTTACACCTAATCTGTTCGAAGCATCCCAACTGGCGAAGAGCGGACCTATTCGCTCCAAGGAACAAATGGAAGCAGCGGCAGCAGCAATTCATGCCCATGGCTCGAAACATGTTCTGATCAAGGACAGAGGTGTCATTAGCCCGGGTAAAGCAATGGATCTACTCTATGATGGAACCAACTACGAATGGTTTGAAGCCGATGTTGTCGGCTCCGGATATACTCATGGTGCGGGCTGCACAACGTCTGCGGCGATTACCGCAGGATTGGCTCGTGGTCTTTCAGTGAAAGAGGCTGTTCGTGAAGGTAAAGCCTTCGTGACCAAAGCGATTGCCGGCGGATTCCCGCTAAACCGTTTTGTTGGCCCGACACTGCATGTGGCACACCGTCTGGAGCAACAACGTTAAGTGTTGCCAGGGAGCGCGCAGTAGCGCATCAATTCTGGATAACACACTTCGATTTCATTCAAGTAGCTGTCAATGAGCAGGAGCTTGCTCGTTGATGGCTTCTTTTTTATGCGAATTTTTATAAAAACTAGTAACTTTTGGCTTATATTAATCGTATATATCATGGGAGCATTCCAAAACATGTGTGGACACATGAACGACACATGGAATAGGTATGTTATCATCAGAAATCTAAAAGGAGAGTCGGCCATGATCAGAACAGTGCTTCTGGTGGAAGATGAAAGCCGCATTCGTGAGATTGTGGCCGATTATTTCATAAAAGAACAATGGAACGTCATAGAAGCAGAACATGGAGTACAGGCACTGGAACTGTTGGCTCTGCATGAGGTAGATCTGGTTATTCTGGATGTTTTGATGCCTGAAATGGATGGATGGACGTTATGTGGGCATATTCGATCCCAATCCACCGTACCTATTATCATGCTGACTGCACGGTCCGAGGATGACGATAAAATTCATGGATTTCAGCTGGGCGTAGACGATTACGTTACCAAGCCGTTTAGTCCACGTGTGCTGGTTGCACGTGCAGAGACATTAATGAAGCGTGTTGAAGGTGCATTTGGACGAGAGCAGGGTGTGATTCGCTTCGGACAGGTAACCCTTGATCCATGGGCCAGACGTCTGGAGAAGGACGGAATCGAAGTGGAACTTGCACCAAAGGAATATGATCTGTTGCTTTATTTGGTACGTAATGCAGGCATTGTGTTGTCCCGGGATGCCATTTTGAATCGGATCTGGGGATTTGATTTTGAAGGGGACTCACGTGTTGTAGATACCCACATCAAGAAGTTGCGCAGCAAATTGGGTGATGAAGCCAAGTGTATCCGGACGGTGATTGGTACTGGATATCGTTTCGAGGCAGAAGCATGAGAAGAAATGGCGTAACGATGAAGCTTTTCCTGGTCATGGCAGGATGTCTGGTACTTCTATATGGGACGACGGTTTTTGCTCAGTTGGTCTGGTTCCCCGACTTCTATCAGCATCAAAAGGTCAGCAGTATGAAGAAAAAGCTGTCCAAGTTCGAACAGCAATACTCCAATGGGCATTGGAGTGATTTACAGCTAGCCAAGGAGACCGGGAAGTTCATGCGTCAGAATCAATCACATCTGGTCATTTTGACGAATACCGGAAGATTGGTTAATGACCCGTTCCACATTACGTTGCTTCAAGAGGATGGAAGTCACGTGAAAGTGTCCTTGTCCTTGTTTATCAATAGTGAGAATGCTGGCTGGATCACATCCCATCTGAAATATGGGCAAGAATTGACGGTGAAAGGTCCGGCCAGCGAATCCATGGTCTATCCATTCAAAATCCAAGATGCCACTTCTGCCGCATGGGGAACAGAAAGTTTTCAGGAATCGATTGAACCGGTAAAGGAATGGTCAGGCGTATTGACCGAGGTCGTTCTTCCCAATCTGGCAACGTGGAGTCAAAGGCAGGGACTGCTGGTGCAAGCACTGGATAGCCGGTTCCCGTTGTCCACCGAAGACCAACTTGCGTTGGCGAATGGCAAAATGCTCAATGAAGAATGGATGGATAGCTGGAGCGGTGTTCGCAATGTCATCACCATTGCTCCAGTGCATCGTTCCGGACCCGAGCAACAACTGATCTTTTCGCTCACCTCTCTACAGGAGATGAGGGAAGCGAATGAGGCAACACGTTTGTTCTATGCGTATTTTGGCATAGGGGCATTTATATTGATTCTGTTGCTGGCGTTGCTCCTGTCCCGAATTATAACGAAGCCGCTTTTGGCCTTGAACCATGTCGCCAAGAAAATGTCTACGCTGGATTTCACGGTGAAATCACCCATCCGGCGTAATGATGAGATCGGGAGTCTGTCTAACAGCCTCAATGCCTTATCGGGAACCTTGGGTCAGACACTGGAAGAGCTGAGGCAGGCCAACACGCAGATGCGTACAGATATGGAAATGAAGCAGGAGATTGAACAGCGTCAGCGCAAGTTTTTTGCCGATGCATCACATGAACTTAAGACACCAATCAGCATTATTAAGGGATATTCTGAAGGGCTGAAGGATGGCGTCAGTGAGAGCAAACGGGAGCGTTACATTGAGATCATTGCCGATGAGACGATCAAAATGGAAACGATGGTTGAAGAGATGCTGGATCTGGTGCGACTGGAATCCTCAGCGGTTCAATTGAATACGGATGCTGTTGCACTGGCTGACATGATTGAAGATATCGCTGGCCGTCTGGGTCCGCAACTAAAGGACAAAGGATTGGATGTAGTGCTTGTATCCACAACAGAACAGACGGTTGAGGGTGACCGAAGCAAGCTGGAGCAAGTTATTTTCAATATCATGATGAATGCTATACGTCATGCGATACCACATACCGATATAACTATTGAGATTAGCAGGCGTGAAGGTTTTGTCCATATTTCCATTGAAAACAAGGGTGAGCACATTGCTGAAGCTGAGCGGCAGTATATATGGGAGAGGTTCTATCGGGTAGAGCGCTCACGTAATCGTAAAATGGGGGGGACCGGGCTTGGTCTGGCCATTGCGAAGCAGATTCTTGATCTGCATGGGTGCAGTTATGGAGTGGAGAATACACCGGATGGAGTCCGTTTTTATATTATTTTTCCTAAAGCCTAGTACGAAAGGGAGTCAAATATTATGAAGTCTTTACCATCGATTTTAACCTTGGGGAATCTGAGTTCAGGCATGCTGGCAGTCATTATGGCTATTCATGGTGAATTTGCCCTGGCTGTGATGATGATATGGGTAGCGATGTTCTTTGATCTGTTTGACGGGTATGCGGCTCGTAAATTGCATTGTGAGGGTGAGTTCGGCAAGTCCTTGGACTCGCTTGCGGATGTAGTTTCATTCGGAACAGCACCCGTGCTGATTCTGTACCTGAATTCCATGATTGAAGTGAGTGTGCTGGGGATGGCACTGACTGCATTGTTTCCGATTTGCGGTGCTTTGCGTCTGGCCCGTTATAACTGTCAGAAGACAGCAAGCAGTGGTTTTGTCGGAATGCCGATTACATTTGCGGGAGGTCTGATGTCCTTTTTCGCACTCTGGAGTCCTTATTTCACACATGGTGTAGCCTATCTTGTCATTATTGTATTATCCGGTCTCATGGTGAGCCAAATCCGATTCCCGTCTCTAAAACAAGTGTTAGCCTCACATGAGAAGGATATTGTGGAACCGAAATAAGGAGCGAGTCAGTATGGAATTTGCAAAAGAATTTATTGGTCAATATGGTTATTTCGCAATATACGGACTACTGGCTCTCGGCGTTATTGGCATGCCGATTCCGGATGAGGTGATGATGACTTTTGTCGGTTATCTCGCCTCCATCTCGGTATTGAATTACTCCGTATCCATCGCCGTCAGTTTTGGTGGCGCATTTACCGGAGGGCTGCTTAGCTACATGATTGGCAAAAAAGCGGGCAGGCCGCTGGTTGAAAAATACGGCAAGTGGGTTGGCGTTAATGCCAAACGATTCAGCAGGGTGGAGTCGTGGTTCCTCAAATATGGGTATTGGTCCATCATCCTAGGTTACTTCATTCCAGGCATTCGTCATCTGATGTGTTGTTTCTCCGGGATTAGCAAGATGGCAATTGGCAGGTACGTAGTTGTATCGGGCATTGGTGCATTCGTCTGGTGTGTTGTCTTTATCTCGATTGGTTTTTATGTTGGCGTGTTAACTTAAAATGGGACAGCCTGTTGTAACAACAGGCAAGGATGGAAGACCTCTTGAGTGTAAGGTGGTCTTTTTTTGTTTTTCTATGAGTTTAGCGAACTTGAATGAGTAATGGCTACGGACGGATAACTTTGTGAATATACAAAAAGCCGCTCTGACCATTTCCAACCTTCGTGTTGAAGGAAGAATGGATCAAAGCGGCGTGTACTTTACGACCAGTGTATTGCATTTTCTAAAAGCAAGTATAGTTTCATATGAGCAATGATTTCAATGCAAGGTAAGCTATCCAGAGATACTCTTTTACAGTTACCCACTCAAATGAGATTCTTCAATTCCTCTTTCGACTTGCTTTTCCCCTTTTTTGCGTGCAAAGGTGATTTTGAGAAGCGGTGGCGTGACCAGTGTTGTAATAATAACCATGATCACAACGCTGGTAAAGTATTCCGGATCAAGCAATCCGGAAGCAAGTCCCGTTGAAGCGATAATCAAGGCAACCTCACCTCTTGATATCATTCCTGAGCCAATGGCCAATGAAGATGACATATTAAATCCGGTCAGTCGTGCACCAGCTCCACCACCGATAAGTTTGGTAACAATGGCGATAAGACTGATAACGACAATAAACCAAATTTGTGAACCCACGCCATCAAAGGTGACATTTAAGCCAATACTTACAAAGAACACTGGAACAAAAATTCCGTAGGCGATTGGTTCCAGCTTGGTTTCGACTTCATGTTTGAAGTTGGTTTGGGAGATGGCGATGCCAGCGGCAAATGCTCCAATGATTCCAGCAACACCCATCCACTCTGCAAAGTAGGAGAAGCCAAAACAAATAATTAGTCCCGCAGTAATGACGGTTTCGGTTACTTTCAGTGGTGCCATCCACTTCATGATGCGTGGAACAAGGAACCAGCTAGCAGCGATGATGATCACAAAGAATAACAGCTTCTTGCCGATAAGCAGAGAAATCGAAGTGTCTCCTCCACCAGTACCCAGCAAGCTCATCATAACGGCAAGAATGACAACGACCAGGACATCATCTACGACAGCTGCACCAAGGATGGTTGTACCCTCACGAGAGCTGAGTTGATCCATATCCTTCAACGTCTGAACCGATATACTGACGGAAGTAGCACAGAATAAAAGTCCAAAGAACAGCGCGTGTGTCTGTGACATACCAAATGCTATGGCCGAACCGTACCCGCCGATAAAAGGCAAAATAATACCGCCGACCGCTACGGCAAAGGCCGCCTTCCAGTTTTTCTTTAACTGCTCCAGATCGGTTTCCAGTCCGGCAATGAACATTAACAGCAATACCCCGATCTCAGCCATATAATGCACGAAATCACTTTGCTGAACCCAACCGAGAATTGCAGGCCCGAGGATGACACCCACAATCAGTTTCCCCAGAACCGATGGTTGACCCAATCTTACGGATAGATCACCAGCAAGTTTGGTAAAGATTAAAATAAGTGCAAGAACCAAAATAAATTCCATAGGTGTACTCCCCTCCAGTAGTAGCGTCTATAGGTTAACCAGCCCAAGGGCGATCCATCCTCCGCTTCAAAAAGACAAAAAGGCACAGAAAGGCATTAAGAAAGTGCCGTTCTGTGCCTGAAAAAAGACAAAGAGGGGCCCTTGGTGACAGGCTCCTCCAGTTTTCAACGCGTATGTGATTAATTGCATTAATTATACCACAAATACGGACTCGGGTAAATGGGAGCCGGTTTGGATTTGATTGAAAACGGCCATAAAGGGGCATTTTATAGTGGGGCGCAGCGGCTTTTGTTCAGAGTGTTGTCACTTAACAGCCCGGAATTGCCGAGATATAATGATATAGAACATAGATGTTAGGATATGAGGAGGATTTTGCATTGGGTAAAAATAACAAAAGGGAACCGAACATTCCATCCCCGACGAGTAATAAAAATTTCGCAGGCATCATTATCACGATTTCCATTCTCGCTAATGTCATTATTTTATTATTGTTCTTCGCACCGTCGATTGGTTACAAAGGTGATGTAACCTTTGATATTACGGTGTTGCCGCGGTTTAATGCCGTGTTTAACAGCTTTACCTTCATATTCCTGCTCGCAGCGCTTATTGCTATTATTAAGCGGAATGTGAAGCTGCACAAACGATTTATTCTTGCTGCATTTTCAACAACACTGTTATTCCTCGTGACCTATCTGACGTTTCATTACCTCTCACCAGAGACGTCCAAATACGGCGGCGAGGGCATCATTCGTTCGATCTATTTCTTCATTCTGATTACCCATAGTATACTGGCAGCCCTGATTGTTCCATTGGCGTTGTTCACACTTGTGTGGGGTTGGACGAATCAATTGAAGAAACACCGCAAAATTGCACGTTGGACGATGCCAATCTGGCTGTACGTCAGTTCTACAGGTGTCGTAGTATACCTGATGATGGCACCATATTATTAATGTGATGAACGTTTCACTGTGCTAATTAGTTTGACTTGTGGGTAATGTTTCCATGGAAGGAGGGTTCACGTTTATGTACAGAGTTGTTTTGATTCGCCATGGACAGAGCATGTGGAATGTAGAGAATCGTTTTACCGGATGGACTGATGTGGATCTGACGACGGATGGTTACGCAGAAGCACGTAAAGCAGGGAAGATCATGAAGGAACAGGGATTTGATTTTGATTACGCCTATGCATCCGTGCTGAAACGTTCTATCCGAACACTCGATATTGCGCTGGATGAAATGGACCTCATGTGGATTCCCATTACGAAGACTTGGAAGCTGAATGAACGCCATTATGGTGCGCTGCAAGGACTGAACAAACAGCAGACTGCTCTGAAGTATGGGGAAGACCAAGTAAAGGAATGGAGACGATCCGTGAACGTATCTCCCCCGGCACTGGACGAAACCGATGACCGATATGTGCAGGATCTGGACAAGTACAAGCGGCTCGGATGCACCATCCCGTTTACGGAGAACCTGATGGATACCTCGAAGCGTGTACTGGAGTACTGGAATGCGGAGATTAAACCGATGGTGTCTGCTGGCAAAAGAGTGCTGATCTCTGCGCATGGGAACACGCTTCGTTCACTCGTCATGCATCTGGACCAATTGTCCGAAGCAGACGTGATGGCGCTCAATATCCCGACAGGCATTCCGCTTGTCTACGAATTGGATGAAGATCTGCATCCCATCGGACACTTTTATCTGACCGCCGATGGTTCGACCTACAAACATGAAGAAATGACCCATGTGGCAACGCCATCTGATTAATTGGACATGGACGTTTGTCTTGATTGTACGAAAGCTTGTATGATTTATCTCGTGCGGTTGATGTTTCAACAGGACGATTGGAAGATGACCGCTGAATTGAATTCGGAGGTCATCTTTTTTTCTGCGATCAAGCCTGTACTTCGTTTCGTTTTGCTCCCACAGGGTAATTGTCAAACAAGACACGATGTACATTTATCCTGAAGGAGGAGAAGCACATGTCTAAAAGAAGAGGAATACTCATGACGGCTATCGGCGCAGGTGTGACTTATCTGATGAGGAACAAACAAGCAAGAGATAAGCTGTTTAGCACTGTCTCGGGTATGATGAAAAACCCCAATTCGTCCAATGGAACAAGTAAAAACAGACCACGTGTGGAAGTGAAATAGATTGCGATAGTTCGTTTATCGATTGAATTTAAATGATGATCACGAGAAACCTGGAGATGAAGTCGTTCCAGGTTTTTTTGTGCAGTTGAAAACTACCCTTTGTTTCGGTGAGGCATGCGATTTTTGCCAGCAAGAATGATACAATGGATACTTGCAGAACGTATGGAGGGAGATGCACATATGAAGAAAAATCGTCTGGGTACATCCGAACTGATGGTGTCTGAGATTGGGCTGGGATGTATGTCACTTGGAACTGAAATGGAGCACGCTGTGGGCCTGGTTCATGAGGCTCTGGATCATGGGGTCAATCTGTTGGATACAGCCGATCTGTATGACGAAGGGCGTAATGAAGAGATTGTAGGACAAGCTATTAAAGGGCGTCGGGACCAAGTCATTGTGGCGACCAAAGTAGGTAATCGTCGTCTGCCTGGCAAAGAGGGCTGGTCATGGGACCCGTCCAAAGCCTACATTAAGCAGGCTGTACATGAAAGTCTGAAGCGTCTGCAGACCGATTACATCGATCTGTATCAGCTACATGGCGGGACCTTGGACGACCCCATCGAAGAGACGATCGAAGCGTTTGAGGAACTGAAGAAGGAAGGACTTATCCGATATTACGGAATTTCCTCCATTCGTCCCAATGTGATTCGGGAGTATGTAAAGAGGGCAGCCATCGTCAGTGTGATGAACCAGTACAGCATTGCTGACCGCAGAGCGGAAGAAGAAGTGCTGCCTTTATTGGAACAAAAGGGGATCAGCGTAATTGCCCGTGGACCAGTAGCTAGCGGTGTGCTTGCCGATTCCGGATCTGCCAAGGCAGACAAAGGTTATCTGGACTATACGCCAGAGCAACTATATACCATTCGGCAAGGGCTAAGTCGTCTTGTTACAGACCAACGCAGTATGGCTCAGACGGCTATTCGCTACGCGTTATCCCATCCTGCCGTAGCAGCAGTTGTCCCTGGTGCCAGTTCAAGAGAACAGTTGTTGCATAATGTTGCTGCTTCGAATTCGCCTGAACTCACCGCTGCGGAAATTCAGGAAATACGAGAGCTCAGTCCCGCTATTCTGTACAAGCAGCATCGTTAACTCCATTAAGCCTATTTTCAATTGTAACTATACGAGGTACAATGAAGATCAGCCAAAAAAGGAACATATAAGGGAGAGAAGACATATGGAAAGAATTCAAAGTGAACAGCAATATTTGGATACAATTAACTCTGATGGTTTTACCGTCATTAAATTTGATACAACCTGGTGTCCGGATTGCAAAAACCTGGATCGTTTTATCGGGGATGTTATCGACCAACATACGGACAAAACCTTCTATGCCCTGGATGCAGAAAAGTTCCAGCCGTTTGCTGAAGAGAATGGTGTACGCGGCATTCCAAGCCTGCTCGTCTTCCAGAACGGCAAGAAAGTCGCACATCTGCATAGCAAATGGGCTAAAACACCTGCTCAAATCTCCGAGTATCTGGAGACGCTTGAATCCAAAGTTTAAGTGTACAAAGGCATCAGTAGTTTGACTAATTAATTTAGCTAAGGAGACCTCTTCTTGTCCTGCGACAGGAAGGGGTTTTTCTGCTTCATCCGAGCACGCATGATGTGCATTCAAATGTGCATTCAAATGTGCATTTGAATAACTGAAGTTGAGAAACAACGCTTGTTTAGAATTTGTTCAGTGCTCCCATGTATACTGTGAGAACAAACTGAATATTTGGAGTGAACAAGATCCGTATGAAGAATGAAATTTTTGAAGAAATGCACCAATTAAGTCACAATGATGACCGAAGATACCGATTGTTGATGATCGGGGTGAAGCAATTGCTGCAGGAACAAAAGGAGAATAGATATAATCTGCGTGAGAGATTGAAGAGTCGAAAGAAACACCGGAACTTTCAAGTAAAAGAGTGGTACTAGCCAGACTGCTTTTCAGAAGTGAACATAAATATGGTTGTCCATGATACATAGTAAACCTAGTCGGCATCACCAATGATCCAACCCACTAAAGAAGGAAGTAATGAAGAATCAGACTTCTTCTAATTACGGATGTTCCTGTCTTTAAGCAGCAAAAAGAATCATAAACCAACAGAAACTTAGCTCAGAATATAAAATATGGCGGCCTCGCTTCCCAAGGGAACGTGAGGCCGCCATTGATTTTGCCTGTCTAATTACTTGAATTGTAATGCTTACATCAAAATAATAAAGAACACGGCTGCCAAGACAAAGCGATACACAGCAAAGACGGTCAGGCTCAATTTTTTCAAAATGGACAGGAACGTCTTGATCGCAAGCATGGCGACGATGAAAGCAGCGATGAATCCAATCGCAAAGATTGGGAAATCACTGCCGTTCAGGTGATCGATACTTTTGTACAGGTCATATCCCGTAGCACCAATCATAATTGGCACAGACACGAGGAATGTGAACTCCGCAGCGGCTACACGGCTTACCCCTGCAAAGAGACCGCCTGAGATCGTTGACCCGGAACGGGAGAAGCCTGGCCACAACGCCAAGATCTGAAATATACCCACCGCGAATGCCTGTTTGTAGGAAATATCATCGACATCATGGGTAGTAATCCGCCCACTCCTCCGGCTCCAGCGTTCGGCCACGATCATCAATATACCACCTATAACGAGACTGTACAGCACTGTTTCCGGACCAAACAAATGTGCTTTGATCCAGTCGCGGAATACAAGTCCGATGACTACGGCAGGAACCATCGCCAGGAAGATATGTCCCAGATTGAGGCGGCGGGAGTAAGGTCTGCTCCCTCCGGTGAAGCGGAACATATCAATGAATTTGTTCCAATACAGTACAACAACAGCAAGTACAGCCCCGAGTTGAACAACCACCTCAAACGTTTTGACTGACTCGTTGTCCTCCGATAAACCCAGCAGGTGGGCAGTCAGAATCATGTGTCCAGTAGAGGACACGGGCAAAAACTCAGTCAAACCTTCGATGATGCCCATAATAATGGATGATATAATGTCCAATTCTCTTCCTCCTTGAAATGCAGGTGACAGCACAGGCTGTCCTGCTTGACCATGCCTGTTCATTTGAACAAGGCTATCACCTATTATGATCACAAATGCACTCAACTTCAACTTATGCTTGTAACCATTTGTTTAAAACTATATTGACAAAAACCTAGTTATCCCATAGGATATAAATTAACTGACTGACTGATCAATCGGGAGGGTTACATGAATGACCAAAATTAACGGTTTGGAACCCGGTGAAGAACGCCGGGACCAAATAATACGCATAGCGATGGAACGTTTTGCAACCCAAGGCTACCATCAGACGAAAATTTCCGATATCGTCCGCGAGGCTGGTGTGGCGCAAGGGACATTCTACTGGCACTTCAAGAGTAAAGAAGCCATTGCTTCAGAGATTGTCTTAACGGGCAAGGAGGAGTTACTTGAGTCGATTGGACAAGGGTACCGCAAGGATGCCGGATCGGTAGAAGATATGGTGAAAGCATCGGAAAGGCTGTTCACTGACCTGTTCATGTTTGCCGCGCAGAATCGTTATTTTATGGAACTGTTACTCAAAGGCATCGTGACGGAAGAATCCGTACAACGCCTGGTTGAGGAGACACGTAATGCTGTGGAAACTGCGTTTCGTCACAATATGGAACGTGCCATCGAACTCGGCATGTTGCCTAAGGGCATGAATGTTCCACTTCGAGCAGCGCTATTGGTAAGCATGATTGAAGGCATGATATCACGCTGGTTGTTTGGTTCCGATGAGTTGCACAGCAAATTTTCAGCCATGACAGCTTCATCGCTGGCAGCTGAGGCAGCAAGCTTTGAGTTTTACGGACTGCTAGGCACATAAGATTCACATGATTAAACAAATAGCAGGGAATAATGGGTACAACTGCGGTTTAGTCACAATAAAGTAACCCAATGTACATCCAGATCAATACACGACTGAGAGGAAGTTAACGTAATGAACAACACATATGGATCGAAAACTCGTAAAGGCTGGTCTTTGACAGCAATTCTGCTGATGACCGTGCTGGTACTTAGTGCTTGTGGAAGTAAGGCAACAGATGGTGGAAGCACAAATGGTGCACAGGCAAGTAATGAACTGGAACAGATCAAGTCGGCTGGCGTTATCAAAGTGGGCATGATGGGCACATACGCACCGTACAACTTCCTGAACGATAAGAAAGAAATGGACGGCTACGATGCCGATATCGCACGTGAAGTTGCGAAACGTCTTGGGGTTGAGGTTGAATTTGTATCCCAAGAGTTCTCCGGTTTGACACCAAGTCTGCAAGCGAAGAAGCTTGATGCCATTATCAGCCAAATGACGATTACCGATGATCGTAAGAAAGTATTGGATTTCAGTGATCCGTATATTACGAACCAAGTTAAAATTATTGTAAAAGAAGACAATAACGATATTACCAAACTGGAAGACTTCAAAGGTAAAACGATTGGCGTAGGTCTGGGTACAAATGATGAATCATATCTGCGTAATGAAGTGTTGCCCAAAGTGGGAGACTTCACGATCAAAACCTATGACGATGTCATCTCTTCACTCAAAGATCTGAATGCTGGGCGGATTGATGCAACAATCAACAATATGTACGCTCTGAAACCGATTGTGGATGCCAACGGATTGAATATCAAAGCTGTAGGTGAAGCTATTAAGAGTGACCAGGCAGGTATTGCTGTTCGCAAAGACAATCCGGAACTTGTAGCAGCATTAAATGATGCTCTCAAAGGCATGAAAGATGATGGCACGTACAATACCATTTTCAAAAAATGGTTTGGTGAAGAGCCTGCGCAATAATGAACCTGCAAGGCGAAGGGAAGATTTGACCCATGGAACTGGTATTTGAGAATATCCCCTTCTTTCTGAAGGGGGCTTATTATACGCTGTATGTAACAGTGATCTCCATGTTTTTTGCGTTCATCATCGGAGTCCTTGTTGCGATTGCTCGTCTGAAGGGACCGATGTGGCTTAGGTTGATCGCAAGGTTTTATGTATCCATCATGCGGGGAACCCCGCTGCTGGTGCAATTATTCGTTATTTATTACGGATTGGTCGATTATGGAGTGACCTTGGGATCGCTCACCGCAGCATGTCTGGGACTGAGTCTGAATGCAGGTGCGTTTCTGTCGGAGACGTTCCGTGGAGCCATTCAGGCTGTGCCTAAAGGACAGACGGAAGCTGCATATGCAACGGGAATGACCCCGGCTCAAGCGATGAGACGGATTATCTTCCCGCAGGCTGTGCGCATTGCGATTCCGCCCATGGGGAACACCTTTATTGGCATGTTGAAGGAAACATCACTTGTGGCGGCGATCGGTGTTACCGAGTTGTTGCGTTCAGCACAGCTGTTGGTATCACAATATGCATTGAACATGCCATTTTATCTGGCTATTGGTGTAATTTACTGGATCATGAGTATCGGCTTCTCGGCCATTCTGGAACAAGTGGAGCGCCGGTTGGCCCGGGCTTACTGATAGGAGGAGAGAACCGATGATTACAACAACTGGACTTACCAAACGTTTTCAGAAAAATGAAGTACTTACGAACATCGATCTTCATGTCGATGCCAAAGATATTGTTGTATTGCTCGGCCCAAGTGGTTCAGGCAAAAGTACCTTGCTGCGCTGCCTGAATGGACTGGAAGAGTTATCCGGAGGACAGATTGAAGTGAACGGCATTGTGGTTAACAGCGCAGATCCGCTGCGAGTCCAACGTGCCCGGGTACTGGAGATTCGTCGCCAGACCGGCATGGTATTCCAGCAATTCAATCTGTATCCGCACAAGACAGTGCTGGGTAATGTGATGGAAGGTCTTGTTACGGTAAAAAAAATCAAGCGTGACGAAGCGGCTGAACGCGGCCGGATTCTTCTGGATCGGGTCGGCTTGTCGGACAAGCAGGATGCGTATCCATCCCGATTGTCTGGTGGACAACAGCAGCGGGTTGCCATTGCACGTGCACTTGCAATGGAGCCGGAAGTGATGCTGTTTGATGAGCCCACTTCAGCTCTTGATCCTGAATTGGTCGGAGAAGTGCTTTCCGTCATGAAGGAGCTGGCAGAGGAAGGCATGACGATGCTTGTTGTGACACATGAATTGAAGTTTGCCCGTAATGTGGCGAACAAAATCGTCTTTATGGCGGACGGGTCAATTGTGGAAGAAGCAAGTCCACAGGCCTTTTTTGAACATCCAACGCAAGAACGCACCCGTCGTTTCTTGCAACAAATTACTGAATTTTGATGAAGATAACAGCGATCGGAAGAACGAACGTACTCGGAGCGGGTATTTAAGGTCATGAACGATATCAGTTCAACTACACTTTTTGCACAAGAACGGAGAGGACAGAAGAAACCTGAAGAAGCGGAGCGTGCGCCTTTATCCCCTGATTTTACCCTTGAAGAAGGAAAAAAAAAATCTGGGGATAACAGCGATCGGAAGGTTATTCTGTCATCGGAGTGGCAAGTGCAAACCTTTTTCGCTTGAACTTAAACTATTGTAAGAAAGAAGGATAACATCATGAATGTAACAACCGTATGGAAAGGCAAACGTGCGTTTACTTCCGAAGGACCCTCTGGCTACGCCGTTGGCATGGATGCCACTGCTGCTTATGGTGGTGACAGCAAGGGTGCGACCCCGATGGAATTGTTACTGGCGGGTCTCGGGGGCTGTATGGGAATCGATATTACGATGATTCTGGACGCTTTCCTGGACAAAATTGAGTCAATTGAGATTGAAGCGCAAGGTACACGCAGTGAAGAGATGCCTAAAGGGTTCACATCCATTGATCTGATCTTCAAAGTCGATGGCGATATCCCGGATTATCGCATCTGGAAAGCCATCCAAATGGCTGAAGAAAAATATTGTGCAGTCTCCGCTTCGCTGAACGCCGATATTCATCCTAAACTGATCCTCAATGGAGTAAGTACACCTCGTCCTTAATAACAAACGAACAGATTCTATACTAAGCAGGCACTTCCAATCGTGGGAGTGCCTTTTTTGGCTTATCCAACACCTCAACAGTGATTTCGTCCATCTAGTAGTCACTAAACTTCTGTCAGTAGAAAATAATTCGGTAAGCCCGGTCGCCATGTTAATGGCGGTCTCTTCTACTAGAGGTAGCCTAGCTTGTAGCCTGGCAATATATTACCCATTGCAATGACAATCCGAATTCTGGCGGTTATGTGGTATGATTAATTCTGAGGACAGAACATCCTGATCCTGCTGTTTATATGTAAGCGCTTATACAGATGACGGAAGGTGCAGACATGTTGAAAAGATTGATACGAACCACTAATAATCTCAAATTAAAGCATAAATTGCTCATTTCCTATGTACTGGTTGTCATGATTCCGGTCCTGATTGTTGGTCTTGCTGTGACCAGTTATTTTCGCCAGCAAGCCCTGGACAATGCGATAGGACAGACGATCATCAATGTGGACAAAATCAAGAGTCAGACGGCAACCATGCTTCGTGTACCAACCGATATATCCAATCTATTAATGTTTAATGCGGATCTCAAGGAGATCGTCAATAAACGGTACAAGAGCGTTGTAGAGCTAACCTCAGCGTATCTTGCATACAAAGACTTTCAGGAGTACAGGCGTTTGTACCGTGAGATAGCAGGCATTCGTTTTTACTCAACTAACCCAACATTGATCAACAACCTCGAATTCATCCCGGTAGACAAGCAGACGGAAGAGAGCTACTGGTACCAACAGGCACTGAAAACAACCAGCATCGGGTGGTTCTACATTCCGGACAAGGAAGATAATCCTGTACACAAGCTCAGCCTGGTGCGCAAAGTACCTTTTGCCGAGTATCGGACCGAGGGCGTGTTGATGATTGTGATCAATCAGGATGAGCTGAATGGATTGTTGCGTCAGGAACAGTTTGAGACGATGATTACGGACGAGCAGGGGTATGTGGTTGCGGCCAAGAATACCGAGCTGGTGGGTAAAACGCTGGATGAGCTTGATTTTGGCGTTGATCTGCAGAATCAGGCGAAAGGCACCATAGAGGGGGATTTCCGAGGGGAACCATCTAATATTGTTATTGATGAGCTGGGCCCTGGATCGAGTATGAACAGCCTGAAGGTGATTTCGGTTTTTGCCACCAAAAATATCGTCAAAGACGCCAACACCGTCAGCTTGATCGGCATGATTTTTATTATACTGGTGCTGGTGATCGCCCTATTATTCGTATATATCATCTCGTTCCTCACTTCGAACCGATTGCTCCGGCTGAGTAAACACCTCAACAAGCTTGCATTAGGAGACCTGAACGTGACTTCACGGATTGATGGAAACGATGAGATTGGGCAACTGTCACGACAGTTCAACTATATGGTGAAAAGTATCAATGAACTCATGACGCAGGTGGTAGAAGCGACCGAACAGAACAATCAATTGGAAATCGCCCAAAAAGAGATTAAATTGAAAATGATGGCGAGCCAGATCAATCCCCATTTCTTGTTTAATGCACTGGAGTCCATTCGGATGAAAGCGCATATCAAGGGAGAAGCAGAGATTGCCAACATCGTCAGGCTGTTGGGGAAGCTAATGCGCAAGAGTCTGGAGATTGGCAGTGGAAAAACAACCTTCCGGGCTGAACTTGAAATGGTACGTTCCTATTTGGAAATTCAGAAATTTCGTTACGGCGACCGCCTTGCATTCCAGATCCATATCGATCCCGAGGTGGAGAAGATGTACATTCCGCCTTTGATTATTCAACCTCTGGTTGAGAATGCGATTGTCCATGGTCTGGAGAACAAAGAGGGCACAGTCCGTGTTCATATAAGTATTCGTTTAGTAGAGAACATTGTGCAGATCCGTGTGGATGACAATGGTGCAGGCATAACGCCAGAACGACTGGCTGAGGTGATGCAGTTTATCTGTGGACCGGAGGAGCAGGAGAAGAGTCGGATCGGCATGCGTAATGTACATCAACGCTTAACATTGACGTACGGCGAGCCATATGGATTACAGATTAAGAGTGTATATGGGGAAGGAACAGAGGTTTCTTTCACTTTGCCAGCAGGAGGGGACCAACATGTATAAAGTGTTTTTGGTGGATGACGAACCGAGCATACGTGAGGGACTGACAACCATTATCGAGTGGGAAAAATACGGATTCCAGGTTATCGCTACAGCTGCCAGCGGGCGTGAGGCCATCTCCCGGTTTGAGGAATTGGAGCCTGATCTGACGATTATTGATATTCGCATGCCCGGTATGACCGGGCTGGATGTGATTGAAGAAGTGCGCCGGAATCATCCGGATTCGCACTTTTTGATATTAAGTGGTTACGCAGATTTTGATTATGCCAAAAAAGCCATCAGTTTTGGTGTGGATGGTTATCTGCTCAAACCGGTGGATGAAGAAGAGATTATTGGTGAACTGGAGCGTATTGCTACAATCCTGACCCGTGAACGGGAGACAATGGCACGTCATGCTGGTGAAGATACCGTCTTTAGGGAGCATCAGATCGAGGCTTTGCTCTTTGACAGTCTGGAGGGTGCGGGTAGCACGGAAGAAGATAGCCTGGGGCTGCACTGGCCTCACTATCAGATTGTGCTGCTTGAGATGCATGTAACCCCCGATCTGCAACGGGGAAGTGTTATGAAACGCAAACTGATTGAAGCATTTGACCATAAAGACCGAGGCATTGTATTCTCGTTCCATTCCGGTCTGGGGCTGTTAAGTAAGGAAATAATCACATCCGAGTCATCTGCAAGAAATCTGTATGATGAGCTGGAAGGACTGCTGGGAGAATGGGAAGTTCACATGTATGGTGCTGCAGGAGAACCCGTACATTCCACTTCTGAAATTGCGCGGTCATACACGCAGGCAAATCGTTTACTCGGGGAACGCTTCTTGTTCACGGAGCAACGCATCATTCTGTGGACTGAAGGCAGCGAAGGCCAAAGCGTTGTTAAACCAGAAGTTGAAGCTGTGGACGGAGCACATGAGCCAGTTGAGGACGAACTCGCGGACAAGCTGTATTATGCGTTAGACATCCGCAGTAGTGAGTCCGTTATGCGGGTGCTGGGTGAGATGGAAGAGCGCCTGGTTCCATATCACCGAACAGAGCAAGCGATTAAGACGGCGTTCTCACAGGTATTTTCCCTGGCGTTCAACAAACTTGCAGCGACGAATCAACATATGCACTCCATTATGCAGGAACATTCGGTTCTGATTAATGAAGTCTATCATCAATTTACGATGACTGATCTCAAAGTCATGGCATCGGAACACTTGAATCGACTTATTCAGCGTATGGGTGGGGGAAGCAAGGATACTGTATTGAAACAGATGATTGAATTTATTCAGCGTAACCCTGGCGAAAATCTCAAGCTTGAGGTACTTGCTGAAGTGTTTAACTATAACAGCAGTTACTTGGGTAAGTTGTTCAAGAATCATACTGGAGAGTATTTCAATGCATTTCTGGACAAGGTTCGTATGGAAAAGGCCAAGGAATTGCTGGACGAAGGACTGAAGGTCCATCAGGTTGCAGCGAGAGTGGGGTATGCAAATGTGGACTACTTCCACGGTAAGTTCAAGAAATATGTAGGGGAATCCCCTTCGGCTTACAAACAGGCCAGAACCCAATCACCAATTAAAGGAACGGCTACGGATATAAACGAGGAATAAGTACGGAGTGCTGGGCGTTGCCCCTGCCTATTGTGTAAAACGTTTTCGAGATTGCTGAGGAATTCCAGATTCATCATATTGTCCATGCACTTCCCATGATAAGCAATGGTCACCGAATGCTTCACATTTTAGACTGGATTTACAAGTATCCAGATGAAGGGATGGCTATACGATATGAATTTGTCTGATATAGGCGCTGTACGTCATACATTGAACTTAAATGGAACATGGCAGTTTTGTTTGGATCTGGAGTCCGATACACTCGTTGAACAAGAGATATTACCACCTTCACAGTGTGAAAATACATCATGGGAGACCATTCAGATTCCCGGTTCATGGGAAGAGCAAGGATACGGAGATGAGCCTGCATACGAAAGGCTCGATACCTGGACCAAGGTACGTGAATATGAAGGCTCAGCCTGGTATGCTCAGGATGTTCATGTTCCATCAGACGATCCCGGATGCCACTATGTATTCAGATTGGAAGGTGTCCGATGGACAACCCATCTCTGGATCAATGGACAATATGCCGGGCAGCAGGATAGTCTGGTGAATCAACAGAAGTGGGATGTTACCTCTCTGGTGAAGCAGGGAGAAGTGAATCGTGTGGAGATGCGCGTGGATAATACGATGAAACTTCCGCTGGCGGGTAGCCACATTCATTCATTGCATACGGCTACAGCCTGGGGAGGAATCACAGGTGGTGTTTATCTGGACATTTTGCCCCCCTGCCGATTACAGACGTTACGTATTCAACCAGAGGCTGAGACTGGAACCATTTTGGTTGATTGTACTGTAAGCGCTCCCGCAAATGAATCGGCTAGAACGATGCAATTACATGTGGATATCCAGCATCCGGACGGCACATGGCTTGATCGATATAGTTGTAATGTTAATCTGAGTGATCCATCACATGTGGATATTAGCTCAGCAGGTGTAACTGAAAGCAACGCTGTAATAGATCAGTGGCGATTGGAACTTGGAACAGAGAAGTCTATCGCAAGATGGTCGGATGAATCCCCTGAATTATACAAGGCTGTGATCCGTCTGCATGACGGTGAACAGGAACTGGATCGGCTGGAGCAATCATTTGGTGTACGCTCCTTTGCAGCAAACGGGAAGCAGCTTGAGTTGAATGGGACACCAGTATATCTGCGTGGGTACGTCGATTGCTGTATCTTTCCACTGACGGGTTATCCCGTCTGGAACAAGGAGCATTATCTTCAGCAATTTCGAATCGCTAGATCGTATGGCTTCAATCATGTCCGACTGCATGGATGGAGCGCGCCGGAGCCTTTCTGGGATGCTGCTGATGAAGCGGGCATGTTGGTGCAGGCAGAACTTCCCCATTGGTCTCGTTTCTTTGAACAATCGGATCAGTCTGCGCCAGTTGAAGTATTGTCCTATCTGACACAAGAACTGGACGGGTTGCTTCAGTCGCTGCATAGACATCCTTCATTCGTCATGTTCTCCATGGGGAATGAACTCATTGGTCCGAATGGCCACCCTGAACTCAATGCATTGGTCTCAAGGGCAAAGGATATGGACCCGACCCGGTTATATACGGACAATACAGGTTTTGGACAGCTTCCGGCGCAAGGGCGGGAAGGTGATTATTATATTCAGTCGTTGAACTGGCATCCCCCGTTGGAATCCGCATATTCTGCTGTGCCGGATACCACGCTGGACTATCATGCAGTCACTCGGCTCGCGGAGCATCCCGTCATTGGGCACGAACATGCACAGTACACCATGTATGTGCGGCCCCAAGAGCGAGCGAAGTATACTGGCGTATTGCGTCCTAGCTGGTTACGACCGATCGAAGAATCGTTAACAAACAAAGGCATGATCGAGGACTTGGAGCATTTTCAACAGGTCAGTGGTACCCATCTGGTACGTTCCTTAAAAGAAGCCATGGAGCGGATTCGGCGAACACCGGACGCTGCGGGCGTACAACTTCTGGACATTCGCGATTTTCCAGGACAGGGACATGCTACGACGGGCATTCTGGATGTATTTTGGGACGACAAAGGCATTACAACACCAGAAGAATTCATGTGTTTCAACGCTGATGTGGTGCTGTTGTTAAGCTGCAAAGAGCGTACATTTTACGCCGGAGAACCCATTCATGTCGATGTACGTCTCTCTCACTACGGTAAGGAGCCGCTTGAGGACGCGGTCATTCAGTGGAGATTAATAAGCGATGATCTGATACTTACTGAAGGGGCATGGAGGACCGGAGATATCCAATGTGGGTCCGTCATGTCACTGGGAAGCCTCGTCGCTACCGCTCCTCATGAAGGGGCAGCAGCTTTTCGGATCGAGGCGGAGCTGATATCAGGCGATTCGGAGAGAACTGTAGCGAATGTATGGCATGGCTGGTCGTTTCCTTTTTACGAGTCTCATCCGGGTTCGAATCGGTTCTGGAATACCATGGCAGAGTTGAAGCCATTCCTGGGTGAAGCGCATGATGATTGCGTAGATCGCATCGATGGATTTCAGTTGTTGAAAAATCGGGAGATTGACTTGGTTATCGTTCAGTCGTTAACACCCAATGTCGTTGATTATGTGGTCAACGGGGGAAGTGTTTGGCTACAGGCAACCGTAGAAGGGTTATATGATTCAGTGGAGACCAAGTATCTGCCTGTATTCTGGAATTACCTGATGTTTGCTACTCAGCCTGGTGCAACGATGGGCATGTATTTGAGAGATCAGCTAGCACTACTAGGCTCCTTCCCGCATGATGGGGCTTCGGACTGGCATTGGTATCACTTGGTGAACGGTACACCAGCGATATGTTTGGATACGTTGCCTGGGGTGGAGCCGCTGATTGAAGTGGTGGACCATTTCCATCGGGCCAAACGACTTGCTTATGCCTTTGAGGCAAAAGTAGGGAAGGGCAAGATTTTGATATCCTCACTTCCGTTTGCCAATCTGGCTGTAATGAAGCGTCCGGAAGCCGCCTACTTATTTCAGGAGATACTTGCGTATCTGAATGGAGATCAATTCCGTCCAGCAACCTCCATATCCGTAGCGCAATTACTCGGCATCGTTAAACTGCAAACCATTCAATTTACATTGTAATCAGAGGGACCCGAAAGGGTCCTTTTTGTATGCCATGTAATTGAAGTAAACGATTACTATAAAACGTTTTCGATATTTTCCACTTTCAATAGTATTTTACCTTAATATTACTTTTATATCATTTGAAAGTATAATTTATCACTGATTTTAACGAATTAATGTCTGATTATATATGTCTATATCTAATTTTTATATGATTTTCTCTAAAATCCAGATGGTATTTTGAAAACGCTCTATCGAGTATGATTATTTTATAAAACAGAGGAGGGGGAACGGAGATGGAAACGCTAACAAAAAAATCCGCTTCCGCGAACAGAAGCAGTGACCCCAAACCGCCTTTAAAGAATCGGCGGAACGGAATTTGGGACAGAATGAAACAGCAGAAATATCTCTATCTCATGTCATTGCCATTCGTAGCTTGGGTTTTCGTATTTAACTATCTGCCACTATGGGGATGGACGATGGCTTTCCAAAATTATAAACCTGCCAGATCGTTTGGTGATCAAGAGTGGGTTGGTTTTAAACACTTTGTAGAGCTGTTCAGTGATGATCGTTTCTATCTGGTACTTCGAAATACACTTGCAATGAGTTTGATGGGACTGGTTGTCGGTTTTATCGTACCGATATTCTTCGCTATTCTCCTGAATGAAATGAGAGGCATGTTCTTCAAACGTGCCGTGCAAACGGTATCATATCTGCCTCACTTTGTATCCTGGGTTGTTGTAGCCGGGATCATTACGAAGATGCTCTCCACCGATGGAGGGATTATCAATGATCTATTGGTAGGACTGAACATTATCGATCAGCCGATCCAATTCATGGCCAAGGGGAACTTGTTCTGGTACATTGTAACCGCTTCAGATATGTGGAAGGAAACCGGTTGGAATGCCATCATCTATCTGGCGGCGATTACAGGTATCGACAATGAGTTGTATGAAGCTTCCCGTGTAGATGGAGCCAACCGCTGGAGACAGATGTGGCATATTACGCTGCCTGGCATACGGACCACGATTTCTGTACTTTTCATCATGTCAATTGGACATCTGATCAGTATCGGTTTCGAGAAGCAGTTCTTGCTTGGCAACAGTCTGGTCACAGACTACTCGGAAGTACTTGATCTATACGCGCTCAATTATGGTTTGAATATGGGACGATTCTCGTATGGTACAGCCATAGGTATATTCAACTCCGTTGTCAGTATCATCCTTCTGTTTACTGCGAACGGCTTGTTCAAAAAATTCACAAAAGAAAGCATCATGTAGGGAGGGGACGACATTATGGCGAACAAAGCATTCAATGCTACTCGGGGCGATAAACTGTTCGATATATTCAACATCCTCGCGATGACCATGGTGCTGGTTGTAACACTTTATCCATTCCTTAACGTACTAGCCATCTCACTCAATAACTCGACAGATACAGTACGTGGCGGAATTTACTTGTGGCCTCGCGAATTCACATTACAGAACTACAAAACGATTTTCCAATATGATGGATTGTTACAAGGTTTGCAAATCTCCATTCTGCGTACACTTGTAGGTACCGTGCTCGGATTGATCAGTTCATCCATGATCGCCTTTACACTGAGCAGACCTGATTTTGGACTTAGAAAATTTGTTTCCACAACGCTCGCGCTCACGATGTATTTCTCCGGTGGTCTGATTCCGGTGTACATTCTGATGCGTGACTTGAACCTGATCGGTACATTCTGGGTATATGTATTGCCTGGCATGATCAGTGCATTTAACGTGTTCATCATCCGTTCATTCATTGATGGCCTGCCATACTCATTGCAGGAATCGGCGAAGCTGGATGGAGCGAATGACTTTACAATCTATTACAGAATCATCTTGCCACTGTGTAAACCAGTGCTTGCTACCATCGCATTGTTCCTGGCTGTAGGTCAATGGAATGCGTGGTTCGATACGTACCTGTATAATGGTTCAAAGGCACATCTGACCACGCTCCAATATGAGCTGATGAAAGTATTGCAAAGTACACAGCAGGGCTCAGGTGCTGGACGAAATGCCAATGATATGGCGCAGCAAATGACACAGATTTCACCGGAATCGATCAAAATGGCGATTACGATCGTTGTAACGGTTCCAATCCTCATTGTATATCCATTCCTTCAGAAGTACTTTGTTGGTGGTATGACACTGGGCGCAGTAAAAGGTTAAACAATTGGGTACAGGCTGCCACATAGAGCGGCCGTACATCTACAAATGAAGCATCAGGATACCCGAAGCGCAGCCATGTGGTCTGCGCTTCACCGTATAGGGCTGCGGTGTGGTATTCATGAAGCTATAGACAGGGACAAAAAAGTCCCGGATAAGACAGACATATGAAACAGGGAGGATTACCATTATGGCAAGTTCCAAAATGAAGATTGCACTGGCACCAGTGCTTGCAATGTCTTTACTCGCAGGTTGCGGTGGAGGAAGCGGCAGTGATACGTCGTTCAAGGATACAAGCGCAGAGACAACTCCACTTACTTTTGATTTCTTCAGCGTTGACCCCAGTCCGAACTGGAATGGCATGAAGGATGAAGTAGGTAAAGTCCTTACGGAAAAAACAGGGATAACCCTTAACGGTGAATTTGCCGTTAGTGGTGGTCAAGATAAAATATCCTTAATGGCGGCGAGCGGAGACTATCCGGATATTGTCTCCCCCAAAGGAGAACTCAGCAAACTGGTGGATGCCGGAGCAATGCTCGATCTGACAGATCTGATCGACCAATATGCTCCCAATCTGAAGAAGCTGTATGGTAATTACATGGACCGGTTGAAGTACAGTAATGAAGATCAGGCTATTTATGTGCTGCCAACGTATTATGCGGTAGACCAGAAGTACTTTGATGCAGGTGGTGGATTTGGCGTTCAGCATCGTGTACTGAAAGAACTCGGATACCCGGAAGTGCGCACACTTGAGGATTACGAGAATGTACTGAAGGCGTACAAAGAGAAACACCCAACGATTGATGGTCAGCCAACGATCCCGTTAACACTGGACGCGGATGATTGGAGAATCATGATTACCGTAACGAACCCGGCCTTCCAGGCAACAGGTGCACCGGATGATGGTGAATACTACATCGATCCAGAGACGTATGAAGCAAGTCTGCATTACAAACGTCCAGAGGAAAAAGAATACTTCCGCTGGTTGAACCATATGTACAACTCTGGATTACTGGACCAGGACAGCTTTATCCAGAAAACAGACCAATACAAATCCAAAATTGCAAGTGGACGTGTTCTTGGTGTCATTGACCAGGATTGGGGTTACTCCGATGCAGAAAATGCATTGAAATCCGCTGGTAAGACTGAAGCAACGTATTCACACTTTCCAGTAACCCTGTCCGAGGATATCAAGGATCATGCCTACCAAGACCCTGGTTTTGTATCCGGTTGGGGTGTAGGGATTACAACATCGAATCCTGACCCGGTTCGTACGATCAAATTCTTCGATTACCTGGCTTCTGAAGAAGGGCAAGTGCTGATGAACTGGGGGATTGAGGGCAAACAGTATGAAGTGCAGGACGGCAAACGTGTCATTCCTGCCGACATTCTGGATCAGAAAACCAATAATGCAGCCGTATTCCAGAAAGAAACGGGTATTGGTCTGTACACCAATATGTCTGGTCACTATGGAGACGGTGTGAAGGATTCAACGGATAACTACTACACTACGAATTTCCCTGAACAGATCGTGGCAGCATATTCCGATGCAGAGAAAGAAACACTCAAAGCTTACGGTGCTACGACGTGGAAAGATCTGTTCCCGAGTGAAGACGAGTTCCCAATCAAACCATGGGGAGCAGCATACAATCTGCCAACACCAGGTGACTCCAACTACAACGTCATCTTCAAGAAAACACAGGATATCATCCGGAAGCGTATCCCGGAAGCCATTCTGAGTACTCCTGAACAGTTCGATGCGATCTATGACGGCATGATTACAGAAGTGAACCAAGCAGGCGCAGAGGATATGGAGAAACAATACACAGAACTCGTTCAAAACCGTGTTCAATTGTGGAGCGGTGAAGAAGCTAAATAAACGATTAGCAATTCAGATCTAAAACGAAAAATAACCCAGATATTCTGGGTTATTTTTTTATCTAAAACGTTTTCTAAAAAACGTTTTCAATTTTATAAATTCACTATTGACAAGGGATATAGGAGCGATTATTATTCAAGTATGAAAGCACTTACATTCACTTGTACAACACGTGCCATACACCTGAATCTCAAAGTAAACATTTGCAGAATGAAGAGGAAGTAAAGCAAGAGAAGAACATTTGTTTATTTTTCAGAAAACGCTTCTAATGTTATAAAAACAAGAAAATTACATTTGTTTCATCTGGTCACGGTATGTGCAGGTCAGCCTGTTATACAAATATACAGCTTCATTAATATCCATAAGGGGGATTACACATGAAGGGCAAAACACCAAAAACATTCGCAATGCTTCTGTTAGCCAGTGCTCTTGCAATTACAGCAGGATGCAGCGGCAGTGGAGGAGGAACTAACGCTTCAGAGAAACCGGTTGATTCCGGAGATACAACCAGTCCAGTGACCTTTACATTCTTTGGTGCAGACGCGAGTCCGAACTGGAATAACATGAAGGATGCTGTCGGTCAAGAAATTACTAAGGCAACGGGAGTTACAATTGAAGCTGAGTATGATGTGAATAATGGTGGTGACCAAAAGATTCCTTTGATGGCTGCCAGTGGTGATTACCCTGATATTATCTATCCTAAAGGCAATTTGTCTAAGCTTGTGGATGCAGGCGCGATGCTGGACCTGACCGATCTAATTGAGGAGCATGCTCCCAACTTGAAAAAAATCTATGGTGATCAGATGAACCGTCTGAAATACAGTCTGGAAGATCAAGCCATTTACACGATCCCGACGAATATGGGTGTAGATAACGTTGAGTTTGACGCTAGGGGCGGATTCGAAATTCAACAAAGAGTATTGAAAGAGCTTGGCTACCCTGAAGTAAAAACGCTTGAGGACTACGAGAACGTACTGAGAACGTATTATGAAAAACATCCAACGATTGATGGTCAACCGACTATTCCGTTAACATTGAATGCAGATGACTGGAAAATTATGATTACGGTAACGAACCCTGCATTCCAAGCTACGGGTGGACCGGATGATGGTGAGTATTATATCAATCCTGAGACCTATGAAGCCGTTCTACACTACAAACGCCCTGAAGAAAAGGAATATTTCCGTTGGTTGAACAAAATGTACAATGAGGGTCTGCTTGATAAAGATACATTTGTTCAAAAGGATGACCAATACAAATCCAAAATTGCCAGTGGCCGTGTACTTGGTCTAATTGACCAAGAGTGGAACTATGGTGAGGCGGAGAATGCTTTGAAATCATCTAACGGTGGAGACAAAACATATGCCCACTTCTCCGTATCCTTGAACAAGGATATTGTGGATCATACGTTCCAACCGACGGGATTTGACGGTTATGGTATCGGAATCACAACTTCGGCCAAAGATCCGGTACGTATTATCAAATTCATGGATTGGCTTGCTTCCGATGAAGGTCAGGTCCTGAGAAACTGGGGCGTTGAAGGCCAACATTACCAAGTCGAGAATGGGAAACGCATCATTCCGGCTGACGTACAAGATCGCAAAACCAATGATAACTCTGCTTTTACCAAAGAATCAGGCGTAGGTATGTATAACATATTTAGCGCCAGATATGGTGATGGTGTGAAAGATGCCACGGATAACTACTATACAACGAACTTCCCTGAACAGATTCAAGCTGGTTACACTGCCGCTGAGAAGGAAACGTTGAAAGCCTATGGTATTACAACATGGAAAGATTTCTATCCTTCCGACGATGATCTGAAGCTGAAAGATTGGGGCGCAGCATACAACATGCCTGTACCATCTGACACGGATTACAACGTAACGTTCCAGAAAACACAGGATATCGTACGTAAACGTATTCCAGAGGCGATCCTTGCCAAACCTGAGAACTTCGACAGCGTATATGATAGTCTTCTGGCTGAACTCGATAAAGCGGGTGCAGTGGAGATGGAGAAACAATACACGGTTTGGATCAAAGAACGTGTAGCTCTCTGGACTGGAAAAGATGTGAAATAAGCTTGAAAACCAAGCATGAAAGCTATTGATTTTCATAGCAAAAAAAGCCCTTGAGAAAGGGCTTTTTTTGTTGTTGACGTGAGGTGATGGATAGCCTATAATCTATCATGTAAGCACTTTCAGTAAGCGGTTTATTCCATTTACGAAAACGTTTTACGTTTGTTAGAAGAAGAATCTTTCTTTTGGCAGAATCGAAACGTCAGCTTCAGTAAACACGTCGGAATGAACGATATCGAAAGCGCATTCAAAAAAAGTGGTATCCTCAGGCATAAAGCCTGTTATACAGATAAAACCTTCATAAATAATAGGGGGAACTAGACAATGAGAGGCAAAATGAAAGGCAATACACCCAAGACGTTTGCAATGTTGATGCTCGCAAGTGCAATGTTGGTTACAGCTGGTTGTGGGAATTCGGGAACCAAAGAGACTTCGGAGTCCAGCGGAACCGAACCGATCACAGTTACATTCTTCGGGGCGGATGCTAGTCCAACCTGGAACAAGATGCAAGATGCTGTTGGTAAAAAGATTACGGAGCAAACAGGCGTTACCATTGAAGCAGAGTATGATGTAAACGATGGTGGTAACCAGAAGATTGCACTAATGGCTGCCAGTGGTGACTTTCCTGATATGATCTACCCTAAAGGTAACTTATCTAAGCTTGTGGATGCAGGCGCGATGCTGGATCTCACGGATCTGATTGAAGAGCATGCTCCCAATCTGAAAAAAATCTATGGAGAACAGATGAACCGTTTGAAATACAGTTTGGAAGATCAAGCGATCTATACCATTCCAACCAATATGGGTGTTGATAATGTTACGTTTGACGCTACAGGTGGATTTGAAATTCAGCAAAGAGTATTGAAAGAGCTTGGATACCCTGAAGTGAAGACACTTGAGGATTACGAGAATGTACTTAGAGCCTATTATGAAAAACATCCAACCATTGATGGTCAACCAACCATTCCATTAACATTGAATGCAGATGATTGGAAAATCATGATCACGGTAACGAACCCGGCTTTCCAGGCAACAGGTGCACCGGATGATGGTGAATATTACATTGACCCTGAAACGTATGAAGCCAAATTGCACTACAAACGTCCAGAGGAAAGAGAATATTTCCGCTGGTTGAATAAAATGTACAATGAAGGCCTACTGGACAAAGATGCCTTTGTTCAAAAGGATGACCAATACAAGTCCAAAATTGCCAGCGGCCGTGTCCTCGGTCTGATTGACCAAGAGTGGAACTATCAAGAAGCAGAGAACGCGCTTAAATCATCGGGTAAGGATGATGCCACATACGCTCACTTCTCTGTATCACTTAACGATGAGATTGTGGATCACACGTTCCAACCAGCCGGATTTGACGGTTATGGCATCGGGATTACAACTTCGGCCAAAGACCCAGTGCGTATCATCAAATTCATGGATTGGCTTGCTTCCGATGAAGGACAAGTTCTGAGAAACTGGGGTATCGAAGGTGAACATTACAACGTAGAAGATGGTAAACGCGTGATTCCAGAAGACGTTCAAGACCGCAAAACGAATGACAACTCCAATTTCAGTAAGGAAACAGGAATTGGGATGTATAACATATTTAGCGCAAGATACGGTGATGGTGTAAAAGATTCTACGGATAACTATTACACAACAAACTTCCCTGAGCAGATTGTAGCTGGTTACACGGCTGCAGAGAAAGAAACGCTGAAAGCTTATGGTATCACGACTTGGAAAGAGTTCTATCCGGCTGAAGAAGATCTGCCAGTTAAGGATTGGGGCGCAGCGTATAACATGTCCGTACCTTCCGGTACAGACTATGAGGTAACGTTCCAGAAAACGCAGGATATCATCCGTAAACGGATTCCGGAAGCTGTTCTGACTACACCAGCAAACTTTGATGCAACCTATGATGCTTTACTGGCTGATTTGGACAAAGCGGGTGCAGTTGAAATGGAGAAACAATTTACGGTTTGGGTTAAGGAACGTGTCTCTCTGTGGACAGGAAAAGACGTAAAATAATATGGATTGTCTGCGATCCATGGTTACACAAGGAAAGGGCCCTATATGGGGCCTTTTTTTTGTGGAATGATGTGATGATTTGCATTGACGCAAATTTTGAAATCACATATAATTTTATTATTGTAAGCACTTACCGAAAACGTTTTATGACATAAGAAATATACTGCTTATTTAGGAACAGGAGCTAAACATGTCCCAACACAATAACGAACCTAAAATCAATCGTCTATGGTATCAACAACCGGCAAAACGCTGGGAAGAAGCATTGCCCATCGGAAACGGCCGTCTTGGAGGCATGGTGTACGGAGGCGCAGCAGATGAACGAATTCAGCTCAATGAAGATACATTATGGTCAGGGTTTCCACGGGATACGATTCAATACAGCAGTCAGCGGTATTTGAAACAGACGCGAGAGTTGATCATGTCTGGGCAGTATGGTGAAGCTGAGGATTTGTTGAACCGTGAAATGCTTGGTCGTGATGTGGAGGCTTACCAGCCGATGGGTCATTTTCTATTGCACCATGAGGGTCTGGATGATCTTTCATATGATGCATTTGAACGGGAGCTTGATCTGGAATCGGGTATTGCAACCACAACCTACTCATTGGAAGGAACTCAATACGTACGTGAAGTGTATTCAAGTGCTTCGGATGATCTGATGGTCTGCACATTAACTGCTGATCAGAAGGGCACTGTGAGTGTAAGTGTTACGCTAGACAGTCCCCATCCTTATCGCGTTGAGACTTCGGGAGATGCTCTAACCATGTTCAGTCGGTGCCCAAGTCATGTGGAGTCCAATTACTTCAGAGATCACCCGGAATCCGTCCTCTATGAAGAGGATCGTGGGACGGCTTATGCTGTTCGTGTAGCGTTTACGGCATCTGGTGATCAGGTGAAGGTCTCCAATCTGGAAGGCAAGTTACATATTCAGGGTGCTGATCAGGTTGTGTTTTATCTGGCAGCGGCTACCTCCTTTGAGAGTTACGATGTGTTACCTGTGAAGGGTCATCTTGTATTGGAAGAGGAATGCAAGGAGATGATCTCCAAAGCGACCACACATGGCGCGAAAGCGCTTCGTGACCGACATATTCAGGATCATAGCGCGTTGTTTAACAGAGTCTCTATTGATTTAGGGGTATCGGCTAACGCCGAATTACCTACAGATGAGCGGCTGCAGGCTTATCAGGCAGGGCAACAAGACCCTGGACTGGAGGCGCTTTATTTTCAATATGGAAGATATCTGTTAATGGCTAGTTCGCGTCCGGGCAGCCAGCCTGCCAATCTGCAGGGAATCTGGAATCATCAGGTAGAGCCGCCATGGCACAGTGACTACACGATCAACATCAACACGGAGATGAATTACTGGCCAGCGGAAGTCTGCAATCTCAGTGAATGTCATGAGCCGCTGTTTGATATGCTGACCGATCTCAGTAATACAGGACGAAGAACGGCGCGGATTCTGTATGGAGCCCGCGGATGGACTGCTCATCATAACGTGGATATCTGGAGAACTACCACACCTACAGGTGGAGACGCGAGCTGGGCATTTTGGCCGATGGGCGGTGTGTGGCTGACCTCGCATCTATGGGAACATTACCAGTTTACCGGAGATCAGCGTTTTCTTGAGGAACGTGCGTATCCCATCATGAAAGAGGCGGCGCTATTCTGTCTCGATTGGCTGGTGGAAGGGCCTGATGGTTATCTGGTTACAATTCCATCCACTTCACCAGAGAACAAGTTTCTCACAGATGCTGGGGAGGCACGCAGTATATCCATGGCTTCAACAATGGATATGACGTTAATTCGTGAACTATTCACCCGCTGTATTGAGGCCGCGAAGCAATTGAATCTAGATGAGTCATTGGCGAGCGAGTGGGGTGAGGCTCTGGACAAACTCTATCCATTCCGAATTGGAAGCGAAGGACAATTGCTGGAGTGGTTTAAGGATTTTGCCGAATCCGAGCCAGGGCATCGTCACGTCTCCCATCTGTATGGACTGTATCCGGGAGAGCAGATCAATCGAGTACACACACCGGAATTGGTAGAAGCAACACGGGTATCGCTTGAACGTCGTATCTCACAAGGTGGCGGGCATACAGGATGGAGCTGTGCATGGTTGATCAATCTGTATGCACGACTACTGGATAGCAGCCAGGCACATCAGTTTGTGCACACGTTGCTGGCCCGATCCACACATCCGAATCTGTTTGATGACCATCCACCATTCCAGATCGATGGTAATTTTGGAGGCACTGCCGGAATCGCGGAGATGTTATTGCAGAGCCACTTGAACGAGTTACATATACTGCCGGCACTGCCTGAACTCTGGACTCAAGGTCAAGTTGAAGGGCTTCGTGCAAGAGGTGGTTATACGATAGCAATAACGTGGACGGACAACAAGCTTGTGACAGCGGTTATTAAGGCAGACCGAAGTGACTCGCTGACCCTTCGCAGTGCTTATCCGCTGCGTGTGGAAGGAAACGAACAAGCCAAGGCAGAGCTTACGCCTCAGGGCGATTATGTAATTATTTTAACCATGACCGCAGGACAGACGATCCGCGTGTCATCATGAGACGGAGGAGCCAACCATGACCATTTTTAAATTTCCGCAAGATTTTCGCTGGGGTACAGCAACAGCTTCCTATCAAATAGAAGGAGCGGCACAGGAAGGTGGACGCGGGGCATCCATCTGGGATACGTTTGCGCGCACACCTGGCAAGGTATATAACGGAGACAATGGGGATGTCGCGTGTGACAGCTACCACCGTTACGAGGAAGACATCGAACTGATGAAGAAACTCGGGATTAATACATACCGGTTCTCCATTGCCTGGCCGCGTATTATTCCTGACGGAGATGGTGAGATCAATCGGGAAGGTCTGGACTTCTACCACCGCTTCGTGGATGCATTGATAGAGGCTGGAATTGAACCGTTCCTCACACTGTATCACTGGGATCTTCCGCAAACGCTGGAGGATGACGGAGGCTGGGGCAACCGCAGAACTGTGGATGCTTTTGTGAAATATGCCGAAGTGATCTTCAAAGAATTCTCTGGCAAAATCAACTTCTGGCTGACATTCAACGAACCATGGTGTATCGCGTTCCTGTCGAACCTTCTGGGGATTCATGCGCCAGGAAACAAAGACCTGCAAACTTCTATTAATGTGGCACATGGATTACTGGTTGCTCATGGTAAAGCCGTTCAATCCTTCCGTCGCTTGGGAACAACCGGTCAGATTGGTATTGCTCCGAACGTGTGCTGGGCTGAGCCGTACAGCAAATCTCCTGAGGACCAAGCTGCGTGTGACCGATCAATTGCGCTTAATACCGATTGGTTCCTTGATCCAATCTACAAAGGTTCATATCCGCAGTTTATGGTGGATTGGTTTGCAGAAGCGGGTGCTACCGTACCAATTCAGGAAGGTGATATGGAGATCATCTCGCAACCAATCGATCTGCTCGGCATTAACTATTACACGATGGGGATCAATCGCTTCAATCCTGAGGCAGGTGCTCTGCAATCGGAAGAAGTTGATATGGGCCTCACCAAAACTGATATTGGCTGGCCTGTGGAATCACGTGGTTTGTATGAATTTATGCATTACTTGCAAAAGTACGGCAATGTGGATGTATATATCACAGAGAATGGTGCCTGCATCAATGATGATCTGGAGAACGGAAAAATTAACGATGATCGCCGGATTTCATATTATGAGCAGCATTTGGCTCAAATTCACCGCATCATTAATGACGGCATTAACCTGAAAGGGTACATGGCATGGTCACTGATGGATAATTTTGAGTGGGCAGAAGGCTACCGTATGCGTTTTGGTCTTGTTCATATGGACTATCGTTCACTCGTGAGAACACCGAAGGAGAGTTATTACTGGTATCAGAACGTCATCAAGAATAATTGGTTGGAGACACGGAACGAACATAATCCCCAATAGTTTGGGTGGCAGGTTTCAAGGGTAAAGCAGGTCCTCATTATATATGGTTCCCTTATTAAAGCTGAGAACGACGGTAACATTGGAGTATTCCAATGTGCCGTCTTTTTTTTGTATTTTTACCGTTGGAAAGGAGTAGTTCATAAAGGTTTCATAAGGTCAAGTGCGGTTCCTGTTATGAAGAGACGTTTTTTGGGTTATAAGAAGTAAGAAAGAAATGAATAATGTTTTGTCAACGGATAAATTTGAAATAAAGTGTCCAAATTGCGAAGAAAATTTGAACATTTGTTGACTAAAAATCATACTGATGTGGTATATTGGTATAAGGAAAGCACTTACAAAAAGGGAAAAGGAAGTGTTTACTATGGCATCGAAGACAGCAATGGTTAGCCAATTGGAGCGCAAAGACAAAAATATGCGGCGCGCCGTCTTGACGATGACAGTTCTGGCATGGGTCGCACTCATTACGGGAGTGATCATGTGTCTGATCAATCTGAACGAATTTAATGATCGTAATCTTGGCTTGATGGTTGGTATTGGATTCCTTGTAGGTAGTGTGTTTATTTACGTTATTGCCAAAGCGATTGGCCTTGTTCATACACGCCGGGAAGACGAAGGCGCCGATTGATTATAATCCTGCGTTAATTCGTTCATAATAAGACTGGATGAGTTCCCGGAATCCAGTCAATAAAGCCCTTTGCGGATTCGTTGACACTGTTCAACGGGACTGCAAAGGGTTTTATTTTGTGACTTGATGTGTAAAGATTACGAAGTACAAATATCAAGCATGCAAGCGATTTGTGAGAAAAAATTCACACATTTAAGGTGTAAAATCGACAAATTTGTTAACAAGAACAAAAAAGTTGTTCATTTCTGATATCTTTAGTAGGAAGAGAGTAGTATACTGATTTTTCAGTATGAGCGAATTTAAGGAGAGGGGATCAAAATGAACAAGAAACCTAGGTCGCTAATCCGGATTATCATTCCGGTTGTCCTGACGTTGGTTACAATTGCATTGATTGTCTGGCCAATGCTGGCAGGCGGACAGTACGTTGTTCTGGATCCGAAGGGGCCAATCGGCGCTTCGCAGAGAGATTTGATTGTCATCTCGACAATTTTGTGTGCTGTCATTATTGTGCCAGTACTCATTTTGGCTGCCGTAATCGTATGGCGTTACCGTGAGAAACCGGACAACAAAGCAGCATATGAACCTAACTGGGCTCATAGCACCAAAGCGGAGGTTGTATGGTGGACCATTCCAATTATTATTATTGGAATACTTGCAATTGTAACGATTCGTTACACGTATGTTCTGGAACCTTCGAAGCCGTTGGCTCACGAGAAAGCACCAATTACCATCCAAGTGTCTTCACTGGACTGGAAATGGCTGTTTATGTATCCAGAACAAGGAATTGCAACGGTTAATACGTTGAATATTCCGGCAGACCGGCCCGTGAAATTTGAACTCACTGCGGATTCACCGATGAACTCATTCTGGATTCCGCAACTTGGAGGACAGATTTATACGATGTCGGGTATGGCGATGACCTTGTATCTGCAGGCAGATCATGAAGGCAAGTACTGGGGTTCAGGCGCTAACTTCACAGGTGAGCATTTTGGAGAAATGCGTTTTGATGTGAATGCTACATCGGACGAAGATTTTGACAATTGGGTAGCTGAAGTGAAACAGAGTTCTCAGGCGTTGACTACAGAAGGTTACAAAGCACTGGCTGAGCCAGGCACAAGCAACGTTGCTTATTATTCTGCCTTCCCAGAAGGATTGTTCCAAAATATTGTGACCAAGTATGTAGTAGATGGTCAAAGTGCTCACAGTAAGCATGGAACTTCAAAAGAAGCTTCTGGAGCCATTCAAAATGCAACTGATACGTCCAATCAAGACGAGGACAAGAGTGCTAACTAAAGATTCGAAAGGAGGCCCCCAATGTTAGAGGGACTTAAAGAGTTTGCATCGGAGTTTTTCGTAACCGGTGATCCGCTCATTTATGGTGCGATGGTAGCTATCGGAATTACCATGATTACTATTGTAGCGGTGCTAACTTATTTCAAAAAATGGGGCTGGCTCTGGCGTAACTGGTTAACGACTGTCGATCATAAAAAGATCGGTATCATGTATATCATTGCTTCCATTATCATGTTGTTCCGTGGTGGTGTGGATGCGCTAATGATGCGCCTTCAGCTAGCTATGCCTAACAATGAATTTCTGAATCCTGAGCATTATAATCAGGTCTTTACAACTCACGGTACGATCATGATCTTGTTCATGGCGATGCCATTTATGTTTGGTCTATTTAACGTTATCGTGCCATTACAGATCGGAGCAAGGGACGTTGCGTTCCCGTTCCTGAATGCACTGAGCTTCTGGTTATTCTTCCTGGGAGCAATGCTGTTTAACCTGTCATTTGTTATCGGTGGTTCACCGGATGCAGGATGGCTGAGTTATCCGCCTCTATCGGAGCTGTCACACAGTCCGGGGGTAGGACAGAACTTCTATATATGGGGTATACAGATATCGGGTATCGGTTCCTTGGCTACCGGTATCAACTTCCTGGTTACCATCATTAAAATGCGTGCGCCAGGCATGAGATGGATGAAAATGCCGATGTTCACATGGTCGGTATTCTCCACTTGTATCATTATCTTGTTTGCTTTCCCGATCTTGACCGTGACACTTGCATTGTTATTCCTCGACAGGTTTGCCGGGGCGCATTTCTTCACACTTGATCTGGGCGGTAACCCAATGATGTATATCAACTTGATCTGGATGTGGGGTCACCCTGAGGTATACATTGTCGTCTTGCCGGCATTCGGTGTTTTCTCCGAGATTGTAAGTACCTTCTCTCGGAAAAAACTGTTTGGCTACAAATCGATGGTATTCGCGATGTTGATCATCAGCTTCCTGTCCTTCTTCACATGGGCGCATCACTTCTTCACGATGGGTTCCGGAGCAGACGTGAATGCATTCTTCGCCGTAACTACGATGTTGATTGCTATTCCAACAGGGGTTAAGATATTCAACTGGCTGTTTACCATGTATCGAGGAAGGATTCGCATGGCGACTCCGATGATGTGGACACTTGCCTTTATCCCGTGCTTTATTGTCGGGGGTATGACAGGCGTTCTGTTATCCGTTGCTCCTGCTGACTTCCAGTTCCACAACAGTTACTTCCTGATTGCCCACTTCCACCAAGTATTGATCGGTGGCGTTGTCTTCGGATACTTCGCAGGTCTGTACTACTGGTGGCCTAAAATGTTCGGTTTCCAACTCGAAGAGAAACTGGGCAAATGGGCATTCTGGACTTGGAATATTGGTTTCTATGTCTGCTTCATGCCGCAGTACGCTGTCGGTCTAATGGGTATGACACGTCGTCTGAGCACATACGGCTGGGATACTGGCTGGTGGGAACTGAACTTCGTATCCACAATCGGGGCATTCCTGATGGGTGTCGGATTCCTGTTCCAAGTTGCACAAATCGCAGACGGTATTCGCAAATACAAATCACTCAAAGCTTCCGCCGATCCATGGGATGGCCGTACGCTGGAGTGGTCAATTCCTTCACCAGCTCCTGAATACAACTTCGCCGTTACACCGCGCGGAGATGATATTGATGAGTGGTGGGAAGAGAAAGAACGTCGTGCCAAAGGCATCTATCCGCCAGAGCAACCGCTTGAGCCGATTCATATGCCGAAGAACTCTGGAATTCCGTTCATCATGTCTGTCTTCTGGTTCATCGCCGGTTTCGGCTTTGTCTTCGGATGGTTGTGGATGGCAATTCTCGGACTCGCTGGCGTAGGGATCTGTATGATCGCCCGTTCATTCTCATATGATACGGATTATTACATTCCGGTTGACGAAATTAAACGTACCGAAGCGTCGTTAAGGGGGTCGGTATAGATGGCTCAAGCAGCCGCTAAGCACGGTGAGAATCATGCACATGGTCACGACCATGGACATCATGATCCACAGGAAATGAAAATTCTCGGTTTCTGGTTCTTCCTGATTTCCGACGTTATCCTGTTCTCCGTATTGTTCGCAACCTTCATTGTGTTGCGTGACAATACGGCGGGCGGACCGATTTTGTCTGAATTGATCAAAATGCCTGGTGTTATTGCCGAAACGTTTATCTTGCTCACAAGTTCATTTACGAGCGGACTAGCCGTACTGGCGATGAATCAAGGCAAAGTAAAACAATTAATCAGTTGGCTGGCAGTTACAGCCGTTCTGGGTGCAAGCTTTATCGCACTGGAAGTATATGAGTTTATTGAGTTGATTCACGAAGGGTTCAGCTTTACAACGAGTGCTGCTTCTGGCGCATTCTTCACCCTTGTGGGAACTCACGGACTTCACGTATCGCTCGGTCTGATCTGGATGATTGGACTTATGTTACAACTGAAAAAACGTGGTATTACCGATGTTACTCGCGGTAAAATTAACGTCATCAGCTTGTACTGGCACTTCTTGGACGTCGTATGGATTTTCCTCCTGTCGATCGTCTATCTCATGGGGGTGATGTAGATGTCAGAGCACAACTCACATGATTCCCACGGTCATGAGCAACATGGTTCACTGAAGTCTTATGTCATCGGCTTCATTCTGTCCGTCGTTCTGACAATCATTCCACTTGTGGTGGTTCTCAATGATATGATGGAAAGAACAGGAACACTCATTGTTGTTCTTGGCACGGCAGCACTTCAGTTTGTGGTTCAACTCTTCTTCTTCATGCATATCCGTGAAACAGAGAAACCACGCTGGAATGTGATGGCTCTTATCTTCGGTTTGCTGATTATGATGACCATCGTAATTGGTTCGATCTGGATTATGCTTAACAATGCTGTTGCACATTAATTGATATGATGAAAGAGCTTCACGACCTTGGAATTCAAGGTTGTGGGGCTCTTTTTTTTCTAAGCAGAAGTTATCGCATATTTTAATGAAAAAAAAGTTGGATTATATCATAATAAGTCGTTGATGAAATAATTTACCAGTGATACTATTGTTATACACTCTGGAAATATATTCAATATTTTAGTTAGAGCAATTTTAGCAAAATTATTTTAGGAGATGTACTAATGAAAGCAAGGGTAATCCGTTATTATCGTTTTGGCGAACCAAGTGAAGTGTTATGTATGGAAGAAAAAGATGTGATACCCCCTGGCCCCGGTGAATTAGCAGTGAGGATGTATGCTCGACCTATTAATCCCTCCGATATTATTCCTGTTCGAGGAGCTTACCCGCATCGTACCCGATTACCAGCTGTTCCCGGGTTTGAGGGTGTGGGGGTGGTAGAAGCAGTAGGGCCGGGAGTTTCCAATCAAATGTTGGGTCGCCGTGTCTTGCCACTAAAAGGTGAGAATACTTGGCAGGACGTCGTGAAGACTTTGGAGCAACATACGATTATTGTGCCGAATGATATCGATGATCACTCAGCAAGTCAGCTCTATATTAATCCGGTTACGGCTTGGTTGATCTGTACAGAGGTGCTTAAGCTTACGTATGGTGATACCCTGATTGTGAATGCAGGGGGATCTGCAATCGGGCGAATCTTTGCACAGATCTCAAAAATCTATGGATTTAAATTGATTGCGCTTACGAGAGATGATCGTCATACTGCTGAACTGTATCGTCTTGGAGCAGCTTCTGTTATCAATACAACGAAAGAGTTGCTACAGGCTAGAATCACGGAATTAACAGAGGGGTGCGGTGCTGATGCAGCCGTGGATTGTATTGGAGGGACAGATGGGGAACAGTTGGTGAGTTGCCTTAAGCCAAATGGGACGGTCATCAGTGTAGGACTGCTTTCGGGGATCACACCGTTATGGCATGAAGTAACCCGGGGAACACAAGTTCATGTGAAACTTTTCTGGTTAAAACATTGGGTGGAACGCTGTACGCAAGAACGCTGGGAACAGGTATTTCATGAGGTAATGGAGTTGGTCAGAGCAGGGAGGCTTGTCATGACAAACATTGGGGCGACGTATGAACTAACGAATGTACAACAGGCTATTGCAGCGGCTGAATCGGGTATCGAGGGGAAGGTTCTCTTAATACAGTAGTACATAAGACTTGGAAAAACTCAACATAAAGGATGCGTAGTTAATAACTAATTCATATTGGGGGCCTTGTTGTGAAGATTAAAGATATGATGTTTACTGCGATTATGGCAGCTGTTATTGCAGTACTTGGACTGTTACCTCCGATTCCACTACCATTTATACCTGTGCCAATTACAGTCCAAACGCTGGGCGTGATGCTGGCAGGCAGTATCCTTGGTGCTCGATTGGGAGGGGTAAGTCTCTTGCTCTTTGTTGTTCTGATCGGTTTAGGAGCTCCATTGTTGTCCGGTGGCAGAGGGGGCTTGGGTGTTCTGGTTGGACCTACAGGCGGGTATGTTCTTAGTTATCCGATTGCTGCTTTTGTGATTGGGTTGTTAGTTCAACGTACATCCGTTGCAGGCATTAAATTTTGGAACTTTCTACTGAGCAACATCGTGGGCGGAATCCTTGTTGTGTATGCAGTGGGTATTCCATTCCTGTCCTTTATAACGGATGTACCAATTACACAGGCTATCATAGGCAACCTTGTTTTCATTCCAGGTGACCTGCTCAAAGCAGTGCTTGCTTCACTTATTGCTGTTAGAATTCTCAAGGTAAGTCCTACAATGATCCAGGATACGAAAAGGCAAACTCCGGGGGTCTAACATTATGATATTCAGAGACTGCACATTCTTAAGCACTTCTATACAAGTAAATCGCGCCAAGTGATGGAGGTACTACAGTGATTCATTTTTCCAATGTAACGTTTGGTTATGCAAACCGAGCAACAATGTTAAACGATATTAACCTTCATATTCGTTCTGGTGAATATGTGGCGTTTGCTGGAAGGAATGGAGCAGGGAAATCCACCATAGCTAGGTTAATGAACGGGTTACTCCTTCCAACCACAGGCCAAGTAACTTTTAATGATTATGTGACATCCAATGAAGATGATTTAAGTATCATTCGTCAGAGAATTGGAATGATCTTTCAAAATCCAGAGAATCAAATTGTGGCATCTACAGTGTTTGAAGATATCGCCTTCGGCCTGCAAAACGTTTGTGTCCCTACTGAAGATATCGAGCGTCATGTAACAGAGGCATTGAGCCAAGTGGGGATGCTGGATTATTATAATTCTGATGTATATTCGTTATCAGGAGGGCAAAAACAGCGTATCGCTATTGCGGGAGTTCTCGCTATGGGACCAGAAGTTATTGTTTTTGATGAATCTACCTCAATGCTCGACCCGGAAGGCAAAGATCAGATTGCATTGCTGATGGGAGAGTTGCATAAACAAGGAATTACGATTGTAACAATTACGCATGACTTAGAGGAGATTGCAGCATCTTCGAGGGTTATTGTACTTGATCAGGGTGACATTTGTTATGATGGATCGCCCGAGGCCTTGTTTCAGGGCGAATACTGGCGTTTTCCCGGGATAACGGCTCCTTTTATTGTCGAGGCAAGAGAGGCACTGAACCGGAAGGGGCTACACTCTTCTTCGGCACTCACTCTGGAAGATTTGGTGGATGATTTATGCAAATTACACTAAAAGAAGTGGACTTCTCGTATCATGTTGGAACACCACTGGAGAACAACGTATTGAGCAACATTACACTCACCATGGGCGATAATCGCATTTTTGCTGTTGTGGGAAAAACGGGATCTGGCAAGTCAACTTTTGTACAGCTGCTCAATGGGCTTCTGCAACCTACAAATGGAACAGTTGATATAGGGGATTTTCGAATGACAACCGATCGAAAGAAAACGTACGTTCTCTACGATAAAGTGGGTATTGTATTCCAATTTCCGGAGCATCAATTATTCGAGGATACGGTAATAAAAGACATATCCTTTGGTCCCAAGAACTTGGGCTGGTCAGCTGAAAAAGTTCGTAGTACATGCTTGGATGCATTACACATGGTAGGTCTGGACGAATCTTTCTGCAATAGATCACCGTTTGAATTAAGTGGCGGAGAGAAGCGGAGAGTGGCAATTGCAAGTGTGTTAGCGATGAACCCGGAGGTGCTTATTCTCGACGAGCCAACCGTAGGGTTGGATTCGGAAGGGAAAGAGCAGCTGATGGAACTCTTTTGTTCCTGGCAGCAGGAACAGGGGAGTACGATCATTATGGTGACGCACGATATGGAGACTGTTGCCGAGTACGCCGAAGAAGTGATTATATTTGAACGTGGTCAAGTGCAAAGACATACGACTCCTCTCCAATTGTTCACTGAATATCAAGTTGAGTTGAAAGATATGGGATTAAAGCTGCCTAAAGCGCTCCAGCTCGTGGAAGCCATAAATGTAAAATTGAACGTTGAATTGCAGCTGGAGTCGGTAAAGAAAGAATGGATTTTGTCATATATTGCTGATTTTTTTCAGAGGAAGGAATTGTAGTTATGTCCTTATCTCAATCCTTTATCATTGGTCAGTATGTCCACAGAAACTCCATCATTCACCGGCTTGATCCAAGAGCTAAACTCGTCATCGCGTTCCTGTTCATGTTGTCTGTCATGCTGTTGAACTCATGGCTTTCATACGTATTGTCTGCGGTGTTTGTGGTGTGTGTAGTCACTATATCGCAAATACCACCCTCCTATATTGTTAGAGGATTGAAACCTGTTTGGCTAATAGTCATTGTCACATCTGTGTTTCACATTTTTCTGACACAAGGGGGGCAGTTATGGCTTGAAGCGGGAGTGTTTTCGATCTACGAGGAGGGTGTCATTAAAGCAGGTAATATAGCCATTCGCATCATTCTTCTTCTCGTCATGGCTTCATTGTTGACACTTACGACAAAGCTGGGTGATCTCGCACAGGCTATTGAAGATCTGTTGAAGCCTGCCAAGCGGTTGGGTGTTCCTACACAGGAATTTGCGTTGATGATCTCGTGGACGATCCGCTTTATTCCAATCCTTTTGAATGAAACCGACAACGTGATGAAGGCACAGCGGGCAAGAGGTGTTCGTTTTAATTCCGGTAATATCGTTCGTCGTCTGCAAAGTTTTATCCCAATTGTAGTCCCTATCCTTCTGTTAGCATTCCAGAAAGCCGAAAGCGCTTCACTGGCCGTTGAGGCACGCGGATATAGCCCTGGCATGAATCGAACGCAACTGAGAACGTTAGCTTTCAAAAAGCTCGACTATCAAGTGCTGATCATATCTATTTTTTGTTTCGCACTTTTGTTGGCATTACGAAAGTGAGGTAAGCTATGAGGATTTACCCGACAAATCTACATGAATATCACAGACTCATTTCAGTATCTAAAGGTGATCAGCCTGCGACAATGTGGTTTAGACAGGCATCTTACTTGAACGTATACACAGGGGAAGTTGAACAAGCGAATATCTATCTGTCCGGAAGTCGTATTGCCTACGTTGGAGCCAAGGAACTACCCACTTCAGACCAGACCCAGGTCATTGAATTGGAGAAAGATCATGTTGTTGTTCCAGGATATATTGAACCTCATGCACACCCATGCCAAATGTACAATCCTTATACATGGGGAGAAGCTCTGTTACAGAAGGGTACGGTCTTGTCCATTAATGATAATCTGTCTTTGTTAACGTTTCTAGGAACTGAAGCTTTGTCATTCATTGAGAAGCTGGAGGAGACAAGTCACCATATGTTCCTATGGTGGTGTAACATTGACCGTCCTGATCGAGCTGATCCAATGACTATGGACAAGTGGCTACAACATAACCTTGTGATACAGAGCGGGGAACTGACCGAATGGCCCAAACTGCTGGCGAACGACGAAGTATTGGTAGAGCAACTTTATCTAACGAAGGCTCATCATGGGATGAGGGCGGAAGGACATTTGCCGGGCGTATCTTATGAAAAAATAAGTACTATGGCTGCAGCGGGCATCACAGCTGACCACGAAGCTCTCCATGCCGAAGATGTACTTAGACGATTAAAAGCGGGGCTATACGCCTCTCTTCGATACTCATCTATTCGTCCTGATTTGCCACACCTCCTTAAAGGGATGAAAGGTGATTCCCGGTTCAATATGAACCGAATGATGCTTACCAGCGATGGCCCGTCACCAAACTATGTGGAGAGGACGAGCTGTGCCAGCATGATCAAGATCTGTATGGAGACGGGAATATCTGTAGCGGATGCCTATCGTCTTGCTACCTTAAATCCGGCAGTATATTACGGTCTGGATGAAGACTTAGGCGGGATTGCACCAGGCAGACTGGCTTGTTTGAACGTCTTAACCTCCATAAATGAACCTGATCCACTGCATGTCCTGCAACGAGGTGAGTGGGTGGTCCAAAATCAAAGGCGAGTAGTAGAGCCAGATGAAGCAGAGATACACACTTGGTTGCGCTCCACTTTTCCGTCTCGTCGAACGATCGGTAACCTGAGGCTGGACCAGATGGAAACTCGAACCGACATCGGTATTGAATTGGTGAACGATGTCATCACCCAATCGTACCATTTTGATCCCCGAGCGGAATTGGAAACGGATGAGAACTGGATGACATTACTGGATGTTAACGGAAGTTGGGTGATTAACACCCGAATCAAAGGTTTAGCGTGTGGGATCAAGGCATTAGCAAGTACTTACAACGCTTCGAACGATACACTTTTACTTGGGCGATCTCTGTCTGTCATGCGCGAAGCATCTCAGGAGTTGGAAGTTCGCGGGGAAGGAATATTAGTATATTTCGTGGATGGGGAGCAACTGTACATTCCTCTTCCTCTCAGTGGAGCTATGAGCTTGGAGAGCGTGGCATCAATCGGCGCTAGTGTGGATCATTTCAATGAGAAAATGCGTGTCCACGGTTACCGATTTGGTGATCCTCTGTATTCTCTTTTATTTCTGACAGCTTCACATTTGCCGCATATTCGTGTATCGGACAAAGGGTTGTATCTGGTTAAAACAGGTGAGATAGTGCTCCCGGCTACCCCCTTAGTTAATACAGTAAGGAAGGTGAAATGATGTTACTGGCTGATGCGATACGCATGCATGCTTCCCAGAATCCTGAGAAAACTGCCATCTTTGATGATGCCCGGCAGATTTCGTACGCCGAGCTATACCATGGAATAAAGCTGGCAGCAAATACAATTCTGGCTACTGAGGAAGATTTCGAAGCCGATGAACTTCCTCTTGTCGGCCTGCTGATGAACAATAGTGCCGTGATGATCGAATACTTTCTTGCAGCCACCAAAATTGGAATGTGTGCTGCTGTATTTGATCCCAAGTGGAGCGATGCAAATCTGACGGAGGTTATTAATGAATGTGAACCTCGTGTGCTTGTCATAGATGTGGAGTTCAAAGCCAGAATACCTCATATTCCATCGTCAACAAGGGTGATTACTGTGGATACAGGTGAACCTCATTCTCTCAGAAGGGAAGAAGCCGAACCACAGCGATCCTCAACTGAAGATAGCCTGTTCTACATGGGATATACCTCCGGGACGACCGGACGACCGAAAGGCTATCTCCGTTCTCAGCGTTCATGGATCGAGAGCTTTGCATATGCGCGTGAAACATTCGTGCATGATGCAGGAGACCATGTATTGGCGCCGGGTTCTTTGGTCTATTCACTTACGTTATATGCGTGCATTCAAACGTTGTATATTGGCGGGACATTCCATCTAACAAGCAAATTCCGAGCGGAATACGTATTGGAGACGTTAGCAACACATGCGGTTACACATCTTTATCTTGTACCTACGATGTTTGAAGCACTCTACAAAGCGTTCATGGCTTCTGATTCAGTTATTGCGCTGCCATCTGTCAGATCTCTCATTACGTCAGGTGATAAATGGTCACCAGAATCAAAACGGAAGGTGAAAGAGGTATTTGAAAATGCAGGTTTGTATGAATTTTATGGTGCCTCCGAGCTAAGCTTTGTCACAGTACTTGATCCGGAAGGAAATCGGTATAAGCCTGATTCAATCGGTAAACCGTTTGCCGGTGTGCAGGTATCCATTCGTGAAGCGGATAGTACGGAAGTAACCGAAGGCGCAGTAGGACAATTGTTTGTGAAGAGCCCGATGATCTTTACCGGATATTATGGTTCCGAGGAAGAAACCAGCCAAGTTGTACATGGTGAATGGGCAACTGTGGGAGACCTTGCAACACGAGATTCCGAAGGTTATTTATATCTGGTTGGTCGAAAGAAAAACATGATTATTAGCGGAGGGCTTAATATATATCCGGAGGAAATCGAGAAGCTGTTGTTAACATTGGAAGGTATTGAGGAGGTCATCGTTGTAGGTGTACCCGATGTATACTGGGGCCAAAAGGTGAGCGCACTTATCAAGCTCAGAATGGGTAGCGAGGTTAGTGATGATGAGATTGTATCATTGTGCCGTCGTGAGCTTGCTACCTACAAGTGTCCAAAGGAAATTATACGGGTGGATGCCTTCCCCTATACAACGAGTGGAAAGATTTCGCGAACAAAACTGAACGAGTTACTGAAAATAAAGATATGAACAATATGTTGATTCCTGTTATTCTTTCCGCGAAGCGAACTGCAATCGGCAAATACGGGGGGATGTTTAAGGAGACACCGCCGGAGATACTGGCTGCAGAAGTCATTCAGGCCATTTTAAGCGAAATTCCCATCCCTCCCGGTGACATTGATGATGTTCTATTGGGGAATGCAGTAGGCGGGGGAGGTAACATCGCCAGGTTATCCGCGTTACAAGCCAAACTCCCAGTAGAGGTCCCTGGCGTGACGATTGATCGTCAATGCGGATCTGGTCTTGAAGCCATTCATTTAGCAGCGAGGCTGATTCAATCAGGTGCCGGGGAAGTGTATCTGGCTGGTGGTGTCGAAAGCACAAGTCGTGCACCCTGGAGATTGGAGAAACCCTTGTCTCTGTACGGGAGTGTAGTACCTCAAGTAATCACTCGCACACGATTCTCTCCGGAATGGATCGGAGATCCGGATATGGGGAAGGCGGCTAACAACGTTGCTAAGAAGTACGGTGTGACTCGAATGGACCAGGACGAATATGCGCTTTCCAGTCATAGGAAAGCGATTGCTTCAATACAAAGCGGGCGTTTCGACAACGAAATCGTTCCATTGTCTATCCCGGAGGGTAAGCAACTTAGAATCATTCATACAGACGAATGTCCTCGGGCGAATACAACACTTACGATGCTTGCAGCATTGCCATCTGTTTTCGAACAGGATGGTACAGTGACGGCTGGTAATGCATGTCCATTGAATGATGGAGCCGCTATCGTTTTAATCATGTCAATGGGAAAAGCATTATCGTTAGGACTTACACCACTAATGAAATTTATCGACAGTGTGGCAGTGGGCGTTGACCCGAACTACTTGGGTATCGGTCCGGTTCCTGCCGTTACCAAGTTGCTCAGCCGAAATCGCTTGGCAATGGAAGACATTGATCTTGTGGAATTCAATGAAGCGTTCGCTTCACAAGTTCTGGCCTCTTTAAGAGAACTGCATATTTCAACTCACATTGTTAATGTGGGGGGCGGGGCACTGGCGCTTGGACACCCGTTCGGTGCATCGGGAGCCATCCTGGTTACACGCCTATTCAACGAGATGAGGCATATAAAGGGGGCTCGGGGAATCACAACACTGGGTATTGGTGGCGGGATCGGGCTTGCATCATTGTGGGAGAAGTGCGAATAGGAGGAAACAGCCTTTGTTGTTAGAGGGACAGGTAGCAGTCATTACGGGTTCCAGCCGCGGAATTGGGCGTGCAACCGCAATACGTATGGCACAAGAAGGAGCCAAGATAGTTGTCAACGGTGTACAAGAAGGTGGGGTATGGGACGTTGTTCAGTTGATTCGGAATCAGGGAGGGACCGCTATTGGGGTCGTTGAATCCGTCGCAAGCATGGCCGGTGGTGAACGCATCATATCGGAGGGTCTTCGCGAATTCGGCAAAGTTGATATCCTGGTGAACAACGCCGGAGTTGTTCACGATAAGATGGCCCATAAAATGAGTGAAACCGAGTGGGATCTTGTATTGAATTCGCATCTTAAGGGAGCCTTTGCTTGTATCCGGTCCGCTCTGCCGGGCATGAGGGAACGAAGGGAAGGCAGCATTATTAATATGATCTCCGTGGCGGGCTTGACCGGAATGATCGGACAATTAAATTATAGTGCTGCCAAAGCCGGATTGATAGGCATGACGTGGACACTTTCGCTGGAACTTGAATCTTATGGCATTAATGTGAATGCAGTTTCTCCCGCAGCGCGTACTGACATGACAATGCCCTATATCGAACGGGCGAAGCAGACCGCTGAAATGAAAGGTGAGTCGTTTCCCGAGTACTGGAAAGTAGGTTCAACGGAAGATGTGGCCGAATTGATACTTTCCTTATGTCTGCCGCGTTGCCGTAGGGTTACCGGTCAGATATTCTCTGTTAATGGTGGAAAGATCGGTGTGTGGTCCCCTCCAGAGCACCGTATAGTTGCCACCCAATCCAGTAGGGAGAACGGTTGGGAAGCAGGCGAACTCTTTGAGCAAGTGTTGTCAGCCTACGTGAAAGTGTAGAACTATTTCCGAAATATACGAATTGATGGAGGAAATTTCGTTGAAGAAAAAACGCATTTTTATTGGGATGATGGCCGGGATGGGGAGAGTGAATCGTTGTCTTCCCATAGCACTAAAGTTACGAGAGATGGGACATGAGGTGGCGTTCACAATCTGGGGAAATGCCGGGGTCGCGATGGAACAGATGGGTTTTACCTATATTCCGATTCCAGTTATTCCTGCTCCCAAGGGACAGGTTTTCCACCCAAACTTCAAGGATATGAATCACTTTTTGTCCATGATGGGTTACTCGGACCCTGTTTACATGCGAAATGAGCTTGAAGCTCGTCTGCGGGTAACCATCGGTTTTAAACCGGACCTTGTTATTTCCGATTCGAGTGTCCCCGCAGCGTTCATTGCCTGTAAGCTGGACATTCCTCTCGTTTCTATGAATCAGTCCAGCACACTTCCAGGTGGTCTTCCTTTTACAACGAATTATGGATTATATGGAGACATACCAGATGTCACGAATGTGTTGAACGGAGCGTTGGTTGAGTATGGTCTGCCTGAAACGGACAACCTTCTCACATTTCTGGCGGGTAATCTTGCCCTTCTTCCGAGCATACCGGATTTTGATCCGGTACAGATCGGGAAGCTGCCCGTTCCAATTGAATATATCGGTCCCGTGGTATGGAGAGATACAAATGAGACAGGAATGCCTGCGAACTGGTTGAAGAAATCAGACAACGACAGGAGGCCACGTGTATTTGTGTACACAAGTCGTCTCGTGGAATGGGGTGTGGAGAGTGGTGGTCATATTTTCAGGGAAGCCGTTAGAGCACTCGGTAACACTTCGACGGAGCTTTTGATTGCTACTGGTTTTAATCCATTGGAAGGGGACAGCGTGGAAGTTCCCCCTAATGTACACTTCACCTCATATGTATCGGGAGTTATGGCAGCCGAGCATAGCGATGTCATGATTCACCATGGCGGACATGGAAGTTGCATGACGACGATCTTAACAGGCACGCCGTCGTTGGTCATTCCGACCTGGGCAGAACGTGAGTTTAACGCCAAGCAGTTACAGGACGTTGGCGGTGGAAGAGTAATGTCCCCAGATGAGGTTACGGGATCCGCTCTAGCTGAGACCGTTAACGCGATGATGACTAATGGAGACATGGATAAGGCTGTGGCGCTGAAGGAAAACGTCTGTACTTCGCAGTACGGAGGAGCCGGGCGTGCAGCTGAACTCATTCGTCGTTTGTTGTAAAGAGGGGGCGAGGTTCTATTGAAAAGTCTTTTGGTTGTCCTGAGAAGTCCGGCCTTACTTTTATTATCCGTATGTATTTTTTTTATTGGTTTGGGATACGGATTAACGCTACCATTCATGCCATTATTCGGAGTAGAACGGGCTGGAATGAGCCCCTTATCATTAGGGATCTTTATGGCGTGTGGATCGTTAAGCGGCATTATCATTAGTACGCTGTTTAGTCGATTGTCCGATAAAAAGCCTGTGCGCAAGTGGATCATTGTTGGATCATGTGTATCTGCTTCTGTAGGCTATGTATTCTATGCAAATACGGACAGTTACATTGTGTTAATGCTGGTTTCCTGTACTTTCATGGCCTTGTCATTCTCGGCCTTTCCGCAATTATTTGCTCTTGCGAGAGAAGTAGTCGAGAGGGAGGCGAGTGAAGATGTCACCGTTGTTATGGCTGTATTGCGAGCTCTGGTGTCTCTGGCCTGGATTCTTGGTCCTGTAATGGCGTCTTTTATAATCTACCAGTTCTCGTACACAGGCCTGTTTCTGGTTGTTTCGTTGATGTACATGCTCGTTGCCGTATTTGTACTGATGATTCGAGCAGACGAGATTCGGGAACCGGGGGGCGGAACGGAATTATCATCTGACTCAGTACGTAGCTTCAAGCGCCTGCTGATGGCACCGCAGATTGTATTTTCATTACTTGCTTTCATGGCATTTGAGTTGGCTAATACGATGGGGGGCATTGTAACTCCTTTATATGTTACGCAAGAGTTGCAAGGCGGGAAGTTGGACGTTGGCATGATCTCGGGAGTTAACGCAGCCTTGCAGGTTCCCACCATGATCATTTTGGGAATACTGGCCAAAAGGTTTGGTAGTATCACAGTTATGAAATGCGCGGGATTGTTTGGAGTCGCCTATTTTTCACTATTTTGGTTTACCCAATCGGGATGGCAGATCATTGCTATCCAGATATTCAGTGCCATTTTTATCGCGATTGTACTTGGAGTTGGAATGACTTTTTTTCAGGATTTGGTTCCTAAAATGACAGGTACGGCCACAACGTTGTACAACAATGCAAACATCATTGGTTCCATGGGTGGTGGATTACTAGCCGGAGCAGTCGGAAATTATTTTGGTTTTAAAATAGTGATTGCCTGTTCGGCAGCACTTGCCTTCCTGGGATTTGTACTATTATTGGTGCCAAACGCAAATAAAAAGGTAGTCCGGCATGTGGGAGGAGATACGTATGAAAGCTAGTGTAATTATTCTATCGCATAATCAGAAAGAAGTGATTCAGGCCTGTTTGTCTTCCTTATCGAGACAGCGTTTGTGTGAAGGCGATCAATACGAAGTTGTAGTTATCGATAACGGGTCTATAGACGGCACGGGCGAGATGATCGGCAGGCTTACGTATGATTTTCCTATACGATATAATTACATTCCTTCTACGGAGCAATCAAGTCGGGCAGCGGCACGAAACAAGGGGATTACTATCTCGAATGGAGATGTGATCGTGTTCCTTGACGGAGATCAACTCGCCGGACCGGACTTTATCTATGAGCATTTGAGAGTGCACAAGCTAGCCGAGGGGAAACTTGTCATAGGGTTTCGAAGATATTTGGGTGAAGAGAGCATCGATATAACGTCGTTAAATCCGGGATGGGTGCATGCTGCTATTACATCATCAGAAGCAGATGAACGATTTCAGCTCATGGAACGTTTTTCGGAAAATGGAAGCGTATTCCGTACAGCGTGGCATCTGTCTTTCAGCTGCAATTTCTCGGTAAACAGAGAAGTACTGATCCGATCGGGTATGTTTGACGAAGGGTTCAAGGGATGGGGGTTGGAAGACAGTGAGCTTGGCTATCGTCTGCAACAGGCTGGAGGAACGTTCGTATTGAACAAAAAAGCGTTAACCTTCCATATCTTTCACCCTTCCGAGTTTGATGAGAATCGTTATGATGGTTGGAAAACAAATCTGGATTATTTCCTCGAATGTCATCCGATGTTTGAAGTACAGGCGCAAAACATCTTAAAGGAATTTTTTGACCCAGAGATTAGAAAATCATGGTGGGATTGTTATATTCGCTTTGAGAAGGTTGTAAGAGCACATCAGGGTTACGAGGGGGATCGATTACCTGTCAGCATCATTGTTGTCTATGCCGAGGGCCCAGAACTGATCCAGACCATTTCGGCAGAAGCTGCCCATAGAGAAGTGTTGGTTATAGATAAGACACCATCATCGGACCTGGATATCTTGTGCCAATGTATTAACGAGAAATTTGATGTTTTGTATTACAAGCATCCTTCGGAAGATCAGTTAATTGACTTGTACCATCAGTATGCAGTCAGGGGAATTGTGAAACATGAAATTTTCAAGTGATTATGGATCAGCTGTTCTGGCCCCAAATGATGACATTTTATACGGGAGGTTGACATGAATTTTGAATTGACAGAGCAACAGAAGCAGATTCAATCCGCCGCACGCCATTTTGTGGACGAGCTACTGATTCCGTTGGAACCTGAATTATTGCGTAACGAGCGTGAGGGAAGACCCGGAATCGAACTTAGACAGATTAGAGAGCTTCAACAAAAGGCGAAAACACAGGGCCTATGGGGTATTGAGACACCAGAAGAGTATGGGGGAGCAAATCTTGGGACGGTCACTAGTGCACTCCTGAAAATGGAGCTAGGACGCACATGTATTCCGTTTGTCTTCGGGGGGGAAGCGGACAATATTCTGTACCTTTGCAACAGCAAGACACAACAGAACAAGTATTTGCTTCCCGTTATTGCGGGCGAGAGACAGTCCTGTTTTGCAATAACGGAGCGTTCGGCAGGTTCCGATGCAAGTCGAATTCAGATGAGTGCTGAGCGTGTAGCGGATGGTTGGGTACTCAATGGAGAGAAAGTATTTATCACAAACGGAAACGAGGCGGATTTTGCAATTGTTTTTGCAATGACTGATGTCCAGGCAGAGCCGGGCAAAGGGATCACTTGCTTTCTGGTGGACCGGGACATGGGGTGGACGTCAGAGCCGATTCCTACGATGGGTGGGGATAAAAGTCCTTCTGTACTTACGTTTAACCAAGTGTTCGTGCCAAACGGAAATGTGCTCGGTGAAGAGGGGCAGGGGTTAACAACAGCGATGCAGTGGATCAGTCGAGGGCGTTGGGTGATTCCGGCTATTGCTGTGGGTGCATCTGGCAGGCTGATCCATATGGCCATTGATTACGTTAAAGAAAGGTCGACATTTGGAGAGCAGTTGGCAAGTCGGCAGAGCATCCAATGGATGATTGCCGACTCTGCGGTTGAGCTGGAGGCTCTGAAATGGCTGGTATTATATACTGCTTGGAGGGTGGATCAGGGGCTGGATGCAAGACATCATGCAACGATGTCCAAGTTGTACGGTGCAGGTAGAGCAAACGATATTGTGGATCGGGTCCTTCAGATTTTTGGTGGAATCGGATATTCGAAGGACTTGCCGATCGAGCGTTGGTATCGGGAAATGCGAGTATGGAGAATCTTCGAGGGCACAGACGAGATTCAACGCATGATTATTTCCCGCAATCTGCTTAAGGGTCATGTCCGAATTGGAGAGTGGGATTAACGGGCCGTGTAACGAACGGATCCTTCATAGGCTAGCAAGTTAGAAGGAACACCCGCTCGATGTTCAATATAGACTGTGATACTGCATGCCAGATGGGAGAGGTTATCCGTGTTGATGACACTCACGAGGACACGGACGACGTCCCCTTCCATCACGGGTGAGCGAAATCGGTATTTTATATCGCATAGAATCCAGTTATCCAACCCCAGCATTTGTAGTCGGTTTCCAATCATGCCACCGATAAGCATACCTTGTGCAATTCGGCGAGGTGCACCTGCTTCATGTGCTTTGAGAACATCCAGATGAATTGGGTTGTTATCGCTCGATGCGGCTGCATAGGCGATGAGCATAGAACTGGTTATGGTTCCAAGACAAGCGTCGAACAGGAGTTCACCAGATGAGAGACGGTGTTTCCCATCCCATTGATAATAAATCTCCGAGGGATATTGCGGATACACAGGCTCGAGTTCGGAGTACGAAGGCTGCAACGCTGGAGAGTCTATAAGTATTAATGTGGTGTTAGCAACGAGTAAGGGTTGTTTCATGACGTTCGTAACCTTCATTGTACAATCAAGGAGCTGGATCTTCCCCAAAGATCCAGTTGTTTCGCGTACGTTTGCAAGTTCAATCCTGTAAAATAAAGCTGCATCATACTTCAATTTACGTTCGTATGTAAACGATTGTTGGCCATGGATCATAATTTTCCCAGGAAGCTCCATCCAGGGTAAGTGTGTCTGTTGCCACCATATCATCGGAAAGGTGAGAGGAATGGATCTTGCGTCGGGACGAAATTCTTCTGGAAAGCCTTGTGTGAACTGGACAATCTGATCTGTGGTAATAACCATTTTCTTGGGAGGAGTAGGTACTCCGATCCATGATTGGTAATCCATAACTTGCATCTCTCCTTTGACTGACCATGTCTTGTATTATATCGAAGGCAGTTAGAATCATAAATGTTTTATCACATAAATTACTTTTTCGAAAATAAAGGTACACAAAAGATACATAATGAACTAAAATGAACTTATATGAACATTATCAAACTCAATCCCAACTAATTTAAATGACGAAAGGAATGGATTAATAATGGAAAATCGTTATGCTGCACATCCCAATGAAGTGAAAACGTATGATACATCTCGCCTGCGTGAGGAATTTTTGATGGAGCAACTGTTTGCAACCGATGAATTGGTAACGGTGTATTCTCATGTGGATCGTTATATTGTGGGAACGGCTGTACCTGAGAGCAAGGACATTACCCTTGAAGTGAACCTGAAAGATATCGGAACGAACTTTTTCCTGGAGCGTCGTGAAATCGGTATCATTAATGTCGGTGGTCACGGAACAGTGACAGCGGACGGACAAGGTTATGAGATTGGAGCGAAGGAATGTCTCTACATCGGTAGAGGTGTGAAGGAAGTTGTGTTCACAAGCAGTGACAAGGCTCAACCTGCCCAATTCTATTTTGTATCCACACCGGCTCATCACACCTATCCAACAGTTAAAGCAACGCAAGAACAAGCTCAGCCAAATCATCTGGGCAGCATCGAAACATCCAATGAGCGTACGATCTATCGTTACATTCACCAAGGAGAAGGCGGAATTCAGAGTTGTCAGTTGGTGATGGGCATTACCGAACTCAACAAGGGTAACATGTGGAACACGATGCCTGCACATACCCATAACCGCCGTTCCGAAGTATACTTGTACTGGAACTTGCCTGAAGACGGTGTTGTATTCCATATGATGGGTGAGCCAAACGAAACACGTCATCTGGTTGTACGTGATCGCCAGGCGATCATTTCCCCAAGCTGGTCTATTCACAGTGGTGTGGGTACAAGCAATTACACCTTCTGTTGGGCGATGGCTGGTGAGAACCAGACGTTCGAAGATATGGACGGCGTAGCGATGAAAGACCTGAAATAATAAATTACAGATGTCTGAGTTAAATTGACAGGGTAGACACTAGAACACTCACTCATTTGACTCAGGTGGTATAGGAAGTTGATTATGATGAATCCATTGAAAAGACATGAAAAAATTATGGAGGCTCTGCTGGAACGCCAGGAAGTAACCGTCAGTGATCTGAGTGAGTTGTTGCAGGTGACGGGGAAGACTGTGCGAGAGGATCTCGACAAGTTGGAGAGTATGGGACTGCTCGTACGTGTCCATGGTGGTGCTATGCTGGCTCAGAATGACCAGTATGGCATCTTGAATAGCCGCGGAGTTACCGAGAAGCATCATTCGGAGAAGACGGAGATTGCTGAACGTGCCCTTGCTTACATTCGACCTGGAGATATCGTTGCTCTCGATGGTGGCAGCACTACGCTGGAGATGGCCAAACGTCTCGATAATCAACCGCTGACGGTGGTGACCAATGACCTGTTCATTATTGCGGAGTTGACCAAAAAGGAGCAAGTGCGACTGGTTGTGCCTGGCGGGGCTCGTGTACGGAATATGCTGGTTGGGGATGATACGGCTACGTTTATATCCAGTCTTAACATTCATAAAGCCTTTATATCTACGACAGCCCTTCATCCGGAATTTGGATTATCCATATACACGGGAGATCTGGTTCCTTTGAAAAAAGCAATGATATCTGCCTCGCAGCAAGTATACGGCGTTGTGGATCATTATAAATTCGGACAATTTGCACTGCGAACTTTCGCCCAGTGTTCGGAACTGGACTATATTATCAGCGATAGTCGTTTGGATGAAGAGACGGCTGCCTTATACGAGCAGAGCGGTGTCACAGTGGATTATCAAAGTTAACCTCATTCATTATTCATGGCATTAAAGAACGGACGGATCTAAGGATTGCATATCAAAACCATGCGGAGGAATCATTCATGAACCCATTTGATTTAAGCGGACAAGTTGCACTGGTGACAGGTACCTCGGGAGGACTTGGACAAGGGATGGCCATTGGTTTGGCAGAAGCAGGTGCTGATGTGGTGCTAGTCTCTTATTCCAAGCCTGCGGCAACGGCAAGTGCCATTGAAGCACTCGGACGCAAAGCTTATGTGATTGAAGCGGATTTAAGTCGTGAAGATGAGTTGTCGGCTGTGTTTGAACAGGCGCTTGCGTTCCAGGGCAGAATTGACATTCTCGTCAACAATGCCGGAATCATTCGTCGCACACCTGCGGCTGATCATGCAGTGCAGGACTGGCATGATGTAATTGGTCTGAACCTGAACACTGTATTTTTCCTAAGCCAATTGGCAGGCAGACATATGATTGAACGCGGAAGTGGCAAAATCATTAATATTGCATCCATGTTGTCCTATCAAGGTGGGATCAATGTGCCAGGATATACAGCCAGTAAACATGGCGTTGCCGGATTAACCAAAGCACTCGCCAATGAATGGGCAGGTAAAGGAATCCAGATTAACGGTATCGCACCTGGTTATATGGAAACCGATAATACTACCCAGATCCGTGCGGACGAGAATCGTTACCGGGATATTACAGCCCGTATTCCTGCTGGGCGTTGGGGAACACCTGAAGATCTGAAAGGCCCGGTTGTCTTTCTGGCATCTGCCGCTTCGGATTATCTGAATGGTCATGTGCTGAATGTCGATGGCGGCTGGATGGCACGTTAATCACTTGATAATCGGATTAGCATAAGGAGGCAGTGAGATGAAACTTGGTATTCTGGCGCATACATTTGGCAAACAGCCTACAGCACAGCTTGCGCAGACGATTGCGGATAACGGATTTAATTCCGTACAGCTGGCGCTGGCCAAAGCATTATCAGATGTGGACTCATCGAATGGCAAGCTGAGCCCAGGGCTAGCGAATGAGATCGGAGATCAATTTGCACAGCGCGGGGTGAAGATTGCGGTACTGGGCTGTTATATTAATCCGATTGACCCTGATCCGGTAAGACGACGTGCGGACATTGATCGATTCAAGGAGCATCTGCGTTATGCCCGGGATTTTGGTTGCAGCATGGTTGCAACGGAGACCGGGGGCTTGGACACTTATCAGGATACACATCCGGATGGATATGAAGAGAAGGCGTGGAGTGTGCTGAAAGAAACGGTTGAGGAGTTGGCTGAGGAAGCGGAGAAATGGGGCGTGCATGCGGCGATTGAGCCTGTGTCCACACATACTCTTCATACCCATGAACATATGACACGTTTGTTTGAAGAGATTCCTTCATCGAATCTGGGGATGCTGTTCGATCCGTGTAATCTGATCAAACAACCACATGCAACAGATCAAGGGGCTTTCTTGCGCGAGGTGATGGAATCGCTGTATCAGCGCATGATTGTGATCCATGCCAAAGATGTAGCCTTTGATGCACAGGGAGAGAAGTACAATCCGGTACCTGGGGCAGGGATACTGGATTACCCGTTATTTTTTGAATTGTTAAAAACGTATAAGCCACATATCGATATTTCACTTGAAGGCGTAACTGCGGAGGAAGCTGTACCTGCGGCCAAACATTTGCGTGAAGTATGGAGTGCAGTTCGGGTCTAACCAAACCCAGGATGAGGTATTGCATACCGGAGCCAAAGTAGCTGAAAAACCTTTGCGAGTGCAAAGGTTTTTTTGGTACAGAAATTGATAATATACATATTTAATATTTCTTATCGGAAAAATCGGAAATAATTCTTTTCAAATGCGACATCTTGTGAGAGAATATGGAAAACATACGCCACCATGCGAAGACATCAGGAACTTAAAGAACGTATACATTGAGGGAGGATTCAGATTTATGTCAAACGAACGTGAGCTTTCATTTGAAACATTGGCAATTCATGCAGGCCAGGAGATTGATCCAACCACCAACGCACGAGCTGTGCCCTTGTATCAGACAACATCCTATGGATTCAAGGACACCGAGCATGCAGCTAACTTGTTTGGTTTGAAAGAGTTTGGCAACATTTATACCCGTCTGATGAATCCAACAACCGACGTGTTTGAGCAACGGATTGCGGCGTTGGAAGGCGGAGCTGGAGCGCTGGCTACAGCTTCTGGTCAGGCAGCGATTACGTTTTCACTTCTGAATATTGCTGGTGCAGGTGATGAGATCGTATCTTCGGCGAGTTTGTATGGAGGTACATACAATCTGTTCTCGACGACTTTGCCGAAACTGGGTCTGGACGTAAAATTTGTGGATTCCAGTGATCCTGAGAATTTCCGGGCAGCGATTACAGAGAAAACGAAAGCATTGTATGCCGAAACGATCGGTAATCCAAAGGGGAATGTACTGGATATTGAAGCGGTGGCAGCCATCGCCCATGAACATGGAATTCCTTTGATCGTGGATAACACATTCCCAAGTCCGTATCTGCTTCGTCCAATCGAACATGGCGCAGATATTGTCGTTCACTCTGCAACGAAATTTATTGGGGGTCATGGTACATCCATTGGTGGCGTTATCGTGGATAGCGGGAAATTTGACTGGAAAGCAAGTGGCAAGTTCCCTGGATTGACGGAGCCGGACTCCAGTTATAACGGTGTTGTATATACGGAAGCGGTTGGACCGATTGCTTATATTATCAAAGCTCGTGTACAACTTCTGCGTGACTTGGGTGCAACGATCTCTCCATTCAACTCCTGGTTGTTGCTGCAAGGACTCGAGACATTACATCTGCGCGTAGAGCGTCATAGTAGCAACGCCCTTGCGGTTGCAGAATTCCTTGAGAAACATGAGGATGTGTCTTGGGTAAGTTATGCAGGTCTACCGAGCCACGGTTCTTATGAGCTTGCACAGAAGTATCTGCCAAGAGGGCAGGGTGCGATTCTAACCTTTGGAATCAAAGGTGGTGCGGATGCAGGCCGCAAATTGATTGAAAGTGTCAAACTGTTCTCTCACCTTGCAAACGTGGGCGATTCCAAGTCACTGATTATTCACCCGGCAAGTACAACTCACGCGCAGTTGACCGAAGATGAACAAACCGCAGCAGGGGTTAATCCGGAGTTGATTCGTCTGTCTGTGGGTACGGAGAACATTCAAGACATTATCTATGATCTGGAGCAAGCCATCAAAGCAAGTCAGGGAGCAAGTGTAGGCGCGTAAATGGCATTTGGGTGGATGTGTAAACAATCACTTAAGTGATATGCCATAAACAGGTCATATGAGTATCAATAGATGGTTAAAGCCGTTGTCCTCCGGGACAGCGGCTTTTTGTCTTTTTGAACACGCATGTATGACTATCCATCGAAAAAAGCCCATTTACAAATGTGGATCGCAGGCATATACTGATTAAAAGTTGTATTGAGTAAACACAATTGCATAAGTGCAAAAATGAATATCATTCTCATTCGAGATTATGTCAAAATCATTCACAAAACCATGCTGCTGCGGGATTCCCGCAGCAGCATGTGTCATTTTTAGGGCATTAACAATGGCTCTCATTCTCAATACAACTTCATTTTTGGGAGCGGAATTTAGCAGACTCTTCATCCGCAAACCTACCATTCGAAAGGAACGTGATTCATATGCAAGCGATACATCAACCACTACACAGACAGAAACAAGCGGGACAGCGCTCATCCCAAACACCCGGCTCCAATGGGAGCAAGAAGCCTGATTTCCGAGCCATGTTGCAGAATAAAGAGATGCAATCTGCATTGGGCAGCGGGCTGTTGATGCTGATTGCCTGGGGAACTGCACCTTATTTTGGTACCTTATCCATCATGCTCTACATTGTGGCGTATGCCGTTGGCGGTTGGACCAAAGCGAAGGAAGGCATCGAGACACTGGTCAAGGAACGTGATCTGGATGTAAACCTGCTGATGATTGCAGCATCCCTCGGGGCAGCAGCCATCGGTTACTGGAATGAAGGTGCGATGCTGATCTTTATTTTTGCACTCAGTGGTGCGTTGGAAAGTTATGCGACAGAGCGCAGTCATAAGGATATCTCATCTTTACTGGCGCTGAAGCCAGAGACTGCACTGCGTATTGAGGATGGACAGATGAACCTCGTGGCTATTGATGATCTGCAACCTGGTGATCTGCTATTGGTCAAACCGGGAGAACTCATCCCAGCAGATGGTGTCGTGTACCGTGGGAGTTCTTTTATCAATCAGTCGTCCATCACCGGAGAATCCCTGCCTGTGGACAAAGTTGCGGGGGATGAAGTCTATGCAGGTACGGTAAACGGGGAGGGTGCTTTATACGTAGAAGTTACAAAATCGGCTGAAGGGTCACTGTTTGGTAAAATCATTAAAATGGTGGAAGAAGCGCAGGCAGAAGTGCCGGATTCCCAGCGTTTCATGGAGCGGTTTGAAGGAATTTACGCACGTATTGTTGTAATGGTGACCTTACTTGTCATTGCAGGAACTCCACTACTGTTTGGCTGGACATGGAATGAGGCATTTTATAAAGCCATGGTGTTTCTGGTTGTTGCTTCACCTTGTGCATTGGTGTCTGCCATCATGCCTGTCATGTTGTCCGCGATGTCCAGCAGTGCGCGCCGTGGCATTCTCTTCAAGGGTGGTGCCCATATGGAGAATATGGCTCGCACGCGGGTCGTGGCTTTTGACAAAACAGGTACATTGACCATGGGCACCCCGCAAGTCACCGATATTATTACGGCTGAACATGTAGATCGTACCCAGCTGTTAGCTGCGGTAGCGGCGATTGAGAACCTCTCCATGCACCCCTTGGCTCGTGCCATCGTAGATCAGGCGAACAAGGAAAACATTACACTTCAGGAAGCAGAGCACGTACAGGCTCTAACAGGCTGGGGCATCGAAGGAACGGTAAACGATGTGGTCTGGAGCATTGGCAAAACAAATGTAATGGAATCGTTGCAGTTAGAGAAGATAAAGGACGCTAACGTTGATGATTCAGATGAACATGATGTTAACCCTGTGAAAGTATCTTCTGAGTGGGGTGATGTATACTCTCGTCTTGAAGGGGAGGGAAAAACCGTATCCGCTGTTATGGCTGATGGTGAATTAGTCGGGCTGATCGCGATGCGGGACACGGTACGGCCACAGGCAGCAGCTGCAGTGAAAAAGCTTGAAGCGATGGGTGTAAAAGTTGCCATGTTAACAGGAGATCGAGCCAGATCAGCTTCTGTAATTGCGCGTGAAACTGGAGTAAGCATGGTCTATGCAGACTTGCTGCCTGGAGATAAGGTGAAGCAGGTACAAGCACTCCGCAAACAGTATGGTCCTGTGCTGATGGTAGGGGATGGTGTCAATGATGCACCGGCACTTGCAGCAGCTACTGTGGGTATGGGGATGGGATTGTCCGGCAGCGGGACTGCACTGGAGGTCGCTGATGCGGTACTTATGAACGATAACATTGAAGAGATCGCTTGGGTGATTGGGCAGGCTCGTCGAGCACAGCGCACGGTGAAGCAGAATATGTTTTTTGCCATCACCGTTATTCTGGCTTTAATTGTTGGTAACTTCCTCCAAGACGTTGCATTGCCTCTGGGTGTGGTAGGTCATGAAGGCAGTACAATTCTGGTTATTCTGAATGGGCTCAGGCTGCTACGGTAATCAGATTTGGAGAGGAAAATGGCTAATTGGTTTCGCTGGTAGTATGCGGCTGGTTGAACAGCTTACGTTTGAACCTTGGGTCAGCGGGTAATGATTCGAAGAGACGATTCGATACTAAGGGAGCTGTGAATATGGGACGTTATGTACAAGTGGAACCAAATGTAAAAGTATATGTTGAAGATATTGGCGAAGGAACCCCGGTTGTCTTTTTGCACGGCTGGCCTGTTAATTATAAAATGTTTGAATACCAATTGAACGTACTGCCGAACCATGGCATTCGTGCCATTGCGATAGATTTTAGAGGATATGGCTTATCGGATAAGCCTTCCACAGGATATGATTATGATCGTATGGCAGACGATGTTCGTGTCGTTATAGATGATCTGGAGCTGAAAGACGCGGTACTCGCAGGATTCTCCATGGGTGGAGCGATCGCAGTACATTACATGGCTCGCCATAAGGGACATGGCGTCTCCAAGCTGGCCTTGTTATCTGCGGCAGCACCTGTGTTCACACAGCGTGAAGGTTATCCGTATGGATTGACTCCAGAGCAGCTGAACGAGCAGATCATTGAGCCAATCTTTGCAGATCGTCCGAAGTTGCTGGAGACGTTTGGCGGCATGTTCTTCGCGAAGAAACACAGTCAGCCATTCATGGATTGGTTCCACGCCCTCGGCATGGAAGCCTCATCTTATGGTACCATTCGCAGTGCAATTGCGTTGCGGGATGAGGACTTGCGAGGTGACCTGAGTTCCATTCAGGTGCCAACAGCCATTTTGCACGGGAAAAAAGATGAGATCTGTCCGTTTGAGTTCGCCGAGCAGATGCACAAGGGCATCGCTTCGTCTCAACTGATTGCTTTTGAAGAGAGTGGTCATGGTGCATTCTATGATGAATTGGAAAAATTCAATTCGGAACTGATTCGTTTCATCCAATCCTGATCAGGAGAGGGCATAATGCCTCTGACAGACGATCCCATTAATTTCATGGAATCTTCATTTGTGGCTAAACAAAGAACCCGGTCGACAGTCTTGGACTGTTCGCCGGGTTCTTTAGTCTTCAATTAGAATAGTTCGGTCAGACCAATCATCGTGATGAGCCCGAGCAAAAAGGACATCGTCGCCACACGTGCATTGCCATCGCCGTGACTCTCGGGAATAAGTTCCTTATAAACAATGAACATCATCGCACCGGCTGCAAAGGCCAGACCATAAGGGACTAGACCAGCTACGAGACTGCTTAATGTGTAACCAATCATAGCTGTAATAATCTCTACCGCTCCGGTCAGGGTGGCAATACCCAGCGCTTTGAAGCGGCCAATGTTCTGGTTTACTAGGAAAAGGGCCACCAGAAATCCTTCCGGCGCATTCTGCAATCCGATGGAAAAGGCAATGAGATTGCCCAGGTTCTCATCCGAGCTTGCATAGCTAACGCCAACGGATAACCCTTCTGGCAGGTTATGCATGGTGATGGCTGCAATAATCATGAAGGCTTTGGTTTCAATTTTAAAAGGCATTTTCTCGGGATTCTCCAGATCGACGTGTGGAATCTTCATCTCCAGCACCAGTAGCACCAGGCTACCAAGCATAATACCAAATGCGAGTACAAAGAGGTTCGATTGGCCAAGCGCTTCAGGAATGAGATTATACACCGAGGCCGAGGTCATAATACCTGCGGCGTATGCCAGCAAGATATCACGCAGACGGTGTGATATTTTGCGCATAAATAGAATCGGTACGGCCCCTAGGCCGGTAGACATGGCTGATATAAAACTGCCAATGAGTGCATCGTTCATGCTTCCATTTTCCCTCCTGATGAAGACTTCTTCATAATCGCTGCCGAGCATTGACACCGTACATAAAAGAGATCATAATGAACAACAGATTAGAATGATTATAAATTAGAATTCCGTTTCTGCATAGGGCCATTGTCATTTCACAGGCAGGTCTTGTGGACATGATGTGGGCTTTTCGTTCTAGTGTATGCAAAAGCCTAAGCTTTTGATGCCGGAGGGTCTAACCTTTTTGCAGAACCCGGGGGAGGAACTATACATGTATAAATCAATTATTATTGGAACAGGCCCTGCAGGGCTGACAGCAGCAATCTATCTGGCACGTGCCAACATGAACCCACTCGTTATTGAAGGACCACAACCTGGTGGCCAACTGACAACAACGACTGAAGTGGAGAACTTCCCAGGTTTCCCTGATGGTATTATGGGTCCTGAACTGATGGACAACATGCGTAAACAAGCTGAGCGCTTCGGTGCTGAATTCCGCACAGGCTGGGTGAACAACATCGATATGAGCGAGCGTCCATTCAAGATTCAAGTTGAAGGTATGGGTGAACTCGTATCGGAAACATTGATCCTGTCCACAGGCGCAACTGCTAAATACCTGGGTATCCCTGGCGAAGAAACGAATATAGGCCGCGGTGTCAGCACATGTGCAACATGTGATGGATTCTTCTTCCGTAACAAAGAAATCATCGTCATCGGCGGTGGCGACTCTGCCCTTGAGGAAGCAAGCTTCTTGTCCCGTTTCGGTTCCAAAGTAACACTGGTACACCGTCGTGAAGAACTGCGTGGCTCCAAAATCATGCAGGATCGTGCACGCAGCAACGAAAAAGTAGAAATGGCTTTGAACCGTACACCACTCGAAGTACTTGCTGGCGACAACGGCGTAACCGGACTGAAAGTGTTAAACAACGAAACAGGTGAAGAAGAAGTGATTCCGGCAAGTGGCGTATTCGTAGCGATCGGTCACACACCAAACACTGGTTTCCTTGGCGGACAGATCACTACGGACGAACATGGATATATCCTGACTACACCAGGTACATCCGAGACAAACATCCCAGGCGTATTTGCATGTGGTGACGTTCAGGATACACGTTACAAACAAGCGATTACAGCTGCAGGTAGCGGATGTATGGCTGCCATGGACACAGAGAAATACATTGAGAGCTTGGAGCACAGCGCAGTTGTTCTGTAATAGAATGAGCTGATTCCAAACAAACTATAGATTAATATAAAACCATATGAGGTGAATTAAACATGGAAAACGTAATTGTATATACATCTACCAACTGCCCGAACTGCAAATCCGTAAAAACGTTCCTGGCTGACAAAGGTATCTCTTATGAAGAGCGCAACATCGAAACTAGCGATGAATTTGCACAACAAGTATGGGACATGGGCGTACGTGCTGTGCCATTGACTGTAATTGGTGAACATCGCATTCTGGGTATGAATAAAACCCAATTTGCCAAAGCATTGGACGCTTAAATCTGGCTGATCATCTGGATCATCATGTGTTGAAAGAAATTTTCGATTCATATGAAATTCCGGTTTTCGCGAGCCGTTAGGATATAGAAAGAACCGTACCCGGAAGGGTACGGTTTTTTGTGCGTTTTCTATGAGTGAATCGGATAGATTGGTATGTGGTCACAAACCTCATTCGCAATTGTCCGATGTACAGAAGTGCGATATCATTTTCTTAAGTCGCAGAGCATAATTGAGGTGAACAAGCAGTATGATTATAGATCAGGAGGAGCATTTTCGCTTCTGGGAACAGGCGAGTATACGAGATATTATGCTCACATACTAGTTAAAACAACTGGAATTAAGGCCATTATAATAATAACTGACATTACTTTTTTATTAGTTCGGGATTTGATCATTAGTTTTCGTGAGGTATACCAATCTCCAAAATTATAAAATCTAGAATGAATAAGAAAAGTTATCAAAGAATTAATTACAAAGAATATCAAAATATAATCTTTTGGATTAACACTCATCATAGGATAAACTTGCAGTTCTATACCCCATAGTAGGGTTATACCAATAAAATAAAGAATAGAACAAAGTATAAAATCAAACAGGAAACCAGATGTCTTTTTAAGCATATTAAAGCTCCTCTCTAATCTAGTGGTAAATCCAATATTAATTTCCAACCAACAATCATTTTACATTGAAAAAGTAAAAAAAACATACTGGTTTGACTACTTTTGTTCCTTTAACTAGGATTAAAGAGTAAGTCAAAAAACTCCATTGCTTATCTTCTGCAGAGGTCAGATCTCAAAACAACGTAAACGTATTAAATATATAGGTACTCAATCCAGAATATCGTTTATATGATTGAAGAACGATTTAAAGAAAGTTCGAGTTGTCCATAATTCAGCATCGATGTTAAGAATGGGCAAAAATATGCAGAAAAATCCCCTTGCGTCTGTAATTCAGAGTACATGATAACGTGTACCCATGAATTACTGCGAAAGGGGATTTTGCATGAAAACAAATAATTACATCTAGAAAAAAATACTCATGAAAGTCTGAAATACAACATACACCAGCAATCCTGACAGCATGTACATGAAACCAGCCTTCTTTTTGCTCTGGAACAATCGGAGTATGCCAAGGCTGAACAGGGGCGCAAGCACAATCAGGAACAGGAGGACGGTGACAAACATTTGCGCCGAGATATCTGAAGTATCCACGTAGGTCACGCTTTTTTTCACTCCGTTTCGTTATCGGAATTAACACAGCTTGATTCACACAGCCATGACAAAAATCACATAACCCCATTATACATCTGGATTTCTTTAACAAAAAGGGAGGAAATGGGGCGAAATGATGTCAATTTTCATCTGTTATTAGACAGACACCCTAATTTTACCTAAAAACTGGGATATCGCAGAGTAAGCGGCACCAACGCGGGTGGAACGGCTGCCCAGAGCTGCCCATTCAATCTGCAAACTGCGGCGGTGATAAGGTAATGTACGTTCCTCGACAACTTGTTTTAACGCTGTTTCAATCCATGGACCTGCTTCAGAGAGCGGACCGCCAATGATAATACGTTCCGGGTTGAAACTGTTAACGATATTGGTAATGCCAATCCCCAGTTTGCGCCCAATCGTGTTGTATAATTCTTGAACAGCCTCGTGGCCTTGCTCCGCATGATGAATAAGCTCGCGTGTGGTATGAGCAGGTAATTTTAGCTGATGATCCGGATGTTCGTAGGCTTTTTCCGATGCGTATAACTCCCAGCAACCACGATTACCACAGGAGCAGGGAAGACCTTCCGCTTCAATGGACATATGGCCTGTTTCCCCTGCGTAGCCCCACGCGCCTTTGTATAATTCACCATCTACCATGATGCCTGAACCAATCCCCATACCTGCACTGATGTAGATCATGTGACGGACACCGATACCAGCACCAAAATTCAGCTCACCATGAGCACCAGCGTTGGCTTCATTATCGATCGTTACAGGCAGTTGAAATTCTTCTTCAAGCATCGAGCGCAGAGCTACCTTCTCCCACCCCAGGTTGGGTGCAAACAGGACCGTTCCTGCCTCATCCACCATACCGGGCACCCCGATGCCAATACCAATGACTCCATGAGGGGAAGGAGGAGCTGCTTCAATGAGCTCTTTTGCTGCCAATTTCAATTGCTCCAGTACAGAGGAGACGTCATGATGTTCCAAGGTCACTGCGTACTCTGTAATGATGTGTCCTTCGAGATCTGTAAGCACGCCTTTCAAGTGGGTCACACTGAGTTCCAGACCGACTGCATAGCCTGATGTCCCTCGAAACAGCAGCATGAGTGGTTTACGTCCGCCGCTGGATTCCCCAGGGCCGATCTCCTGCACCAGGTCATCACTGATCAGATCAGCAACCAGGTTGGATACCGTTGCTTTGTTCAGCCCCGTAACCTCGGACACTCGTGCGCGAGAAAGAGGGGCATGGCGCCGGATCGTATCCAGAACGATCGACTTGTTTATTTTTTTGACCAGCATCTGGTCTCCGGTAATTTTCATATGGTTAAGGCACTCCTATTCTTCTGATAAAAGGGTTCTGACCCACATCCGAAACAAGTTATTCGACTATTATAGCGTAAACAACCGTGTAAAAAACATTTTTATTTTTACTTTGTTTAACCAATAGACAAAGTAAATTCGATGTGATAGGATAACGGTGTAAACGATTTCTTAAAACTATTGAGGAGGCATTTTACACATGGCCTATTTTGAATCCGTTAATAAAATTGCATTCGAAGGTAAAGATTCCAAGAATCCTTTTGCTTTTAAACATTATAATCCGGAAGAAGTGGTAGCCGGCAAATCGATGGAAGAACATTTCCGTTTTGGCATGGCTTACTGGCATACATTAACTGCAGGCGGCAGTGACCCGTTTGGTGCGGAGACAGCTGTTCGTTCGTGGGATAAATACTCGGGTCTGGACCTCGCGAAAGTACGCGTGGAAGCGGCATTTGAATTTTTGGAAAAAATGAATCTTCCATTCTTCTGTTTCCACGATGTGGACATTGCACCAGAAGGCAACAACCTGCGTGAGTTCTACAGCAACATTGATACAATCGTTGATCTGATTGAAGATCATATGAAATCCAGCGGCAAAAAACTGCTCTGGAACACGGCGAACATGTTCTCGAACCCACGCTTCATGTTTGGTGCAGCTTCCACTTGCAACGCAGACGTGTATGCTCACGCAGCAGCACAGATCAAAAAAGGTCTGGAAGTGGGTAAACGTCTGGGAGCTGAAAACTATGTCTTCTGGGGCGGTCGTGAAGGTTACGACACATTGCTGAACACAGACATGCAACTGGAGCAAGACAACATTGCTCGCATGTTCCACATGGCTGTAGACTACGCGAAGGAAATTGGTTTTGATGCACAATTCCTGATCGAGCCTAAACCAAAAGAGCCAACGAAACACCAATATGATTATGATGCAGCAACTTCCATTGCTTTCTTGCAAAAATACGGTTTGGACAAACACTTCAAACTCAACCTGGAAGCAAACCATGCTACACTGGCTGGTCATACATTTGATCACGAAATCCGCGTTGCTCGTACAAACGGTATGCTCGGTTCCCTCGATGCGAACCAAGGCGACATGTTGATCGGTTGGGATACGGACGAGTTCCCGGTTGATATGTACGATGCTACATTGACAATGTATGAAGTATTGAAAAACGGCGGTATCGGCCGTGGTGGTGTGAACTTTGACGCGAAAGTACGTCGTGGTTCCTTCGAAGCTGACGATCTGTTCTTGGCACACATCGCAGGTATGGATACGTATGCAAAAGGTCTGAAAGTAGCAGCGAAGTTGATCGAAGATCGTGTATTCGATGACTTCATCGAAAAACGTTACAGCAGCTTCAGCGAAGGTATTGGTGCAGATGTGGTTGCAGGTAAAGCAACATTGGCTTCCCTTGCTGAGTATGCGTTGAACAACGAAAGCCCACGCAAAAACCAATCCGGACGTCAGGAATTGCTGAGAGCACAACTTAACCAGTACATTCTGGCTGACTAATAGCGGATTAGGCAGGGTTGGTGAACGTCGACCACCGATGGTTACTCAACTCATATGTGTTGATCATTAGTATCCAAGCTTGCCTATGCACAAGATTAGCTTGTACCATGGAACGCCTGAACAAGCATGACATTCGGACCGTCCCCGACTTTCCCTTGGGAAGACGGGGGCGGTTTTTTGGTTAAATAACGCGATTTTTTAAAATTTTTGATATAAATGTTTCTTTAAGATGGTGCATGCAAAACGGAGTGAGCAGAAAGGACCCGAGGAAGCGGAGCGTGCGCTAAGAGCTTTCTGAAAGAAAGCTGGCTTCGGAAGCATAGGCTTATCCCCGGATTTCTCCCTTGTCAAAGGGATTAAAGGAAATCCGGGGGTACGGCGATCCAAGGGTTTTCTGATCACGAAGTGACCATATGAGCATCAAGGATTTCATTTATAACCAATGACGAATCAAGGTCGTTGGATCAATCTTTCTGTTATAAGAACGAGTATGTTTTACACGTTTCATATCCATGTGTGTCCAATATCATGCATGCAGAACGAAGTGAGCAGAAAGGACCCGAGGAAGCGGAGCGTGCGCTAAGAGCTTTCTGAAAGAAAGCTGGCTTCGGAAGCATAGGCTTATCCCCGGATTTCTCCCTTGTCAAAGGGATTAAAGGAAATCCGGGGGTACGGCGATCCAAGGGTTTTCTGATCACGAAGTGACCATATGAGCATCAAGGATTTCATTTATAACCAATGACGAATCAAGGTCGTTGGATCAATCTTTCTGTTATAAGAACGAGTATGTTTTACACGTTTCATATCCATGTGTGTCCAATATCATGCATGCAGAACGAAGTGAGCAGAAAGGACCCGAGGAAGCGGAGCGTGCGCTAAGAGCTTTCTGAAAGAAAGCTGGCTTCGGAAGCATAGGCTTATCCCCGGATTTCTCCCTTGTCAAAGGGATTAAAGGAAATCCGGGGGTAACGGCGATCCAAGGGTTTTCTGATCATGAAGTGACCATATGAGCATCAAGGGTTTCATTTATACAGTCCTGTTACAAACGAGAGGAGTTAACCTATGAGTTACGTAATTGGCGTCGATCTTGGAACCAGCGCGGTCAAAACCGTGTTGGTCAATCGCGAAGGAAAAGTGGCATTTGAAGCATCCGAGGCATACCCGTTGTACCAGCCCAAGGCTGGATACAGTGAACAAAATCCCGAAGATTGGGTAGAGCAGACCATTGTTTCCTTGCGTAAATTGCTTGAAGTGTCTGGCGTGCAGCCTTCGGAAATCGAGGGATTGAGCTTCTCCGGTCAGATGCACGGACTGGTCTTGGTAGATGCTGAAGGCAAACCGCTGCGTAACGCAATCCTGTGGAACGATACACGTACTACGGCTCAGTGCCGTCGCATCGAAAAAGTGCTGGATGGCAAGCTGTTAAGTATTGCCCGGAACCGTGCACTGGAAGGATTCACCTTGCCGAAAATTCTGTGGGTTCAGGAGAACGAGCCGGAATTGTTACAGCAAGCATCCTTGTTCCTGTTGCCTAAAGACTATGTGCGTTATCGCCTGACCGGGGATTACGCTATGGATTATTCTGATGCAGCGGGAACTTTGCTGCTGGACGTTGCAGGCAAACAGTGGAGCAACGAGATTGTAGAAGCTTTCGAGCTGCCAATCTCTCTTTGTCCACGTCTTGTGGAATCGTTTGAGGAAGTGGGCACGTTGCTGCCTGAGATTGCGGATCAAACGGGTCTAGCTGCTGCAACAAAAGTATACGCAGGTGGTGCGGATAATGCGTGTGGTGCCATTGGCGCAGGCATTCTGAGTGAAGGACAGACGATGTGCAGCATCGGAACGTCCGGGGTTGTGCTTTCCTACGAAGAGCGTAAAGATCTCGACTTCGAAGGCAAAGTGCACTTTTTTAACCACGGAGAGAAGGATGCCTTCTATATTATGGGGGTAACGCTTGCGGCAGGATATAGCCTGTCCTGGTTCAAGGATACGTTTGCAGCGGACAAATCATTTGATGTGCTCTTGCAGGGCATTGATCAGATTCCGGCGGGCAGCAACGGATTGTTGTTCACACCATATATCGTTGGGGAGCGTACACCTCATCCGGATGCGAATATCCGTGGCAGTTTCATCGGTATGGATGCAGGGCACAAGCTGGAGCACTTTGGACGTGCGGTGATGGAGGGCATTACCTTCTCGCTGCGCGAGTCCATTGATATTCTGCGTGGTGCAGGCAAAACCGTCAATGAAGTCATCTCCATTGGTGGCGGTGCCAAGAACGAAGCTTGGTTGCAAATGCAGGCGGATGTCTTTAACGCCACGATTGTGAAGCTGGAGAGCGAACAGGGTCCTGCGATGGGTGCAGCGATGCTGGCTGCCTATGGCTGTGGCTGGTTCCCGTCTTTGCAAGAATGTGCAACAGCGTTTATTCGTCCAGCGAAGTCCTATGAGCCGAACCCGGAAACGGTTGCCGTCTATGATGGACTGTTCGCACTGTATCAGGAAGTCTATGGACAGACACGTAGTCTCAATGATCGTTTGGCTGAATATCGTTAATTCATTTATTTCACTACATTAATCTTGTGATTACCTTAAAAGCATCCGCGAAGGCGGGTGCTTTTTTTGTCGTTCATCAAGATTAACCCCATGAAAGGTTTACTTGGTCTGCATATCCGCATTCCGGCTCTGCATAGATTGGAAATAGAGGATTGTGATTCGTCCAGGCATCGTGTGTCGGACATTTTAATAGGTAGAAGTTTGAGCATGGGGGTGAAGCTTTGGATGGACATGAGGAACATGGAAGACCACATATTACCTTGTCGATGATCGTTCGTAATGAAGAGAATCGTTATCTCAGGCAGGCACTGGAGAGACATCGTCCCTGGATTGATCGTGCAGTAATCATTGATGACGGAAGTACGGATGCAACGGTCGCGCTGTGCAGGGAACTTCTGGACGGTATTCCACTCGTATTAGTGGAGAACGCTGCTTCACGTTTTGCAGACGAGGTAAGCCTGAGAAAACAACAATGGGAAGAGACGGTGGCGACCAATCCGGAGTGGATTTTGAATCTGGATGCGGATGAGATTCTAACTAGTGACTTTGGGGTGGTACGTGATCTGCTGCTCAGTGGCAATGAAGATGCGATCTATTTCAGATTGTTTGATATGTGGAGTGAGACGCATTACCGGGAAGATGAGTTCTGGCAGGCGCATGCCTATTATCGGCCATTTCTGATTCGTTATCACCCGGGGATGAACTATGAATGGAAGGAGACACCCCAGCATTGTGGTCGTTTTCCGTTAACGATCCAGCATTGGTCCTATGGATGTCATGCTCCCCGGGTGAAGCACTATGGTTGGGCGCGGGAAGAAGACCGTATCCGCAAATATGAACGCTATCAAGCACTGGACCCTGAAGCAAGATACGGTTGGAAGGAACAGTACGAATCGATATTGGATCAGGAGCCACGACTGTTGGCATGGTTCGAATAAGGAGAGGGGGAGTGAGCACATTGAAGAAAGACCCTTTACGCAAATCGGAAGAAGAATCCCAACCTCAAATAGAGCTGAATTCACAAGAAAAAGAGAATGAGAAAGAACATCAAAAAGAGGAGCAACATGAGAGCCAGAGTAATCATCGACCGTCCAGACGTTCTGATAATTCGCTGGAAACCCGCCAATCGGAAGAGCATGAAGCGTTTGAGCAAGAAAGAATACTGATCGCCAGCCCGATTCGCCAGACAACTCCGGTTCTCCGTGAATTTCTGGATTCTCTGCATGTACTGGAACGAACAACAGTAAAGACGGATTATCTGTTTGTTGACGATAACGTGGAAGAAGCCGCATCGAATATATTGCATGAATTTGTGCTTCAGCATGAAGGGACGGTTATTCAAGCAGATGAACATGGTAGCGGTAGTCCTGACAACAAAGGGGTGTACAGCAAGGATGAGGGAGGACACTATTGGCAGGATGAACAGATTTGGCGTGTAGCCGGTTTGAAAAATCGCATATTGCAATATGCACGCGACAATCACTACGATGCGGTGTTCCTGATTGATTCTGACTTGGTGCTGCATCCGCGGACGCTGGAGCAACTCGTATCGAGTGGCAAAGACATTGTTTCTAATATCTTTTGGACCCGCTGGCAGCCAGATGCCAGGGAAATGCCGCAGGTATGGCTACAAGATGAGTATGCCTTGTATCGCCGCGGTGGCAAAACAGTAGACGGAACCGAGGCGGAGGACGAGGGCACGCAAACGACTGCTTTTCTAAATCAGCTGCGGATCCCGGGTTGTTATGAAGTTGGAGGGCTAGGGGCATGTACTCTTATTCGCAAAAATGTTCTGGCAGCAGGAGTCTCATATGACCAGATTCCCAATGTATCCTTCTGGGGCGAAGATCGTCATTTCTGCATCCGTGCTCAGGCATTGGGTTTTCGTTTGTTCGTCGATACTCATTTCCCTGCGTACCACATCTATCGATTGTCCGAACTGCCGGGGGTATCTGCCTTTAATCGCAGGGCGAGACGAGGGGAGGAGACGATCAGTATTACCCTGTGTATGATTGTGAAAAATGAAGAAGCTTCCCTCGTCAGATGTCTGGACTCGGTCAACGGTATTGCCGATGAGATTGTAATCGTGGATACCGGTTCGACGGATCGTACCCGTCAGATCGCTTCCAGATATACGGATCGTATCGTTGATTTTGAATGGGTGGATGACTTTGCAGCAGCACGCAACTATGCCTTCGATCAGGCAAAGAGTGAATATATTCTGTGGCTGGATGCCGACGATGTATTCGAACCGGAAGATCGGGCGAAATTGATCGCCTTGAAACGTTCGCTGGACCCGGATGTTGATAGTGTCACGATGGATTACAATCTGTCATTCACAGCAGATGGCAAGGTAGCCTACAGCCTGCGCCGGAATCGTCTGGTGCGTCGGGATCGGCAATTTCGCTGGATTGGCGCGGTGCATGAATATCTGGCTGTAGCGGGCAATCTGCTGCATAGTGATATAGCGGTTACCCACAAGAAAGATAAGGAGTATACCGATCGGAATCTGCGGATCTATCGTAAAAGGGAACAGGCCGGAGAGGAATTTGGGCCGCGTGACTTGTACTATTTCGGTAATGAACTGAAGGACCATGGACAGCATGAGGATGCGGTGAAGTACTATGAGAAGTTTCTGGATACCGGACTGGGCTGGGTGGAAGATCAGATCGCTGCTTGCCAGAAAATTGCGGATTGTGAAGCTGCACTTGAACATCCGGAACAGGAAGTCACGGCGTTGTTCCGATCATTTGCCTATGATTTGCCAAGAGCCGAGATTTGTTGTCGATTGGGTGGTTATTTTGCTGACCGTGAAGATTATCGCAAGGCCCTGTTCTGGTACGAACAGGCGACTCGTGCTGTACGTCCCGATGATCCTATGGTAGTGCTGAATGAAGCAGCCTGGACCTGGATGCCGCATCTGCAACTATGTGTGTGTTATGACCGGATGGGTAACCGTGCCAAGGCCCGAGAACATAATGATATCGCACTCGCCTATCATCCAACACATCCAAGCATGTTATATAACGATCGATACTTTAAAGATTTGGAGAAGGATAACGTATTGGAAAATGCTTAGTATTTTCAGTCGAAATGCAGCCTCTTTCGTGGAATTGAATGGGTGAATCAGCCCATGTTCCATGGAGAGGTTTTTTGCATTGTGATAAAAGTACATCCTAGAGTTGGTGACAGACGCATTCACATTGAAATGGATTATTGTATTTCATCCAGGGGAGGATATGCTTTACAATAATGAATAACGGAAAAGCGGTGACCATGATTGCCTGTCTTCGGCTGCCGAATTGATGAAGCAAGGGGAACTGGATATGAATTTGACGGAAGTTCTATTAGAGTCGAGGCTGGTTGCGATTGTGCGCGGTATAAGCCGCGAAGCGGCAGTAACAGCTGGACAAGGCATGACGAATGGTGGCATCCGATTGATGGAAGTCACACTGAACACACCTGGAGCACATGATATTATTGCAGACTGGCGTGAGCGGCATGAAGGAAAGGCTTACGTTGGAGCGGGTACGGTTCTGAATGTGCAGATGGCGAAGGAAGCCGTCGCTGCAGGAGCACAATTTCTGGTGTCTCCCAATGTCGATCTGTCTGTAATTGAATATGCTGTAGAACATGGTGTCGAGATCTGGCCTGGAGCCATGACACCAACAGAAATTGTCGCTGCCCATGAAGCGGGAGCACGAGTTGTGAAGTTGTTTCCGATGGCGAGTCTGGGCATACCGTATCTGCGGGAGATCAAAGCTCCACTGAATCATATTCCACTGTTGGCAACAGGTGGTGCCACACTGGAGAACATTGCTGACTACTATGCAGCAGGCGCTGCTGCAGTGGGTCTGGGAAGTGCACTTTTACCACGAGAAGCTCTTGTGGCAGGAGATCATGAGCAGATTGCAGCATGTGCACGGAGATTTGTGGAAGCAGCTGAAGCCTAGGATTCCAGCATCAGATGAGGGATATGTATACTTGGGTATATATGAAGGTGCCTTTAGATTAATTGTTAGATAAATCTTTATCATAAAAACCCATGTCGCTTAATGTGCCGTTCATTCTATTGTTTTATGATGGATGTATGCCAGAATTCGGAGAGGAGAGATGCCCTGTGAAAGCTAAAACAATGATAGGCGGCATGCTCGCCGTGGCCGCAGTAACGGCAGGTGGATTATGGAAGGCAGCGGTAAAGAGCCAGACACCCAAGAAGATTCCAATCACACTGACACCCCCAATGCCATTTGAGGATGTGACCTTTGACAGTGGGGGAGGTCGGGTGCATGGCTGGTTCATCCCGGCCAGAGCCGACATTCCGAAACCATGGCCGCTCGTTATTATTGCACATGGCTGGGGCTCCAATCGCTCCCGTGTTCTTCGATACGCACGTCCGATCTGGGAAGCAGGATATGCCTTATTTATGTATGATGTGCGTAGTCATGGGGCCAGTGATCCGGTTCGTGCTGCATCTGCCTACCTGTTCCGGGATGATCTGCTCGCAGCGTTGCAGTATACGACTGCACGACCAGAGATTGATGCGGATGCCATCGGAGTGCTTGGTCATTCTTTGGGGGGATTGGGTACGATTCTTGCAGTGACGGAGGGAATTCCTGTATCAGCAGTGATTACGGACTCGATGCCATCGCAATTTGAGGTAATCGTCAGTTCAGAGCTGAGACGCCGGCGTCTGCCCTTGTTTCCACTGGCCCAGTTAATTCCGAGAATCTGGTTCTGGCGACTGGGTGAATCTCTGAAATCTTATCGTCAGCGTGATCCGGTGATCATGCTGAATGAACGGCGCAGGGGGATGCAACTGCCGATGCTTATGGTGCACTCCAAGGGAGATAATTTCATTCCCCCGAGTGAGCTTGAATATTTTATGTCCAAAGCCGATCCGCCTGTTGAACATCTATGGGTCAACAGCGGAGGACACAGTTGTTCTGAGGAAGATCCCGCCTTCTGGGATACCGTTATTCCCTTTTTGAAAACCCATGTCCAAGGTCAGGCGAAGTTGAACGATTCGTCTAAAGCGAGTAGTTGACAAGGTAGATTCAGCCTACATAAGAGTGCAGGCTAACAGAGAAAACGCCAACGAAATTGGCGTTTTTTTTGCTGTTATTAGCAATATGCAGAAATTCACATTTGTAAAATTGCCCCGAAAACGACGATTAAAAAGGAAGCTTATGGTATCATAGAATAGACTGGCAATATTCATGCGAGGTTATTTGTTATGCTTCTTTGTATGAAATTGAAGGGAGAGGTCCAGATTTGAGTTTGAATTGGAAGTTTAATCTACGTTTTAAAATGTTCGCAACCAAAGCAACAACCGCAGCGATGGCAACACTGCTGCTTGCTTCGCAAACACCAGGTTTTGCAGGCAGTGCATCAGCCGCGCAAGCAGAGCAGTTGACCGCAGCGACAACGGGGGAAAATGAACAACTAGACGCAACGAGCAATGACGTGCCTGAGGGAGCGAAAATCTCATCCAGGCAAGCCAGTGAAAATATACTGAAATTATTTCCATTATTAAAAAAAGCAACGATCTCATCTGCACGATTCGATTCACCTAATTCCTATCCACCGCCAGACTACAAGGCGTGGGAGATCGGGTTCCAGATTACACAAGGCAATCATACGTCGGGATTCAGTGGAACTGTACATGCAGGCACAGGGGAAGTGTTAAGTGTACATTTGCCGTCGGATATCCTGGATAAACATGTCTCGGAATCAGATGTGAAGTTAACCAAAGCTCAAGCTGAAGAAAAGGCCGTGGCACTGTTGTACCAAGCGATTCCGGGTCTTAAGGACAATGAATATGCTCCGATTGGAGATCTGTATTCTTCCATCGAACAAGAGTCATTGTTTGGCAGAACAGAGTATCGATACGGGTACCAGTTAAAACATGATGGATTGTTATCTGACGCAGAGACAGTCTACATTAATGTGGATGAAAGTGGTTTGGTGACAGGTTACTCACGGGGTACTATTGAAGCCAAGTATCCCTCATCGAAACCGGCAGCTTCAGAAGAGAAGGCCAGAAAGCAGTTTGAAGAACAGTTCGATGTGGAACTGGCTTATATCGCCAAAGATCGTCTATCTTCCAAACAGGGTCAGCAGTATTACCTTGCATATACACCAAAAAATATCAGTATCGTTCCGATTGAAGCCAATACGTTGGAACGGATTAATACATTAACAGGTAAAGCTGTAGATGAAGATTCTTTGCAGCAGGATACGAAGTTGAAAGGTGATGTAACGCCTTTTGTCCCGGCCAATGGTACGAGGTTAAATGTACAGCAGGCCGCCAATCGGGTCGCAACAAACTTTGATATTCCCAAGGGTTATAAGCTGGAGCATAACCAGTTGGGCAAGGGATATTACTCAAGTCCGAACAATCAGGTGTGGAGTCTGAGCTGGAGCGATCGAAGTGCCAATATGTCCTATATGTTCATGCGGGATATCTCAGCACAGGTAGATGCAGTTACCGGGCAGATCTACAGTTATACGATGATGCAACGAATGGGACCAGAGATGGAACAGGAGAAGTCAACTGAAGAGAAGGAAGGCAAATTGGTAACCCAAAAGCAGGCTGAGAAACTGGCGATGGACACGGTCATTGCGCTAGTTCCAGATGCAACGGAGCAGTTCCGGCTGGCTAACGTGATTGAGGTGGACGATGCTCGCACATTTTTGTTCCAGCGTTATCTGAACGGAATTCCGGTTAAGGATGATACGGTACAAGTACAGGTGTTGAACAACGGGACGATTAACGAGTTCTATACGCGTATCGCGGCAACACCTGAACAACTGCCTGTAGATGTTAAGCCAGCTATCAGTTATGAAGAGGCCAAGACACTCTATCTGGAGGAGTTCAAGCTGATCCTCGCATATTCCCGTTATGGCGGATATGGTATGAACGGTGGTCAAGTCATCCCAGCGGGGGTGAACCTTGCTTATATGCCTACACGTGATGAGAATTCGATCTATGGCAACTATGAAGCGCTGGATGCGAACACAGGGGAGTGGAAGCTTTTATACGGGGACACAAGCTCTGCAACCAAGGCTGAACCTACGGATATCTTGGGTCATGTGGCCGAAGCAGCTCTACGCAATATGACACAGCATGGCGTATTGCTTGCTGATGAACAGGGACGCGTATTCCCGGATCGTGTGATCACCCGAGGAGATTGGTTTAACTATCTGGCAAGAGCGATTAATCCAAATATGGATCTGTACTACAGTGGGGACGGAGATGACAAGTTATACGCTGATGTGACACCTGACAGCCCGTATTATAAGGCAGTTCGGGCATTAATCGATCAGCGCTGGCTTGCCGGAGCGGACCCTGAACAGAATTTGAATCCGCAGGAAGAGATGACACGTGAAGAGTTGGCAGTGCTGCTTGTACGTATCTTACGCTATGAGAAGCTGGCCGGATTCTATACGTTGCCATCCGATCTTCCCAACATTGCGGATGCGAGTGCCATTTCGAGTAAAGGGGCTGTTTCCCTGAGTTTGAAGCTGGGATTGCTTCCTTCGATTGAAGGACGATTCATGCCTGCACGCAAAGTGACGGTAGCTGAAGCGTCACAAGTATTGGAACGGCTGGCGAAGCTTCAAGGTAAGACAGATACGTTTATGAGTGGTAATCGCCTGTATTAGACGAGGAATCACTCATATCGTGACCAAACGAATCATAGGATGAAGATAACGGGTAGTCGTGATTTATTGAACTGAAGATGAAGGGGACCTTCCATAGAAGGTCTCTTTTGATTTGCTTTGACAAAACTAGAAGAATGACGACAGAGCCTTTTGTGATACAATAGGGCGTGAGAACTTTGCAAAGAAGGGTGGGTTCCTTTCATGGGTAAGAACGGGAAACGAATTATCACCATACTGCTGGCAGGCTGTCTGATTGCTGTAGCATTACCACGTACGGTTGATCTGGATCAACTGTATGCTGCATCAGGAACATCAGATATATCCACGGCAACAGATTTGCGCCAGACCTTGCTTACCGCAATGTCACAGCGAACGGAGGAACTTGTTTTTACATACAAAGGCAATGTGAAAGGCCTCAAAAAACAATTACAAACCTCCATCGATGAGGCAATGAAGAGTGACCCTTATATCCAATATACCGTTAAAAGTTATGCATTTAATTATAAAGGCTCCAATGTGTCGGCCGAGGTGCATGTGACTCTCTCCTATCGGGAGACCAAGGAGCAGACCGATTATGTGAATCGTAAAGTCACAAACGTGTTGAAAGAAATCATCAAACCAGGCATGACGGATCATGAGAAGGTCAAGGTCATCCACGACTGGATTGTGCTTAACCTTTCCTACGATACTTCGTTGAAGAAATATACGGCCTACGACGGGCTTGTTACAGGCAGTACCGTCTGTCAGGGATATTCACTGTTGGCATATCGGATGCTGGAGCGAGTAGGTATCGATAACCGGATTGTGGAAGGTACAGCGGGCGGGCAGCTTCATGCCTGGAATATCGTGAACCTGGACGGCAAGTGGTATCACATGGACACCACCTGGGATGATCCTACCCCTGACCGCAAAGGTAAGGTTAGCCACAGCTACTATTTGCTGAGTGATGATGAGATGGCACGTGACCATATCTGGACAGGCAAAAGCAAGTACCCCGCTGCGCCCGCCCCATATCGAGAAGCTTTATTAAAGCTGGTGAAGGCCGGAGATAGCAAAAAAGCCGCTTATCAGAAGCTGTACCATGCTCTGGACTATTCCCTGTATGATGAACAGGATGCTGTTAAAGGCCATGCTGCGCTGAAGACCAAAGTTCAGAGTAAGCTGAAGGAAGGCGGAACCTCGCTGACATTCAGGTACAAGGGTACGGAGGCTGGACTGATTGAAGATTTGCAGGATTTGTACCAACTTGGCATGAAATCGATATCTTATTATGTATCCAAAATGGAAGGTACTACGGATCTGCGCGTCAAAATTAACTGGACACTATAACAACCGTTTGAACAGGATGCTCCGCTTGAGGAGTATCCTTTTTTGTGTTCAATTTTGTGTTCAAAAACGAGGATTTTAGTGTTGTCTATTTTTTGTATATGTCGCTTTGCTATTCTAATCTTCGGCGTATGCCAACACTACGTACGAGGAGGATATGCAAACAATGAGGAAAAAAGTGAGCATAGTGATCATTGCTCTGTTACTGGTCACGCAAATGATGCAGGGTTGGATATTTACACCAACAATGCATGCTCAGGATGAATTAACTAATTTGCCAGCCAGTGCAATCAGCGATACAGCATCAGAAGAAGGTTTGGCAGGTTCGGAAGAGGTCAACAACGTTGACGTTGCTGCCACTCCGGAAGAAGAGGGGGAGGGAAACCTCAACCAGAGCAGTTTAGCAATCGCAGCTGCAGGCCCGGTAATTACAGATCAATTGATTAACAGTGTGCAGATGTACAATCAGGCACCAGAAGACAACGGGAATGGCACGATTGAAGTCAAAGGAGATAAAATCGAGGATATTCGACCACGCATCCAGGATGAGGTGGCTGTAGTCTTTACATGGGGACTTGCAGATGCCAACCACAACTACAGTGATGGCTCTACGTTCACCTTTAACTTGCCCGATAAATTCATCATCGGATCGCAGCTTAAGGGTAATCTGGATGGCGGTGTTGGAGAGTATGTGGTGAATCCAGATGGCACAATCATCTTTACCTTTAATGAACTGATTGAGCATGCGAAGCTGGAAGGTAACTTCTACGTGTGGATTAAGTTCGATGAGAGCAAGATGGAAGATGGCTTGAAACAACAGATAGACTTTAGTTCCGTGGGGCAGGGCATCATTGATGTACATTTTGCCAACACAGCCGTAGACAAGTTGAAGAAATCGGGAAGCGCAAACAAAGAGAACTTCAACTCGGATGAAATTAAATGGACTGTAGATTTTAACCAAGGCGAGAAGGCTATGAAAAATGCTGTTCTTGCAGACACGTTCCCAGCAGGGCTAGAGCTCAAGGGCGATATCGAAATTCGCGAATTGGAAGTGCAATTGAATGGATCTGTTAAAGAAGGCCCAGTAGTTCAAGCAGAACCACAGTTTCCAATTCAATTGGGAGATACAGATAAGGCCTATCGTGTAACCTATACGACAAGTGTTAAAGCACCAACCACTGCTCCGTTCACCAACGTGGAGTATCAAAACCAGGTTGCGCTTACAACGGATCAGAGCGAGCACAACGAAACAGATATTGGCCGAGTTCGTATGAGTTTTAATGAGCCTTTGAACAAATCAGGGCAAGATAGTGCGTATGATCCGGTGACACAGACGATCACATGGAAAGTACAATATAACTACAATCAGCAAGAAATTATGCAAACGAATGCATGGATTGAAGACCGCTTTGATACGGCAAAACAGCAACTGATCAACAATTCCGTCAAAGTGTATCAAGTGGACATTAATGCAAGTGGAGCGGCTTCGAACAGAACACTGATCAATCCAAATGAATACACACTCGAAGCGATGGGTACAGGGTTCGATAATGGCTTTAGATTACATTTTAAGAACGATATTACAAAGGCCTATGAGATCGAATATGATACACAATCCATTCATCGTGTGTATACAAACGACACCATTACGAACACAGTGAACATGTATGATGGTACTTCCAAAACAGGCCGGAGAGACATTCAGGAAGTCATTTTTGCAAAGAGTGTAAAAAGTGAAAACTTCAACACAAAAGAAATCGAATGGCAGATTGTTTTGAACCGTGATTTGCAGGACATGACGGATATCGTCATCACCGACAATTACGAAGGCAGACATATGAAACTGATTCCGGGTAGTCTTCAAGTGAGCGGTGTTAACAAAGACGACTTTGAACTGACTCCAGACCCGGCTGATCCAACGTATGAAAAAGGATTCTCACTTCGCTTGAAAGACGGCGTAACGCTCAGTACGGAGAATGTTATTACTTATAAGACAAGCTTCGATCCCACAGCGGGTATGCCAACGAATGATGAATATCGCAACTCAGCCAAGATCGATTGGGAAGAGTCTGATGTAAAACAGACTGCGATTACCAAATCTGCTGCGGTCAAACCGCAAGACTACACGATTCAAAATGGTAACAAAAAGGGTGAATATAGCGCCAAAGATAAAAAGATCACCTGGACAATCGATGTAAACTACAATTTGTTTGATATTCAGGATGCAATTCTTAAGGATGCTTACACTGGAGACCAATCTTTTGTAGACGGCTCATTGAAAGTTCATGAGTTAGAGTTGCAGGGAGCCAATAATGTTACTGCTGTGGGTAGCGAGGTTCTGCTCACACCTGGTCAATTCCAGTTGAACCCGGACGGTAAAGGTTTTGCGTTGGATCTGGGTAACATGGGCAAAATGGCTTATCGCATTCAGTACCAAACAAGTCTGGATGGACCATATTCTGTCGCAGGCGCATATGCCAACCAGGCTGTTCTGACGGATGGTGAGGGTGGTGCAATACGATTTAATAGATCAGCCAGTGTTACACCTGCCAACGGTGGTGTATACGTCCGCAAAACAGGGAAGCAAGAAGGTACAACGGATAAAGCATCATGGACGGTAAATATCAATCCAAGTCAATCTTTCATTCCTGCGGGTAACCAATTAACAGATACCTTGTCAGAGAACCAGATTTTATTGGCTGATTCATTGAAATTATATGCAACCAATTTACCTGCCAACAATTCAGGCAATGTATCCACCAAAGCTGGACTTGTTGATCCGGCTGATTATGAATTGGACGTGGAGGGCAATACATTTACCTTCACCTTCAAGAAAGATATCCATACTGCATTCATTTTGGAATATCAGTCTTATATTAATGCCGATCATGGCGCCCGAATTGAGAATAAGGTTGAATTTGCAGGCCAATCTTCCTCGGTAATCGGAGAAGGTAATCAGTCGGGAATCAAAGTTTCCTTGGCTGGAGCTGGTGGAGGAGCCTCTACAGGTCTGGGCAAAATCAGAATTCACAAAGTCAGTGATACAGGAGTTCCGCTGGAGGGGGCAATATTTGCAATCTATAATGCGTCTGGAACTACGCTTCTGGAAACATTGAAACCAACGGACGAGAATGGTGTGGTTGAAAGCTCCAGAAACTATCGATTAAACAATCTAACCAACGGTGTACCTTATAAGTTAAAAGAATTATCTGCACCGGCAGGATACTTGGTTGATCCTGAATATGGCTCTGCATCAGGTAAAACGATTGAATTCAAGGATGCGGATATCGCTTTTGAAATTGAAAATAAAAAGATTCGTCAAGGCTTTGAATTAACCAAGGTAGATGCGGTGGACTCCTCGAAGACACTTAAGGGCGCAACTTTCGAATTGTACTCCAAGGACGGCGCAACGCGAGAGAAAATCGATGAGTTAACGACAGGGGAAGATGGAAAGATCGCCAAAGGTGGACTGTCGCCAGGGGATTATGAGCTGGTAGAAGTCGTGGCACCTGAGTTTTATCAATTGGATGCTACACCAATTCCGTTTACGATTGTAGAGAATCAGACGGAGAGTATTACATTGACGAAGTCTAATGCAATGGGTGTAGGTGGTAAACTTGTCGTTACCAAAGTAAATGCCAAGGATAAGTCCGTATTAAGCGGAATTGAATTCGAATTGCGTGATCGTTCCAACATTGTCATCGATACAAAAGTAACCGACCTAAATGGGGTCATTGAATTCGATGGTTTGGATTATGGTTCATATACATTGGTAGAGACCAAGGCAGAAGGCTTTGTTATTGAACAGCCGGAGACCCTTGTATCTATTATCAAACCGGAAACTCAATTAACCATTGAAAATAAAAAAAATGATCGTTCTGTGAAATTGATTAAAACCAATGCGGGTCGAACTCAGCACCTTCAAGGAGCTGTATTTGAATTACGGGCTCAAACTGCATTGATGGATGCAAATGGGAATTGGGAGTTCCACAAGGTAACAGGTTTAGATGAAGCTACATTGACAACCAATCAACAAGGTGAAATTGTACTTGAAGGCTTGGATATCAATAAATATCAGTTGGTTGAAATAAAAGCGCCTAACGGATACATGTTGGAAACAACACCAGTACCATTTGAAATTACGAACATACAAACCGAAGCTGTAGTTGTGGAAAAAACGAATCAGGCTATCCCGGTATCGGGTGGTGGGTCTAGTGGACCTTATAATCCGGGAACACCTACTACGGGTGTAACACCAGATCCAGAGAAACCAGTAACTCCGGAACCAGGAAAACCAATTCCGTCGGTTCCAGGCACGGTTGTAACTGAACCTACAGAGTCTGGGGGAGGAACCGAAAGTCCGACAGATGAAGATTCCGGGGGAGTGACACCGACACCAGGCGATTCGAACGGTGACGACACTGCACCTCCAGTTGGGGATACAGATGCACCTGATGGGGATGGTGCACTCGCACCTCCTGCTGGAACGGATACAGATGGATCACAGGGCAATGGAAATTCTGCATCACAGCCAAACGGAAATTCGGGATCTCAGGGAATGCTGCCACAAACAGGTGAAGAGAGCACAATGGCTTACACTGCTGTGGGCATGATGCTGATGGCGCTAGGTAGCGCGGGATTCATGTACTTCCGCCGCAGACAACAGCTTCATCGCTAGATCGAAACACGCAGTATCTAAAATTCATCGTGTGTAGATAGAAATACCCTCTAGCAATCACTACGAAGACTTAGCGTCGACGTGTGAATATGCTAAGAGGGTATTTTTGGGTGATATTTAGGGAGGATCAGGTCCCCGTAACAGTTGGTTTCACTGCAATAGCTCTTACAATTAGGCGATGTGTTGGATTGACGAGTGGATCACAGGTAATCAAGGTAAGGACCTGTCCAAGCCCGGGATCCTCCAGCACAGATAAGTCAGTTGGCTCCACAACGGAGATCTGATCTACCTTATACTGGATAATCGTTCGATCTGCCAGGGTGACTTCCATTGAATCACCAATCTGGAGTTCTCCCAGACGATTGAACAGTCGTCCTTTTTTGTGGGCGCGATGAGCGGCTATCGCAGCATTACCTTTGTTCCCGATACTGGTGGTTTCAACAAGATGGGTTGCAGCTACCTTCATGTTGGCTTCCGTTGCACCCTCCAGAATCGGTAAGCGGACATCAATCTTGTCAATCGATAACACCCCCAACGTATCCGATGAGACCTCTTGCACTGTACCTGTATTGTCAGTAGTTGGCTCGGCAGAAACTGCATCCTGTATGCCTTGTTCGAAGGAGTGATTAAGCTTAGACAAGCCGTTTTGCAATTGCTCCAGATCGTTCATGACACGGGTTTGCTGCCAGTCATAATACGTTTCCCGCAGGAAAGGAAAGCTGATGATCAGGATGCCCAATAGAACGAGCAGAATAGAGAATTTTTTCATTATACATCAACTCCCGTTGTCCAAGAAAAATAGTATACCTTTCTCTATTCTACTTACCGACCTATACAAAATATGGACAGGGACGAAAGGACGTACAGAAATGTTCAGAGGGGGAAGCTGATCCAAAACAAAACCTCCCCGTTTCGCTACAGTAGGAAGACTGCAACGCCAAGGGGAGGTTTTTTTAATATGAAGTTAAATCGTATCAGTTGTATAAGCTGAACTAACCATTTACATGAGAACGTAGAGGACAGAAATAACGTGAAGAAGCGAAGCTAAAAGCTTTCTGCAAGAAAGCTACTTCGTAAGCATACGCTGCGCCTTTATCACCAGATTTTCACCTTTGTAAAAGTGAATCAAAAAATCTGGGGATAACAGCGATCGGAAGGTTATTCTGTCATCGAAGTGGCAAGTGTAAATATTGCTTCGTTAGTGCTTATCAGCTGGTGAATCCGTAGGTGTGAAGTCACATTCCTGCAGCGGCACCACTTTGGTCTTTTTGATCCATTTGTAACCGAGCCACAACACCAGGAACAGGGGTACGCTCAAGTAGGCAACGATGGCTCCACTCCAGTCGATCTGATCACCCGTGAATGCCTGATAGTTCTGTCCGATGATCACGATGATACACAGGACAAAAGCAAAGATCGGCCCAAACGGGAACCAGCGTGCACGGTAAGGCAGATCGCTCAGATCCCTGCCTTGTGCAACGTATGCACGACGGAAGCGATAATGACTGATAGCGATACCCAGCCAAGTGATAAAACCACACATCCCGGATGCATTCAACAACCAGGTGTACACAATCCCATCGCCGAACAGGGAGGCAAGGAATGCCAACATACCAACGGCTGTTGTAAGCAGCAAAGCATTCATGGGAATACCCTTTTTGTTCAGCTTGCCCAGGAAACGAGGGGCTTTACCGTCACGGGCAAGGGCATAGAGAACACGGCTCGAAGCGTACATGCCTGAGTTACCGGCAGAGAGTACAGAGGTTAAAATAACGGCATTCATCACGGAAGCCGCAATGGCGAGGCCAGCTTTCTCAAACACCAGTGTAAACGGGCTGACACCGATATTCTCCAGGTCACCTTTGAGCAGATTCGGATGAGTATACGGGATGATCAAACTGATCACGGTAATCGCCAAAATGTAAAAAATCAGAATGCGCCAAAATACCTGACGAATTGCACGAGGGACATTCTCGCGCGGGTTTTCACTTTCACCGGCAGCTACTCCGATAAGCTCGGTACCTTGAAATGAGAATCCAGCAGCCATGAACACACCAAGCACAGCGAAGAATCCGCCATGGATGGGCGCATCACCGATGGTGAAGTTGCTGAAACCAACGGCTTCTCCGCCCATAATACCAAAGATCATGAGCACACCAACGGCCAGGAAGATGATAACAGTAGCGACTTTGATAATGGCGAACCAGTACTCGGACTCTCCATAACCTTTAACGGACAACACGTTCAAGGAAAAGATCAGCACGAGGAACAATAAGCTCCATAACATGGATGAACTGTCGGGGAACCAGTATTTAATGAGTACAGTAGCGGCAGCAAGCTCTGCTGCAATGGTTACCGCCCAGTTGTACCAAAAGTTCCAGCCCATGGCGAACCCGAGAGCAGGATCGACAAAACGTGCGGCATACGTATTAAATGAACCGGAGTCCGGCATAAAGGTAGCAAGCTCACCAAGGCTGGTCATTAGGAAATAAACCATGATGCCAACGGCCACATAGGCAATTAATGCTCCACCAGGGCCTGCGGTTGAGATGGCGGTACCACTTGCGAGAAACAGCCCGGTACCAATTGAGCCACCGAGGGCGATCATCGTCATATGGCGTGCGCGTAATCCTTTTTTCAGGGAAGGTCCAGTTGTTGTTGGGTTATTGCGGTCTTGCATGGAAACACTCCTTCATTCGATATACTGATGTTTGCGATACCTGAATTCATAAAAACAAAAAGACCACAGGCATCAGCCTGCGGTCTTTAATATTTCAATGTCCGCACCATGTCCCAGATGATTAAGATAGCTCAACACAGAAGAATTCATACCTTTATATAAAGGAAATGTACTTCCGTGACAGTTCTGCGCCTTTCGACAGCAGCCCCAGCTCACTGGACCGTATAAGGAACGTCCAGCGAGCTTCGGCGGGTACACCTTTCGGCTGATCTCATAAGCGGCTCCTTAGCGCCTCCATCAGCGTACTGATCGCACCCGCGACCTCTACCTCACCATCAATGGATGAGGTGTATCTATTGTCTATGAAATTATGAACAACACAACTTAACACCGTGTGTTCTGTTTAGTAAACAGACAATCAGTATAACGCGCATGGTTTTCCAGTGCAATAACAATTGTTGGATGTGAGGTCTAGAGACGACTATTCCTCTTTTTTGTTACGGCCAGCCATCTGCTGCCATACCGTTCCAGCAGCCTGTTCGCCCGATTCGATCCGCTCCAGAGCCATCTTGGCCTGCAGACTGACTTCGAATTCGGGATCATCAGCTGCAACGCGCAAGGCTTGTTCTGCTTCTTCTGTTCCGACCTCATATAGAAAACGAGCTGCACGCCAGCGTACAAGTTTACTTTTATCGGATAACGTAGCTGTCATGGCTGGAGTGGCGGCAGGATCACCGATATCCGACAAGGTATCCCCGGCAGTCCGGCGTACCGCAGGAGAACTGTCCTGAAGTGCTTCATACAGCAATTCCATCGCTTCCGGTGTGCGAATGTCACCCAGGTATACGACAGCCAAGCGACGTATCTGCATTTTGTTGTCATGCAAGGCATGGGCTACGAGAGACAGTCTTTCTGCCGTAGGCTCCATGCTGTCAAATGCCGCATAGCGAACATTCCAGTCCTCGTTTCGCAGAGCCTCTTCAAGTTCGGCTCCATCCAATTCACGGCGGCGCTCGACGAACTCTTCGGATTTGGTACCATGTTCAATGGCCTGTTTAATGACTTGCTCCAGCCGTTCCGGCGGGTAAGCGGCTTCCAATTCCTGCTCGACTTCACGTGCAATATCAGGCAATTCACCATATCGAACACCGTAATCACTCAGTTTACGTTCTTTGATCATCGTTGCACTGGCGACTTCTGTTACGGCTTTGACAAAGCGGTCTGACAACGAAATTCGTTCTTCCTTGACCCCGGCCTTGACCCTAATTTGCATCGGTACACCTCGGAAGAATTGTACAAATACCTGTGCTTCTCCGAAGTGCTCGCCTGAACCATCTTCGGATTCAATCCAGTCCAGATCGATGCCGTGCTGTCCAAGGCGATTTTGGACTTCGCCCAAGATAACGGACCAGTCGGCATTCCCTTTACGATCAAGTGCCACAAAGTCTGTTGTGTGGAACACACTCTTTACACCGGGAATATGAAGCATCTGGCGAATGAACGCCGGAGCAGATCGTTCGTTGTCCAGTGTATATGTTTTGCGAATTCCGTCCTCCAGACGTTCATCGAGATGTAACATCATCGTATTTGGACTCGGTGTTGGTTCAATGGAAACAATATTCATCAATGTAACCTCCTATAGTACCAGATTCATCTTTAACTTCCCGTAAATTAAATCACACGGGTATTTCTCTATTTTACATCAATGTGTGGAATCTGCGAAATCATCCAGAAGTGAAGTGGACGTGTCTAACACTTAATGTGAAGAAGTACGAAATTTGTTAACACTTCTTTCATGTTCACGCACAAACATTTTTAAACGAAAATTGGCACAATAAAGATAAGAATCAACTGGAGGTATACCTATGGAACCCATTACCGTGCTCTCGGATGGAAAACGTCGTATTGCATATGAGAATATTATTCAATTGTTCAGGAACTGGATTGAGGACTCAACATCTGGTTCTGCGATAGAAACACATCGGGGAAGTTGGGGGAAAGCCCGTTATTGTATTGTTGATTATCAGGTTGCCGAAGAAGCGGTGTCAGCAGCAAATGCCATTCGGGCTTTTATGCCACAACTTCCGTTACTAGTCATTACGGATTTCAAATCCCTTATTCGTAAGCGTCACCTTCAAGAAATTACAGGTACGGGTGAGATGAAGATGATTCTCTGGAACGAGCAAGACCCGAATCAACTAATCAAGGATATGGAAAATTGGTTTCATTCGTCGTCTATCCATAACTCAAAAATAGCCATACCACCCATCTTATCCATGAGATAAAAGAGAGATATGGCCAAAGGTGTTTAACCTTCAAGCGTTACGATCATATTAGATCACATATTTATAGCCTGTTCCCCAAACCGTCTTAATATAACGTGGGTTCTTGGGGTCAGGCTCAATTTTTTTACGCAGACTTGAGATATGAACATCAATGGTACGATCCAGATAGGCACGTTCGGAGCCTTTGATCCGATCCATCAGTTCATTGCGCGTGAACACTTTGCCTGGATTGCGGTACAATTCCTTCATAATCTCAAACTCAATATGAGTGACCTCGATTTCAACGCCATCCACAAACAGAGTTCTCCTGTATTCATTCACATTCACATGTCCAGTAACCTCTGCCTGCTTGTCTTCTTTTACCGGTTTATCCTTATAGGAAATAATTGATCTTCGCAGCAGTGCTTTAATCCGGGCATCCAACTCTTTCAAACTAAATGGTTTGCACAGAAAGTCATCCGCACCATTATGCAATGCGCGAAGTCGATCATTCAGCATGGTGCTTGCCGAGATCATCAGAATGGGCACAGTGGAGTGCTGGCGAAAGGCTTCTACGAGATCATTTCCATCCATTTCAGGAAGCATGAGATCCGTTACAACAATATCCGGCTGGAATTGTGGAAACAGTTGAAGTGCCTCGCGGGCATGATGAACCCGTTCAGTGATGTATCCTTCCTCCTCAAGAAAGAAAGCAATCATGTCGGCCAGATTTTTCTCATCTTCTATAAGAAGTACTTTGATAGTCATAGGGTCACACTCCTGGTGAAAATAATATGTTAAGAAAATGCTAAAAAAACAAGGTGAATTGCGAATAAATGCCGCAAATTTTTTAATGTTTCTATCCCAAAATATAGGATGTATATGTAGAGAAGAAATAAGCTTTTTGAGTGAACTTCAATATTCTAGCATGAATGCAGTTTGGTTGCCGATCAATCAAAATTTCCCAAAGCTACACCAAGTACTAATTACAGTATAATGGATCAGAACGATTTGAGGGGAAAAAAGTAAGATTGTATCCGCTTAAGTTTATAGGGGGAACCAACGTTGTTGTTGAAAACAGAAGAAAAAATGATCCATGAGGGCAATTGCTTATGGATCTTATAAAGGCAAAACAGCTGCTGGAGTGGGTCGTGCTGAAGCTAAGGATACCCTGGTTTGGAACCAGCATACTGATCATTCTTGGCTCACTAAGTACTATTTTTCCACTTACCTTATTCTATGGCGTGCAGTTTATGGTTGGCAGCGCAGCAGCACTCATAGCTCTTCGTTTGCATGGGGCCATCTATGGTTTTGCCACCCTTACAGTCATCTATCTGTTAAATACCACCGTTGTCGGCTTCGAGCCGCGGAACTTAACGGTAATGATTGCGCATTTCATTGAGCTGATCTGGATGATCGGTTGGCAATTGCGTTGGAAGAATGGCAGCCTAATCAAGGCTAATGCTGTCTTCTGGGTAGTGATGCTGCTTCCCGTCATCTATTGCGGACATTATTTATTGGGACTGAATATAGAAGATTTGAAGTATGAGTATATGTATATTGCCGTGATTGGTATGGTGAATGCGTTGATCGCGGGTATTGTGGTGGACTTCTGGATTACTACGGGTGAGCACAAATCAAAACGTACAGGAACTATTCCTATCACCAGAATCGCATTTAAATACGTAGTCGCCTTTGTGGTGTTTGTTTCTCTCCTATTGTTATCCGCAGATAGCCGCAGACAATTAAGTCAAATGAATGATGCCATTATACTTGATATGAAACATGCAGCAAGTGCTGTTGTTCAGGATCTGGACGAACAGTATGTTACCTCGGAGAATATGGATCAGAACATGGCACGGTATCATCATTTATTGGGTGTGAATGTGATTCTGCTGAATCGGAATGATACAGTCGTTACTTCTGGTTTGAATACACTACAGGCTGGTGAGTATCTGGACATGGATAGATACAGTCTCCTTAAGTCGAAAGATAACCTTATGCTATTAAGCTCTGAGAATATTCATTACAGTGCTGTATTGAATCACTGGAAACAGGCATCTTTCATCTATGAAGCGGAGATGACAGCTGTAACACCTTATCGGGTATTCATTGAGACCAGCTCAACCAAGTATTATCCTCGAATAGAATCGATCTATCTTACCACATTGCAATACCTGTTCCTGATCATCGTGGCTTCCATGATTGTAGCGGCTCCTCTGAGCAGTAAGGTCGTTAGTCCACTCTTAAGACTAACCAGAATGACAGGTTCTCTTCCGAGGTTGCTGTTTCGAAATGGGAAGATGGAGTGGCCAACGAGCCATGTAACTGAAGTGCAGATTCTTATTGGTAATTTGCGTAAAATGGCTGATGTACTGCTGGAACAATTCGAACAGATTCGTCACGATAAGTTAACGCTGGAGGACAGGGTCATAGAGCGGACCAAGGAACTCAAGAATAGTGAAGAAGTCAAACGTGCAATTATTGAATCGTCAATAGATGCGATTATCGCTGTAGACTCGAATGGAACCATCGTTGAGTTTAATCCGGAGGCCGAAAGAATGTTTGGATTGCTTCGGGAAGAAGTGATCCTGCACAAGGAAGCACCATCTCTTTTTCAAGGGGCCAGCTGCAGTGAGATCAAGAATTTGCTGGAGCGATTTGAATATATTGAAGGTAAAAGATACACCATCGTTGAAGAAATTTCAGGTATCCGCCGGGATGGTTCCGTATTTCCGATTGAGTACAAAATTGTTGAGATCCAGTTGGGCAAAAATGAGACATTATATAACCTGTTTATTAAGGATATTACGGAGCGGACCAGAGCAGAAGAAGATCGTGTACGTCATGCCCTTGCGCTGGAGAAGCTGAACTCGGAGTTGTTCAATGAGAAGATTGCGATCCAGGAACAGCGAGATATCAGTGAGCAATTTATTGAATCCGTACGAGAAGGGCTCGTGATGTCTGATCGATCAGGGACCATAACCATCGTCAACCGAAGGATAGAAGAGATGTTTGGTTTGGGTGATTTTATGGGAAGATCCATTGAGGATTTGGCGCAGGCGATTGATACGATGGTATTAACGGACAACTTCAATCTGATGGAACAGACAAGAGCATTCCTGAATGGAGAAACAGCGTTTATCGAGACCGAATTTATATTCAATAATGTGGATAAAAGTGTATTTTCCTTGTACATGAAGCAGATGGATGTCCCGGGTAAAAACCATGGATTTCTGCTGGTGTTCCGTGACCGGACAGGAGAAGAACGGCTGGATCGGATGAAAAATGAGCTGATCAGTGTGGTATCTCATGAGCTTCGAACGCCTGTAGCCACCATTATGGGTTATGTGGAATTAATGATGATGTATGACCTTCCGGCAGCTCAGCAGCGGGAATTCATGCAGACCATCTCTTCGGAGGGCAAGCGGCTGAGCAGTTTGCTCGATGATGTACTTGATATTCAGCGGCTAGACAACGAAGGTATGACTTACCACATGACGTATGTACCGCTGGTTGAGTTGGTAGAAGGGGTTGCCGAACAGTGGAATATGAAGTCTACCCAACGTATCTACGTGCATACGTTTAATGGAGACTTCTTTGCTTATGCGGACCAGAACAGGATGGTTCAGGTTCTGCATAATCTGGTGGGCAATGCAGTTAAGTATTCGCCGGGAGCCGATCGTATTGATATTACGTTATGGGAAGAAGAGGAATGGTTATGTCTTGATGTGCGTGATTACGGAATAGGTATTGCGGAGCAAGAGAAGGACATGCTGTTCAATAAATTCTATCGGGTCGATAATTCGGATCATCGGCAGATTGGTGGAACAGGAATTGGGTTGTACATTTCCCGTAAAATTGTAGAGGATCACAAGGGTACGCTGACTTTTATATCTGCACCGGACAAAGGAAGTACGTTCAAGGTCCGACTGCCCAAGCAGGACGTATTGGTGTGAATTTAAGATTGGATGAAGAAATGTATTTCACTTTTTTTATGAACCAAGTTTATGTACGAGACCTACGAATAGAGCCTTTGCCCTTCAACGCGTGAGCGTGATAAGGGGAAAGGCTTTTTTTGTTTTTCAATTTCCCCGGATAAAAAAACAACTTCTTTTGCAAACTGTCTATAGAGCCATAATTTGCATCCCATGCAAAAGGAGGACGGCAGGTATATGTTCCGTAAACAAGAGAAAACACTCATTATCGTCTGTCTGGTTGCAGCTGTGGTTGTGCTGTATGCCGTTGTGAAGAGCATCATCCGAATTATGAGTTATTGAGATACATGTTCAAGCGAGTAACTGCTGTCGTACATAACGATTATGTGAAAGAGGAGTGTAACCATGTCATCCCTGGACCCTGTTTTGCTCAGCCGGATACTAACCGGCCTTACCCTGTTTGTACACATTATTTTTGCCTCTATCGGTGTAGGTGTTCCACTTATGATTGCCTTGGCCGAGTGGCGAGGACTCCGAACCAATGATATGCATTACACCTTGCTGGCACGCCGGTGGGCACGAGGTTTTGTCATCACCGTTGCCGTGGGCGTTGTTACAGGCACCTCGATCGGATTACAGCTCAGTCTGCTGTGGCCGATGTTTATGCGGGTAGCGGGGCAGGCAATCGCCCTGCCGCTGTTCATGGAGACGTTTGCCTTTTTTATAGAGGCGATCTTTCTAGGAATTTACCTCTATACGTGGGATCGTTTCAAAAAGAAATATACGCATATGCTGCTGTTGATTCCGGTAGCTCTCGGCTCATCTGCATCTGCGATTTTCATTACAACGGTGAATTCCTTCATGAACCAGCCTCAGGGATTTACCCTGATTAATGGCATCATGAAAGACATTCATCCGATTGCTGCCATGTTGAATCCGGCAACGCCAACCAAAGTGTCCCATGTACTCGCCTCATCCTACACCTTGAGTGCAGGTATTCTGGCGGGGATAGCCGCCTTCAGTTTGCTTCGGGGACGGGATCATGTGTATTACAAAAAAGCACTGAAACTCACGACGGTATCTGCGCTCGTATTTGCCATCAGTACCGTCATGATCGGCGATTCCTCCGGTAAATTCCTCGCGAAATATCAGCCGGAGAAGTTGGCTGCCGCAGAATGGCATTTCAAGACGATGAAAGAGGCACCGCTCGTCTACGGGGGGATTTTGGATGAGAACAATGAAGTGAAATATGCGATTGAGATACCGTATGCCCTTAGCATTTTGGCGGGTAATCGACCAGATACGGAAGTGAAGGGTCTCGAAGAATTTCCGGCGGATCTGAGACCACCGTTGTCTATTCACTATATGTTCGACCTGAAGGTCACAACGGGAGTGATTATACTGATGATTCCTGTGTTATATGTACTGCGGCGGTGGTTGCCAGGGCGCAAGCCCTATCCCAAATGGCTGCTGCTTGGCATCGTCTTGCTGGGGCCTCTGGCCATGATTGCGATCGAGTTGGGGTGGATGTTCGCTGAAGTTGGCAGGCAGCCTTGGATCTTACGCGGATATATGAAGGTGGCGGAAGCAGCCACGACGTCAACTTCGGTAGGATGGATGTTAGTGTTGTTCATCTTGCTGTATCTGATCCTGTGTTTCTCGTGCATTCGGGTACTCAGCAAGCTGTTCCGTAACAAGGAAGCAGAGAAGGAACTAGAGTCTCTGGGGCTTGAAGGAGGGATCGTGCATTGAGTTTCGAAATTGCAGGCATCGCAATATTATGGACGTTTTTGTTCGGTTACCTGATCGTTGCTTCGATTGATTTTGGCGCCGGGTTCTTCAGCTTTTATAGCATTTTGACCGGGCATGAGAACAAAATTCATAACATCATTCAGCGCTACCTGTCTCCCGTGTGGGAAGTGACGAATGTGTTTTTGATCTTTTTTGTGGTCGGACTGGTCGGGTTTTATCCGGATAGCGCCTTTTATTACGGGACTGCTTTGCTGGTTCCGGGTTCCCTGGCCATTGTACTGCTTGCGATCCGGGGCGTGTATTACGCCTACAATACCTATGGCAATCATGGGCAGAACAGCCGGATCTATATGGCATTGTACGGGGCGACGGGATTGCTGATTCCAGCCGTGTTCTCCACCATTTTGGCAATATCCGAAGGCGGGATCATTGAAGAGGTGGGCGATCAGGTATTTTTTCGCTGGCGTGAATTTTTGACGAATCCCTATACATGGTCGGTTGTTTTGCTTGCACTGGTTAGTGTGCTCTACATCTCGGCGATGTTTCTATCCTATTATGCAAAACGGGCGGGGGATGAGCCGGCATATGAGGTGCTTCGAGAGTACGCGCTGCTCTGGAGTTTGCCTACCATTTTTGCAAGCTTTCTGGCTTTTCTGCAGATTAACAAACAGAATCCCGCACACTTTGAGCAGATGGTGAATATTTCGTGGATGTTCATCGCTTCGTTTATTTGTTTTGTCATTGCCGTGTCGCTGGTGTGGAAAAGTAAATATCTAGGTTGGTGTTTTGTTGCTGTCATGCTTCAGTTTGCCTTTGCCTGGTATGGTTACGGGCGATCCCACCTTCCGTACATTCTGTATCCTTACATCAATATTTACGACGGCTTTACGAATCGCACGATGGGGATTGCGCTCATTACAGCGTTTAGTCTGGGGTTACTCGTGCTCATTCCTTCGCTTGTGCTGATTATGAAGCTGTTCCTGTTTGATGCCAATTATGTGCGCGGTAATTCTGGTAAAAAGAAAGGATGAGTCTGTTCATGGTCACTACTGAGGGAGTCACGGGAATACCCGGTATAACCGGATTGAGCTTTTTTGAGACATTCACCATTATGTACGCCCCTCCACTGATCATTGCGGCTGCTATTGTCTTTCTGTTTATATATCTGGCCGTATATAAGAACCCAAAGGATTGATTGGTTGGTACGTCCATTCCCGTTTGGGGTAATCTGTTGTTAAGAAATGAGGAAGGGAGGAGGGCCCTTTCATGCCAAAAATCCGTTATAACAATATCGATAATGTAAGTACGGACAAAACGCTGAAGGAATTCAAACAATGGAGGGAGCAACGGCGGAGCAAAGTGAAGGACTACTCCTACACCGTGCCCAAACACCCGCCTGAACTGGATTATCTGCATGCCAACCGGGATGACACAAGTATTACCTGGATTGGTCACTCCACGTTTTTCATTCAATATTATGGATTGAACATCGTGACTGACCCGGTGTGGGCCGAAAAAATGGGATTTCAACGAAGGCTCGGTGCCCCCGGCATTCCGATTCAGGATATTCCACCGTTGGATGTGATTCTGATATCCCATTCCCACTATGATCATCTGCATCTGGCTTCCTTGCGTAAGCTGATTACAGCCAAGACGTTGCTGATCGTACCCGATGGTCTCAAGCGCAAGATGATTCGCAAAGGATTCCATCGATGCCAGGAGATGAAATGGTGGGATCATATGACACTTGGCGGAGTCAAAATAACTTTTGTTCCTGCACAGCACTGGACGCGCCGAACGTTGTTTGACACCAATACGTCCCATTGGGGCGGTTATGTATTGGAATCGAATCATTCGGCAACGACTTCAGCAGCGGAAAGTGTTGCAACAACGAGCAATCAGGATGAGTCATCCACGGAATCAGGGAAGAACGATACATCCGGCGGCCCGCCTGTGTTGTATTTTGTGGGTGATACAGGTTACTTCCAGGGTTTCAAAACGATTGGAGAACGCTTTGACATTGGTGTTACCCTGATGCCCATCGGTGCCTACGATCCGGAATGGTTCATGACTTCTCAGCATGTGACACCCGAAGAAGCGCTGCAGGGGTTCGTTGAATCCGGCTCACAGCTCATGGTGCCAATGCATTACGGCACATTCAAGCTGGCGGATGATACGCCCAAGGAAGCGCTGGATCGGCTGGAAGTTGAACGTGAACGTTTAGGCATTGGTAAAGAGCGGATTCGGGTGCTTGGTCATGGCGAAACACTCCGCATTCACCACGAGGAAGGTAAACAGGGCTAACAAAAGTGAGCCAAATATGTTAATGTAGGGGTATGCCTGCATGAACAGTACATTTACCAAATCTTTAATAAGTAAAAAGCGGCCAATTTTCGAATTTGCCGCTTTTTTGTGTTATAATATGGTGCCAGAATAGGCATCGGGATATTGAATCCATGATTTACGCAACTTGCTATTCATGCAGTATGCAGATTAACCAATAAAGGATGGTATGCTTAATGATCAGTACAAGCGGCATCACGCTCCGCTACGGAAAACGTGCACTTTTTGAAGATGTAAATATCAAATTCACGCCAGGGAACTGTTACGGCCTGATCGGCGCCAACGGAGCCGGCAAATCAACATTCTTGAAAATTTTGTCTGGTGAGATTGAAGCCAACTCGGGAGAGGTGCACATCACCCCGGGCGAACGTATGGCCGTTTTGAAGCAAAACCACTTTGAATATGATGAGTATCCGGTTCTCGAAACGGTAATTATGGGTCATAGTCGTCTGTATTCCATCATGAAAGAGAAGGATGCTTTGTATGCGAAGGCAGACTTCACAGAAGAAGACGGTTTGCGTGCAGGTGAGCTTGAAGGGGAATTCGCTGAGCAAAACGGCTGGGATGCTGAACCAGATGCAGCGGCGCTCCTGATCGGTCTTGGCATTGTTCGTGACATGCATGACAAAAAAATGATAGAGCTGAGCGGAAACGAAAAAGTCCGTGTATTGCTGGCACAAGCGTTGTTTGGCCGTCCAAACAACCTGTTGCTCGATGAGCCTACCAACCACTTGGATCTCGAATCCATTCAATGGCTGGAGAACTTCCTGATGGATTATGAAGGTACCGTTATTGTGGTATCCCATGACCGTCACTTCCTGAACAAGGTATGTACGCATATCGCAGATATTGACTTCGGTAAAATCCAGATGTACGTAGGTAACTATGACTTCTGGTATGAGTCCAGCCAATTGGCACTTGCTCTGCAGCGGGATGCCAACAAGAAAAAAGAAGAGAAGATTAAAGAGCTACAAGCCTTTATTCAACGTTTCTCTGCGAACGCTTCGAAGTCCAAACAGGCGACTTCCCGGAAGAAAACACTCGACAAAATCACATTGGATGACCTTCGTCCATCCAACCGTAAATACCCGTTCATCAACTTCAAGCCTGAACGTGAAGCAGGTAAACAATTGCTGACGGTAGATCGTATTGACAAATCCATCGATGGTGTGAAAATGTTGAATGATGTGAGCTTTGTGGTGAACAAAGGTGACAAAATTGCATTTGTTGGCCCGAACGGAAATGCCAAATCACTGTTATTTGATATTCTCATGGGTGAAACCGAAGCAGATAGCGGCGAATATACTTGGGGTATAACGACGACTCAGGCTTATTTCCCGAAAGACAACTCTCAGTATTTTGACGGTGTAGACATGACTCTCGTGGATTGGCTCCGTCAGTATTCGAAAGATCAGGATGAAACGTATCTGCGTGGATTCTTGGGCCGTATGCTGTTCTCCGGTGAGGAGTCCCAGAAGAAGGCTAGCGTACTCTCCGGGGGGGAGAAGGTTCGTTGTATGCTGGCAAAAATGATGCAGACAGGTGCAAACGCACTGATTCTGGATGAGCCAACGAACCACTTGGATCTTGAATCCATCACAGCACTGAATAACGGTATGATTGACTTTGACGGCACAATGCTGTTTACATCCCATGACCATCAGTTCATCCAAACGATTGCTAACCGGATTATCGAAATTACGCCAACAGGCATCATCGATCGCCAAATGAGCTATGACGAATATCTGGAAAGTGATGAAATCAAAGAACTGCGCAATAAAATGTATCCGGTAGAAGCTTAATCTAAGCATCATCTGCGGCACATGATTATAGGAACACCAAAGAACCGCAAGCCTCTGTGAAGAGGGCTTGCGGTTCTTTTTGTAATTCAATGGTTTCTCGGCGGCTTTAAGACCTAAGATCCACCAGTACGGCGACGTTGGTTGTTAGGCTTTTTGTTGTTTTGACTCTTCATCGCTTTAGGTCCGCCTTCAAAGTAGGCGCTGGATTGGTTACCAGAATTTGCTTGTTCTTTCTTTTGCGCCAGTTTTTGGCGTATAGCATCCTGCAAACTGACCTTTTTCGGTTCGTTATTTTCGCTCATCGTTATTTCCCTCCCGGTCTTACAGTGAGCCGTCCAGATTGGACGGGATGTACCTATTTTATACGTTTTATAAAAGCCCCACAAGGGCAACCTGATAAAATGCTCAAAACCTTTGGTTTTACCCAGGCCAACATTTTTTCTCAATAACTACAGCCCTGCCGTCTGGCAACTTTGTTTCGGCTTGCCTACAGCAATGCAACCTGGCAACACTGTTTCTGTAGACCCACACGCTCCGCATTTGGTAACATGGAAAAACCGTAATACGAAACGTTAAAGGGGTGTCGCCCGGTTTGAACGCTTATGAAGAAATTCGAAAAGGGGAGCGAGGGGCTTGGGTTAGTATCGTAGCCTATCTCGTCTTGTCCGCTTTTAAGCTGATCTGTGGATATTTATTTGCTTCCAGCGCCTTGCTGGCCGATGGTTTTAATAACCTTACAGATATTGTAGCATCCATTGCTGTACTGATTGGGCTTCGGATCTCCCAGAAACCACCTGATTCGGATCATGCCTATGGTCATTTTAGAGCGGAGACGGTTGCTGCTTTGGTAGCTTCATTTATTATGGCTATGGTTGGGCTGCAAGTATTGGTTGAAGCCGTTCGCTCCTGGTATGAAGGAGCCTTTGTTGCTCCAAACCTGTGGGCGGCAGCGGTGGCTGTAGTCTGTGCTGTGGTGATGCTAGGCGTGTACCGTTACAATCACCGTCTGGCAAAACAAATTAATAGTCAGGCTCTGATGGCTGCGGCGAAAGATAATCGTTCCGATGCCTGGGTCAGCATAGGCGCTGCAATTGGAATTATAGGTGCGCAGTTTGGACTTCCATGGCTGGATAAAGTAGCTGCCATTGCTGTAGGTCTGTTGATCTGCAAAACGGCTTGGGAGATTTTTCGGGATTCTACACATCGTCTTACCGACGGATTTGACCAGAAGGAACTGACGGATCTCAGATCCTCCGTAGCACGCGTTCCCGGTGTTGAGATGATCAAGGACGTGAAGGCACGTGTGCACGGCAGTCATGTACTTGTGGATGTAGTCATTGAAGTGGACGGAGGCCTAAGCTTGATTGAAGGCCATCAGATCTGTGACCGTGTTGAAGAGCGGTTGAAGCGATCGCATAACATCATGCATGTACATGTACATGTGGAACCAAAGACGGAAGAAGTCACAAGGAACCCTTGAACAGGGAGTGAACATCTTGGAAAATGAAAAGAGGACAGCCGCGATTGTGCGTGCTGTCCTCTTTACTTATCGTTAGAACGATTATACGATGTTATTGAATGGCAACGTGGATCCACGCTTTGCCTTTCCAAGTGTATACTTGTACCCACTCGCCGCCATCGAATCCATCAACCACTTCACCTGTTGTATCGATGACTTGGGAGCCTAATGCACCGATTGGTTTACCGTTAGGTGCATCATAGAACCAAGTGCGCTCCAGAAGGTTCAGCAACATCGTTGGTGCCAGTACTTCATCACCTGGTTTTACGAGTGGCTCTTCAAATAACTTATCTGTTGTAGGAGAAGGGTTATTACCATTAGTGCTGTAGGTAGCACCGGTTACTGTCTCAGTAGTACCTTCTACTGTTTCTACAGCAGGTTTGTTCACTTCAACAGCCGGAGTTGTTGTCGTTGTTGTAGCCTCAATTCCTGTTTCCGGAGTTACCGTTCCAGTAACCGCTTCCTCCGCACCCGCAGCGGCAGCCATCGAACCCATCAATGTTAAAGCAGCGGCAAAACTTACGATTTTTTTCATTTTGTTTTTCCTCCTCGGTAGGTATGTAAAATGTTGTCCTGATTACAAGTAACCAAGCAAGCACCCTTATGAATCACAAATTATAACAATATTTTCTTGCATTCTCCAGTGTCAACTGGCTCATATGTGGGTATATAGCAAGCCTGTAAATATCATACTTCAGTGGGATAAAACCGGGTTGGCTATCTCAAAAAGGTCCTGTTTTTTTTGGGATTCATACGAGAGCGGATTGGAATAAAGCAGAAGGGAGTGCAATACATAATATAGAAAAGTTGACCTATGCCTGAACGCACAAAAGCCAATCGGCTTGGGAGCACGATCGGCTTTTGTATGTAATCGTTTAGTAAACACTCAGACATATCAGAGCCTGAGGTTATCGCATTCGGCTACGTCCCGTAATCAGGGAGATTACGAACAGTACAACAAAGATGAAGAAGAGTACTTTCGCGATTGAAGCAGCTGCTTCAACAATACCGAAGAATCCAAAAATACCTGCTACCAGTGCAATAATTAGAAATAATACAGACCATTTCAACATAAGTATTCATCCTTTCGTATAATTGTTTGTGGAGTGAGTTGTGTTCACCTCACCGCCTTGTGTAGTCTAACTTTAACCGAGTGCTAACCGCTTGAAACATTGGTTTTTTTTCCAAGCGAAGGCATATATGAAGGGATATATAATATTGTTTCGTCCGGGAAATCGCCGGGTAACTATAGCAATAACAAACTGATGCACATATGGAAAGAGAGGTTCTTCTATGATCTATCAAATTAGCGTGGCCCTGATTGCAGTGGCATTTGCAGTACTGGTATTCTTTTTAATTCGTACCTTGAAATCCGCTCAGGGTTCTTTGGACAATGTCTCACAGACATTGCAGGAGGTACAGAAAACCATTGATGAACTTAGTTATGAAGTGAAGCAGACGGTAAGACATGCCAATGATATTACGGTGGATGTACAACACAAAATGAAAAAAATTGATCCTGTTATGGAATCTGTTGAGAATCTGGGAGAAGTGTTGAATGAAGTGACGGCAGCAGCCAAGCAAGTCTCCACAACGCTGATGGCGAAATTTCAGACCAAACGTAACAACGCTGAACAGACCAAGCATGCTGAAGCGGTTCATGTAACTGCACCGCCTGCTACATCAACGGATCGTACCCTGCAATCCTATGAAGCTACATATAATGGTGAAGCTAAGGGCGGGAAAAACTGGATGAAGTATGTTGATGTTGCAGCGAACGTATGGCAACGGATGCGCAAGTAACATGACCGCTTTGTAACCCATGAAGAAGCCTTCAGAGCGGTGATGAACCTGATGAAAGGGTGAGAATCATGATGAAACTACTGCTTGTGATGTTTAGCGTAATTTCTCCCTTTTCCGTTCAACCGGCAGCGGTACCCGCTGCTCACGATATGCAATGGACGGCAATGGAAGAGAAGGCGTCAGAGGTAACTCTGGCTGTTGATCGATCCGAGACTTTCCAGCATTTTCGGACTCTGAATGGCATTTCTCTGGATGACACCATGGATGATTTGTTGGCCAATAAGGGCCAGCCGGGGCATAAGCAGGAAGATCCTTATCTGGGATGTCCTGAATATCACTTTCATGATGTGAAGGTTGGCTTGTGTGAAGATACGGATGTCATTCAATATGTGCATATCGATGCATCTGAGAATCACATCATGTTAAACGGAAAGAGAATTGAGATGAATATTGAAGCGATCCATCATGCTCTAGGGAAACCTTATTATGTGGCAGAGGACGGAGAAGTGTTTCTCCGTGGGGACCAGGCTCTGAAGGTATATATGAAGTCAGGATCTCATCAGATTGAAGGCATTGATCTTTTTGATGACACAGTTTCCTAGGATTGGTTATTACCAAATCGTTTCAAACCCATATAGTATGGTTATATACTAAGTAGCTCGATACAGAAGATTAAATCAGAGGAGAGTGGAAACGATGAATTCAACCAATGAGCAAGCTTATGCAAAAGTGGTAGAAAACGGAGTCCAAGCGGTAGAAGCGGTGAAAGAATTGCAGATTACCGGATACCTTGCTGATCAAATCTTTGTTCTCGCCCATGAGAAGGATCGTACAGATCGAATTGCCGATACAGCAGATGCCAAAGAAATTGGCATAAAGGAAGAAGGCGTATTTGATTCCTTGGCGAATCTGTTCCGCTCACGTGGTGATGAACTCCGGGCCAAAATTGTTTCGATGGGCTTTACCGAAGCCGAAGCGGATTTCTACGAGAGTGAGCTCGACAAAGGTAAAGTACTCGTTATTGCTAAAAAGAAAGATTAACCGATAAGTTGAAGTTTGCTGAACATGGACAAGCTTCTGAATCATTTATGTAAAATGCTTAATCAAAAACATAGATAAGGAATGGGGCTTTCCCCATTCCTTATCTATGTTTTTGCAAGTTTGGAAGCGGGATCAGGACGCTGCAAAAACAGGGTAGGTCGCGGGGATATTCCCCTACGATGGTGCCATTTACTGATAGAAGTTTTTTGTTTTTACGATTATAGTTATACTAGGAATTATTATGTCTACTGCCGTTTTGTATGCAAAATTTGTATAATCAACGTTTGTTTTAACCTAATAAGAATCGACAAACCCGGACGCCACAGATAAGGAGATATCAATGAGAATACTTATTGTTGACGACAATCCGACGAATGTCATTATCATTCGAGAAATTCTGAAAAAAGAAAACTATCGTGACATTGTAACGGCGAGTTCCGCCATGGAAATGTTTGAAGTGTTAGGAATTGGGGAGGAAAGCAACGAACTTCGTCCAAGACCGTCGGATATTGACCTGATTTTGCTAGATATGATGATGCCTGAGATGGACGGTATCGAAGCCTGCAGTATTGTGCAGAAATTTGAGAATCTGAAGGATATACCGATTATTATGGTGACTGCCATCGGAGACTCCAAGAAACTTGCCGAAGCATTGGATGCTGGTGCATCTGATTATGTGACCAAGCCGATTAATAAAGTCGAACTGATGGCCAGAATTCGACTCGCACTTCGTTTGAAACAGGAGAAGGATTGGCATAAAGAGCGTGATCAACGTATTCAGGATGAGCTCAAGTTGGCAGCGATGGTCCAAAATGCTGTATTAAGTCCGGCAATTAGGGACCCGTTGTTCCAAGTGCATGCCATCTATAAACCATCCTTTGAGCTTGCGGGTGATCTGTATTCTTGGTACCCCCTTGGGGAAGGCCGTTACGGAGTACTGCTGCTCGACATGATGGGACACGGGATATCTTCATCCCTGTTTACCATGTTTATCGCTTCTGTGTTGAAAGATACGGTTACCACTTATGTGGATCCAGAGAAGGTCATTCAAGAGTTGAACCGTCGTTTTAACCAGCTCCATCTGGAAAAACAATTGGTGCAGTATTATTTCACGGCAATTTATCTGGTCGTTGATACACGGATGAAACGTATTGATTATGTTAATGCAGGGCATCCACCTGCTTTATTTTTCCGAAACGACGGCAGTGTCACCACATTTGACAGCGTCTGCTGTCCTGTTGGTTTATTTGACAAGATGGATATTGAACCACAAACGATCCATTATGAGGGTGACGGGCATATTGCACTCTATACGGATGGATTATTGGAAGCTGTTCAGGGCGGGCAGGAAGAACAACATGAATTCCTGATCGAAAAACTGACCGGCTCACATCAGTGGAATGAAGCTGCTATGCAGGCCATGTTTTTTGACGACGAAATTCCCCAAGAGCGGGATGATGATAAATGTCTGGTCTGGATTACTTTGAATAAAGGGGCGGTGGATGAATGAAGATCAGGAATAAACTGCTGATTGGTTTTACCGCTCTGATGGCCATTTTGATCGTGCTCACGTTTGTGAGTTATGAACGGTTAAACAGCAGTAATCAACAGATTGATCAGATGTATCAGGAACGTTATCTCAAAGTAAGGTTCACTTCTGCTGCACGTGGAGAGGTCAATGATATAGCCAAAGTGCTGGCTAACTTGTTATTGAATCCGAACAATTCGATTAATGCTGCTGAGGGTGACCTGAAGGAGATGAAGGATCGGGGGGATGGTTACCTCGCAGAAGTGAGAAACCGGGCAGACAGTGCACCTGAACATCAACTGGTGGATCGTGTGAATACGGCGTGGACCGCTTATACATCTTATGCAACGAGACAGATCAACCTGATGTCCCAAAACCGGGTAGAAGATGCGAATAACTACCGCAATTCAACAGGACTCGCGGTGCAAAAAGAAACTGTGGATAGTTTGAATGCTCTTTCACGTTATCAGGACCAAGAGATTGATGCTGAGATCAAGAACGCTAACGAAGCGTATACGAGAGCAGTACAGATCACGATAAGTATCATGATTGCCGGGTTGTTGCTTGCATTGGGTGTCATTCTTTGGGTGCTGCCGAGTATTACACGGGGTCTGAACACTGTATCTATGATGATTACCAGCTTTGGTAAAGGGCGTTACCGAACCATTCGGCGCATACAGGTCAAATCAACCGATGAGATTGGTCAGATTGCCAGTGTGTTCAAAGATGTATCCAGTGATCTGGAAGAAAAACTGGAGATCGAGAGGGCTTATGTGCAGGCTCAGCAGGATCAAAACTGGATGAGTTCGAACATCGCAAGAGTCCCGGAGCTGCTTCGGGGGATTGGCTCCATTCGCCAAATTTCACAGATGTTTATCAGTGAGTTCACACCTGTGCTTGGTGCTCAGTTGGGTGTCGTCTATCTGATCGATGAGGAGAAACATCCCGACGAACTGAGACGTTACGGTGCATACGCATTTGAAGAGAACGAAGATGTTGGTAAGGAAATGTATCGCATCGGGGAAGGCCTGATTGGTCAAGCCGCGCTGGATATGACACCGATTATTCTGGAAAATACGCCCGAAGATTACGTGCATATTGGTTCAGCTTCAGGCTCAACACGTGCTGCGGGTATCATGATCTATCCTGTCGTGTTTGAAGATGAACTGATTGGTGTAGTTGAAGTGGCTTCCTTTGAAGGTTTCAATGAACTGCACAAGCAGTTATTCACACAACTGATTATGAACCTGGGCGTAATTTTGAACAACGTTCGACGTCGTTTGCGTGTGGAGGAGCTGCTGCGTGAATCCCAGGCACTGACTGAGGAACTTCAGGTTCAATCGGAAGAATTGCAGACACAGCAAGAAGAACTTCGTCGTTCCAATGAGAATTTGGAGGAGCAGACAGAGGCACTTAAACGTTCCGAGGAATTGCTACAGCGTCAGCAGGAAGAACTGGAACATTTTAATACGGAACTCATTGCCAAGACGCGGGCGCTTGAAGAGCAGGTGCGTGAAGTTGAAGAGAAAAATGACGAAATTGAGAAAACGAAGACACAGTTGGAACAGCAAGCTACACAGCTGTCGATGACAAGCAAGTACAAGTCCGAATTTTTAGCGAATATGTCACATGAACTCCGTACACCATTGAACAGTCTGCTCATTTTGTCCCAGTTATTGTCGGAGAACAAAGGTGGAAATCTGACTGACAAACAGCAGGAATATGCGCAAACCATCTACATGTCGGGAGCGGATCTGCTGAAGATGATTGATGAGATTCTGGATCTGTCCAAGGTGGACGCAGGTAAGATGGATATCAATTATGAGACCGTACGAATGGAAGAGCTGACCAGCTTTGTTCAGCAGAACTTTGGACCGATGGCGAATAAAAAGGAACTGAACTTAAATATCGATTTCGACAGCGATCTACCGGAATGGGTGTACACCGACAGTCATCGCGTCAAACAGATTTTACGGAATTTGTTGTCGAACGCATTTAAGTTCACCAATCGAGGTTCGGTTAGTCTGATTGGGAGACGGATGAAACCGGAAGAGCTGCCGGGTTATATGAATACCAATCAGGAATATCTCGGATTCAGTGTAAAAGACACCGGCATTGGCATTCCATCGGACAAGACGGATCTTATCTTTGAAGCGTTCCAGCAAGTAGACGGGACCACAAGTCGGAAATACGGTGGAACTGGTCTGGGATTGTCCATTAGCAGGGAATTGGCACGTTTGCTTGGTGGCGCAATACAGGTGGAATCATCCGAAGGGGAAGGTAGCTGCTTTACTTTATACCTCCCGGATAATCATGAAGAGGAAGCCTTGGTAGAGGAAGGTGCTTCAAGAGAAGCAGCTGTATCCTCAGAGGATCTTTATGAACAGTCCATCGAAACACGGACCATGCTTTCAAGTCATCAGTCCATTCTCTCTCCTGATCCGGAGCGTAGCGTGGGTACAGATCTGTCTCCTTCCCATACTCCAGATGTCACGCAGATCGAAGATGATCGGGAGAATATCATGGAAGGTGACAAAATCCTGCTCATCATTGAGGATGACGTAAACTTTGCACATATTTTGATGGATATGGCGAGGGGAAGAGGATTCAAAGCACTTGTTGCCCTTCAAGGTGATAAAGGACTTGAAATGGCACGTCAATATTTGCCGGATGCCATTATCCTGGATATTCAATTGCCGGTGATGGATGGTTGGACCATTCTGGGCGAGCTGAAGAGCAGTTCGGCAACACGCCACATTCCGGTTCATGTGATTTCAGTCATTGATGATATGAAACAAGGTCTGATGATGGGCGCCATTGCGTATCTGAAAAAACCTTCGAGCAAGGATTCACTGGATAAAGCATTCTCGCATATCAAATCATATACTGAGAATCAATTGAAACGACTGTTGATCGTCGAAGATGATGAAATTCAGCGTAAAGCCATTATTGAATTGATTGGTCATGATGATGTGGCAATCACCGCTGTATCCACAGGTAGTGAGGCATTGAATGAATTACACAGCCAGCGTTATGACTGTATGGTACTGGATCTGATGTTAACGGATATGACCGGGTTTGAGTTGCTCGACCAGATTCGTGATGATGAATATCTGAACGATCTGCCGATTATAATTTATACAGGCAAAGAACTGGATTCCAAGGAAGAAATGAAGCTGCGCAAATATGCGGAATCCATCATTATCAAAGATGTGAAGTCACCGGAACGTCTGCTGGATGAGACGACTTTGTTCCTGCATCGGGTAGAAGCCAATTTGCCGGAAGACAAGCGTCGAATCTTACAGAAACTACACAACAAAGAAACGTTGTTTGAAGGCAAGAAAATATTGCTTGTAGATGACGATATTCGTAACGTATTTGCCCTTTCAAGTGTTCTTGAAGGCTATCGGATGGATGTGACGTTTGCTGAGAACGGCCGAGAGGCTTTGGAGATTTTGGACAAAAATCCGGAATTTGATCTGGTACTGATGGATATGATGATGCCAGAGATGGACGGTTATGAAGCGATGACACGAATAAGACAGATCCCGCAGTTTGAAAAGTTACCGATTATTGCGCTTACGGCCAAAGCCATGAAAGAGGATCGCGGCAAATGTATTGAGGCTGGAGCATCTGATTATGTGAAAAAACCGATCCAGACAGATCAATTGTTATCCTTAATGCGCGTATGGCTGTATTCGTAAGTTCATTATTCGTATGTTCATTGTTTGGGTAATGAAAGACAATACGACGAATACGCAAGTAACAAATGAAGAAGTGGAGAGAACTTATGACACCGTGGGAACCTACCGAGACGGGGGCAGATTTGGTCCGTATGCCGCAAGATGAAGAACGCGAGCTGATCGAGATTGAGTTGCTGTTGGAAGGCATGCACCGTTTATATGGATATGATTTTAGAAACTATGCACTGCCATCCCTGAAACGAAGAATCTGGCATCATGCACATGCTGAAGGTGTTAAGAGCATATCCGGCTTGCAGGAGCGTGTTCTTCATGACCGTTCCGCGTTTGAACGTTTTGTACAGAACTTATCCATCCCTGTAACGGAAATGTTTCGAGATCCTTCGCTTTTCCGTATGTTTCGGGAACAGATTATTCCTATCCTGAGAACCTACCCGTATATCCGAATATGGCATGCGGGATGCTCTACGGGAGAGGAAGTTTATTCCATGGCCATCATGTTGCATGAGGAAGGACTGTATGACAAGGCAAGAATTTACGCAACGGATATGAATGATCGCTCTTTGCAACAGGCCAAAGAAGGCGTATATGGTATTGAGAAAATGAAACTATTTACTACAAATTATTTGGAGGCAGGGGGTACCAGAGCCTTCTCCGAGTACTATACAGCGAAATACAATTCGGTGATATTCCATCCTTTTCTAAGGAAGAACATCATTTTCGCCGAGCACAACCTGGCAACAGACCGGTCATTTAACGAGTTTAATGTTATCTTTTGCCGTAATGTCATGATTTATTTTAATGATGAACTGCGGAACCATGTGCATGGGCTGTTTCATGAGAGCTTGAGCCACTTTGGTATTCTGGTTCTGGGGTCGAAAGAATCGATACATTTTACAGAGTTCAGTGATACCTATGAGCCGTTAGACCGGACCGAAAAAATATACCGGAAGATCAAATAGGGGGTTAGGGTTAGCCATGGGGCTCAATGAACCAATCCACATATTATTGGTAGATGACCGCCCTGAGAACTTGCTTGCTCTTGAAGCAGTTCTGGAATCGGAACAATATAAACTCGTTAAGGCAACTTCCGGAGAAGAGGCACTCCGCTGTCTGCTAAAAGACGAATTTGCGGTTATCGTTCTCGATGTGCAGATGCCTGGAATGGACGGAATTGAGACAGCGAAGTTAATTAAGGCACGGGACAAGTCCAAGGATGTGCCGATTATATTTATCTCTGCCAATAGCAGAGAAGCGGAGCACTTGTTTGCCGGGTATTCAGCCGGGGCCATTGATTACATGGTTAAGCCATTTATTCCTCAGATTTTGAAATCCAAAATCGAGGGCTTTGTGGAGATGTTTATCACCAATAAACGTTTGAAGACACAGACCATGCTTCTTCACCAGAAGACACAGGAACTGGAGAAGATGAATCAACAACTCATTCAGGCCAAGGAAGAAGCAGAAATTGCAGCCAATGCAAAGACCGAGTTCCTGGCGATGATGAGTCATGAGATTCGTACACCGATGAACGGAGTTATCGGTATGGTTGATCTGCTGATGGAGACGGAACTGAGGGAAGATCAGAAGGAATATGCAGACATCGTTCGTCGCAGTGCAGATGCACTCGTCACGGTTATCAACGACATTCTTGATTTTACCAAGATGGAATCCGGCAAAATGGAACTTGAAGAGCATCCTTTTGAACTTGTCTCCTGTATTCGGGAAGTGCTGGGATTGTTTGCTGCAGAAGCAGGCAAAAAGAATCTGGAACTGGATTATTTCCTGGAAGATTCTGTCCCTGAATTAATCTATGGGGATATGGCAAGGCTACGTCAGGTTCTCTTGAATCTTATTGCCAATGCAATCAAATTTACAGACCAGGGTGGCGTATATTTGATTGTGTCAGTGAATGAAGAAAAAGACGGACAAATGGCATTGGAGTTTGCTGTTAAAGACACCGGGATAGGTATCGCTTCAGACAAAGTGGATCGCCTGTTCCAGCCTTTTTCCCAGTTGGATACATCCATGACACGTAAATACGGTGGAACTGGCTTAGGACTGGCAATATGCAAGACTCTGGTGGAAATGATGGGTGGACAGATCTATCTGGATACAACAGAGCAACGGGGAGCGATGTTTGTATTTACAATTCAGGCGAAACGTTATGTAGAAACTGAACTGGTCCAGAGGAACGGGGAAGAGAAACCAACGGATGTGAAAAATGAGAATAAATATCCTACGGTATTAATTGTGGATGATCATCCGATCAACCAGAAGTTGATGGCGATTATGCTTGGTAAGCTGGGGTTGCTCTCAGACATTGCTGAAGATGGACAGAGCGCACTCGATATGGTAAACGGCAGCCGTTATCCCTATGACTATGTGTTTATGGATCTGCAGATGCCTGTGATGGACGGTTTGGAATGTACACGGCGGATTCGAGAGAGTCTGACCCAGTCTAATCAGCCAATCATTATAGCCATGACTGCTAACGTGATGGAAGGTATTCAGCAACGCTGTATTGCTGCCGGCATGGATGATTATATTAGTAAACCGGTGAAAATGGGCAATGTAAAACAGAAAATAGCCCAGTTTCAGAAACAACAACAAATGTTAGACCCAGGCCCTTCAGCCATGAATCATGCCAATTGAAACATTTTCCAAACTTCTTTCTGATTCACTCGTGCTGAAGTTGGGTTATTAGGTAAGGAAACCATTGATCAGGAGAGAGATGTCTAATGAATACAAATAAAAATGAAAAATTCAATGCAAGAACTGAAACTCAGGACGGCGTGTGCACGGTGTATCTGACTGGCGAACTGGATTTGTCGGTTGCTCCTGACTTCCGCTTGGTGATGGAGCCGCTCGTGGATAACAAGGAACAGGATCTTGTGATTAACATGAAAGAATTGAAGTATATCGATAGTACAGGGATTGGTATCCTGTTATCTGTTCTGAAGGCCAGACATGGAATGGAAGCTCGCTTTGAAGTACAGGAAGTTCCTGCGCAGATTCAGAAACTTTTTGACATGACGGGCATCGCCAAATTCTTTGTCACACAGAAGAATTCCCAATAGGAAAGGATCGAAAAAGGAATGAATGCAGAAGTTCAAAGAGTCACCCTTAATTTACCTGCGACAGCTGATTACGTTGATATTGTAAGACTCAATCTCTATGGAGTAGCATCCAAAATGGGATTTTCCTACGAAGATATTGAGGATATGAAAGTTGCTGTATCCGAGGCCTGTAACAACTCTGTATTGTATGCCTACTCACACGAAGGCGGCATGGTTGAAGTTGTATTCGAAGTGGATGGCGAAACATTGTCCATTATTGTCAAGGACGAAGGTGCCAGCTTCGAGAACATGAACCCTGCTGTGTCACGTGCCGGTCTACACGACAAAGAACTGACGGAAGCACAGATTGGCGGACTTGGGTTCTACCTGATGCAAGCCTTGATGGATGATGTCAGTGTGGAAAGTGAGACGGGCAAAGGTACGAAAGTAGTACTCGTAAAACGTCTTGCAAGAAGTGAGGAGAAAGTATGAATGAAAAAGTGACTCCCCCAGAGTCCATGTCTGAAGCTATAGGTTTGATCTGGGAATACCAGCAGACCCTAGATAATGAAATTGCAACAGTTCTCATCCGTAAATATGAACCAATGGTCAAGATGGCAGCAGGTAAAATCGCTCGGAATCGCCCCGATCTATACGAAGACTTGTATCAGACCGGGCAGATGGCTTTGATTCGTTTGCTTAAGCAATACGATATCAACCTGGGTATTCCGTTTGAACCTTATGCCATGAAGAGCATGATCGGTCATATGAAGAACTACTTGCGTGATAAATCCTGGTATATTCAGGTGCCCCGGAGGATTAAGGAAAAGGGAGCCCTCGTGCAACATGCCATTGATGAGTTAACCGTTAAGCTGGAGCGCTCACCCGGTGTGAACGAAATTGCTGAATACCTTGATCTGACTGCAGAAGAGACAATTGAAGTTCTGGCTGGTCGGGAATGTTACCACTATGTATCACTGGATTCTCCTTTATCTCAGGATGACAGTGCAGCAACATTGGGAGAACTGATCAGTGCAGATGTGAATGACTATGATTCGGTCGAAAAACGGATGGACTTGCAACAGGCATTGGGACAATTGAAGGAACAAGAACAGCAGGTACTTATTCTAGCATTCCAGGATGGCCAATCTCAGCGGGCAATTGCCCAGAAGCTTGGTGTTTCACAGATGAGTGTATCTCGGATTCAGAAGCGAGCTACAGAGAAATTGAAACAGATCATGTCTAATGCTTCAATGTTATGACAAATGGAACCCTAATGTTGTTGAGTACGGCATAAAGAAGGACACGTCAATGCGCTGAAATGCATACGTGTCCTTTTTGGGATCAAAAAGATGGGTATGCAATGAAGAACATGAGTGCAGGAGTGGATAAAGTGATTGTGAACCAAATCAAGTTGGAAGCTCGCCGTGACAAGTTATCTTGCTCGGACCATTGGCAATGGTGGGATTGGGTTGCACCTGACACCGATAGCATGAACGATGCGTTGGGGGAGCTGACAGAGGCGTTTCCGGATATGCGGTATTGGCTTCATAAGATTCCGGAAGTGGAATCGAATTATTTGTCCGTCCGTTTCGTGAATGGTACTGAACCAGTCATATTTGGTTCATTGTTGTATGCGGTCAAAAATGAGAGAGATGACAAACGTCAAGATAATCAGATGTTTTTCTATGTCGATCGCAATAACCTGGTTACCTTGAATATGGATGACAATACACGAGGCATTATGAAGACGGATGAACGTGCCCATATGTTACAGCAATGTAGTGAAGCCAGGGACGGGATGTTTGTACTTTTTCGAGCTATACTGCATTACTACCATGTAGGGATGGATCATTTTGAGATGAACCTGCGTGAACTGGAACGGAAGATGGAATCCCGCAATGCCCGAACTTTAATGGACCAGATTTTGGCCGCCCGATTTGAACTGTTATACTGGAGCAATCTGTTTATCCCCTACTCGGAACTGATGGCTGCTGCCCATGAGGCTTATCTCAGTGAAATCAACGAAAATCGATATTTCCAGCAGCTCCAACATCGAGTAGAGCGAATGGAACGTTTGTTTAGTCACTACGAGAAAGAGATCGATACGTTAATCTCCATTGATAATGCGATCTCCGGTGTACGTGGCAATGAGATCATGAAGACGCTGACCATTGTTACTGCTGTGTTCATACCTGCCACGGCAGCTGGCGCGATATGGGGGATGAACTTTGAGAACCTGCCCTTTATCGACAAATCATGGGGAGTTGTACTGGTCCTTGTTGTCATTATCTTAAGCATGATCAGCATGTATGTATGGCTGATGATGAAAGGCTGGACAGGAGATCTGCTCAAAGTGAAATCCTCACAGCCTTCAGCTGAAGAGACAGAGAAAAAAGGAGCAACGGAAAAACGTAAGGGATAGCCTACTGTTGGTTAGTCCTCTTAGTTTTTGTAATCTTCAATATAACCAAGCAAGTCAGCGATATATTGGCCCACAATCGGCATATTCACGAATTGGCTGAGAATGAATGCCAGCAAACCGAGAACAACAAAGGTACCCACAGTCAGACCGAGACCTCGTGCCATGCCCGCTGTAAAATTGGTAATAATCCGCTTTTTGGGACTGCTGTAATTCTCAATAATATCCTTGATCTGTGCTCTCTCCAGACTGTCCGCAATCTGGTCCAGACGGGTGTTCAATCGCTTTACCTCATGACGCAATTCAAAAGGATGCTCGCTTGTATCATACTGCTGTGCCGGTGTTCCTCCCGTAATTGGAGTATTACCGTTGATTGTAACTTTACTCATATTATTTGTCCTCCTCAACTCTCATTGGATAAAAAATAGCCAGCTGGAGTGCAGCTGGCTATTGGTCACTCGATCTGTATCGCCTTACAGGCTAGTCGAGTTAAGTTCTTTACGTGCATCTTCCTTCGCTTCAACGGAAGCGGCAGCCACTTCATCAGATGCACGGGATGCTTCGTTAGCCACATCAGCGGACGCTTTTCTCACAGAGTCCATTACATCATTGCGGCCTTGATTTACCGTTTTTGCAATGTCGGAAGTTTTGGAAGAGACCGTTTTAGCCAGTTCAGTGGCTTTGTCACTTACAACAGTTGCCACTTCTTTGGTGCGGTCAGTAACGATGCCCACTTTCTCGGAAAGGTCACCACGCAATTCACGTCCCGGTTTAGGCGCAAAGAGTAGTGCTGCAGCAGCTCCCAGCAAACCCCCGATGAAAATACCTTTTGCGAAAGTCGAACCCGTCTGTACAGGATATTGCTCTTCTGCTTTATTCATGTCTAATCACTCCTTCTTCAATTTAAGAAACAAATACGAAACAACGAACACCTTGTTGCCCGAATCAGGCAGCCTGTCTTAGCAGTCTGGACACAAGCCCCAGCAAGAAAACAAAGAGCGCTGTACCAATGATGGCAGGGATAATGGCAAAGTTACCGATAACTGGTCCCCAGTTACCAAGCAAAAGTGCTCCCAGCCAGGCTCCGGCAAATCCGGCAATCATTGCACCGATTATGCCTCCAGGCATGTTGTGACCGGCAAGTGCATCTCCGATCAAACCGATGATGACAGCCATCACAATGCTGATAATGATGCCCCACATAACAACCGCCTCCTTTAAACTTGATGTAGGATGTTGTCTGTTCGCGTTTGCTTACTTCGTATATAAACCCCGTGCAACCCTGTGAAACAATAAAGATGAGGATGAATGAACTGGAAATCAGAGGAATTGATTCTTTAGTGGCTTTGTTTAATGCCTTTAACCATGCAGAAGATCCATGCCAATCCAGCAGTAAATCCAGTAAATACATCTGTAGGATAATGAACGCCCAACATGATCCGGCTGAGGCCAATCAAGAAAATAAAACTAATACCACATAGAACAGGAAGCCACACACCGGAAGAGTTATGTCGCTGTCGTTCAATGGCCCAGATTACAAAGAGCATGCCGTAAAAGCCCATGGAGATCATGGCATGTCCGCTTGGAAAGCTGTACCCGTGAACGACCAGCAGATGATCCAGTTCAGGTCTGCTTCGTCTGAAAAATTCCTTCAATAAGGTGTTCAGAATCCACATCATGGCAAAACTTCCCGTGAGCGCATATCCATATACAACAAACCTTGGACTGCGTTGAATGAAGAAAAGAAGAGCAAAACCTCCTGCAGCCACAGCAGAGATTTTGAATGAGCCCAGTGCGGTTATGAATGCAGTGTAAGGGAATAGATGAAGACGTGAATCTGAATTCAGATAAAATAATTGCTGAATTTGATCATCCAGACGAATAATAACATCAGCACCCAACCAGGCACCCAGACCTGCCAGGATAAATACGACCGATGCGCTGAGGGCCAGACCAGCCAACCCCCAGTTGAAGAGTGGACGTAATAACGTACCGGAATTTGAACTGAATGAGGCTGGTGAATACGTTTTGCGCGGCATAATGAGTTTCTCCTTCAGTTATTGTAGTAGATGAACATAGATGATAAAGCTATACCCGAAACGCCTGTCGAAAAAACTGTAAAAACGTCGCTTTTGTACTATACTATTTAAGATATCCCATGCGGCGTCGTGACGCAAAGCAGAGATGAAATCGGGAGCACAAAGGAGAGAACTCGCATGGAGAGTGCCTTGTTAATTAAAGAATACCGTGCAGGCGTTATGGAATGCGCCCATTACGGACACATAAGTATTACGGATGAGTATGGCCGAATCGTATACTCGGCTGGTGACCCTCATTTTAGAGCGTTCACTCGCTCATCTGCCAAACCTTTTCAAGCCATTCCAGGTATTCGGGCAGGAATTGCCAGTCACTATGGCCTATCAGCACAGGAGATTGCCATCATGTCCTCTTCGCATCGTTCGGAACCGGAACACATTCGGGTGCTGGAGCAGTTATCCGGTAAAATTGGATTGGGAGAAGAATGCCTGATCTGTGCACCAAGCTATCCGCTTAATGAAGAAAGCCGTAATCAATGGTTACGTGCACAAGGAGAGAAACGGCGCATCTTGCACAACTGCTCCGGAAAACATCTGGGAATTCTGGGGTACAGTCAGATGAAGCAGGTTGATCTGGGCAGTTACGCTGAACCGGAACATCCGGTACAACGAGAAATTCTTGAAACCTTTGCCGACCTGGCAGGTATTGAGGAAAAAGAGATTAAGCTTGGGACGGATGGCTGCGGCTTTCCGGTATTTTCTTTGCCGTTGTCGGCATTGTCGAACGCTTATCTGAAGCTCGCTTGTCCGGATCTTATCGCTGATCCTTCCACAAGAACAGCTGTAGAGACCATAACATCAGCTATGAATGAACATCCGTTGATGGTAGGTGGCACGGAGCGTGTAGATTCAGTGCTGCTGGAAGACAATAACATTGTAGCGAAGGGTGGATTCAAGGGGGTATTCGGTTTTGGCCTGAAAAAAGAAAGACTGGGAATCACCTTCAAGGTGCTTGATGGTTCCGAGGAAGAGTGGGCCTTCATTACCCAATCCATCCTGAGACAGATTGGTTATTCGAATGAGAGAACCATTGCACGATTGGCTGAAGTGTTCCCTTCGGACATCCGAAATGATGCGGGTACCCTTGTAGGTCATGCAGATAGTGAGTTCATTCTTCACTCACTTCAAGATAGCGTATAACCTTAAGAAGGGGCGTGATTAGAGTTGCCGGACCCCGGGTAAAGATGACATACCAACTGGTATTCATCTATACAATTCATATACACGCATGGACTGCCGCGGTAATGTGGCAGCTCTAAACCCTTGGAGGTGGATGAACATGATTAAAGTGGTGACATCGGAAGAAAGGCACACGTCGGATCGAGGTTGGATACACAGTGAATTCAGCTTTTCCTTTGCGGATTATGATGATCCAAGCAACGCCCATTTTGGCTGTCTGTTGGCTCATAATGAAAACACGCTGATGCCGCAAGAAGGCTTTAAGAAACATCCACATCATGATCTTGAACTTGTCAGTTATGTCATATCAGGTACACTCAAACATACGGATAGTATGGGAACAGAACAATTGCTTGAACCGGGAACGGTCCAGGTGATGAGTGCGGGTACGGGAGTGGAACACTCCGAGACCAATCCGTCAGCGGATGAACCGGTACGTTTCCTCCAGATGTGGTTTTTGCCATCGGAGCGTATGCTGAAACCTTCCTATACGAATCGGAGAATAGAGCCGCAGGAGCATTTGAATCGTCTATGTCCGATTGTATCCGGGCAAGGGGGCGAGGGAAGCGAAGGCGCATTGCCTATTTCCCAGGATGTAACCTGTTATCTGTCCCATTTGGAGTCCGGGAAAAAGTTGATGTACCCGCAACACGAAGATCGACGGACACATCTTTTCCTGATCAGTGGACATGTGCAGATTCATTGTTCGGATGGTAACTTCAACCTCAAGCCGGGGGATGCCGCACGAATTCGCAAAAGCTGTGATCTGCAAATCACGAGCACAGACAGTGAACCTGCCGAATTTGTTTTGGTTGACCTGCCTTAAGGATATAAACATATGAAAAAGGACCTGTTCCCACGGTGATGTGGAAAACAGGTCCTTTTTTTGCTTAGGATTTACGAAGATTACCCAGTTCCGAAGCGACAGCTTCCACTTCAGATATACTGAGATGTTCCTTGCTCAAAATCATTTCATACAGGTCAAACAGATCTTCATATTTCTCAAGTGGGAATGAAGAAGCTTGCATGGCGGCACCGCTTGCCATACGAAGTTTGGTTTTGATCGCTTCAATCATATATTCCATATTGGCTGCTGTTGCTTGTGTTAAATCCATCGTTAAGTTCATCCCTTCCGTATCGGAAACTCTTGCTATTGTATCATGATTGGAAGCGCTCAGGCTAATGCTTTTGCGGGGAAACCAAGCATCGGTTACAATGATGGATACAACAACAGGATTTAATGGAACCTGAGTGTACTGGAGGGAATACAGCTTGGCAGCGTATAAGCGAGAAATGGTTCGCCATCAAGGAAGGGAAGTCCGCAAAGGCGTGCCTGCAGAGAATCTGGTCTTATTTTTCAAAAACATCGTTCAACTTCATTCTCCAGCTGAAATCACGTTTGTCTGCATCGGTACTGATCGTTCCACCGGGGATGCTCTGGGTCCACTGACAGGAAGTTTACTGCAAGAGAGCGGAATGGAGAACGTGATTGGCACGCTGTCTTCCCCTTGTGATGCAGATACGCTGGAAAAGAAATTGGCACTTATTCCTGCACACCATGCCATCATAGCGATTGATGCATGTCTGGGTCCAAAGCAGGCGGTAGGTACATACTATCTCTCGAATAACCCACTCATTCCGGCCCAATCGGTCGGAGGCAAGCTCCCCCCTGTTGGACAATACAGTGTAGCAGCTGTGGTTAATGCGAATGGACCAAGGCCCTATTCCATTTTGCAGATGACCTCGCTTCACTTGGTTATGGGGATGTCCCGAACGATTGCAGACGCCGCAATTGAAGCATGGAAATGTAGACAAACGTTTCATTCATGATATGTAGGCTTAATAATATACAACCTGAATTATTTAATTCGCGCAGAGAGAGGGATTCATATGGAAAAAGTGATGTGTGATGGAACGACGATTTGTTATGCCGAACAAGGTAAGGGAGAAGCACTCATTTTGCTCCACGGTTACTGTGGCAGTTCATCGTATTGGGATGAGGTCGTACCTGAACTGGCACGCAGCTATCGCTGTATCATACCTGATCTGCGTGGACACGGAAAAACAGATGCGCCTGTAGGAAGTTATACCATCGAACAGATGGGCAACGATGTATTACAGTTGATGGATGAGTTGAATGTGGAAAAAGCGGTCCTTTTGGGACACTCGATGGGGGGATATATTGCGCTCTCGATTGCACAACGTCACCCGGAGCGTTTGAATGCATTTGGTCTGATTCATTCGACAGCCTATCCGGACAGTGAAGAAGCCAAGGAAAAACGCCTGCGCGCTGTATCCACCATTCAGACCGAAGGTATCGTGAATTTTGTAGATGGACTGGTTCCCGGACTGTTTGCACCTGAACATGTGGAATCGTTATCTAAGCATGTAACACGTGTGAAGGAAATTGGATACCAGACTGCTCCTCAAGGTGCTGTTGGTGCTGCACTTGCTATGCGAGAACGCCCGGATCGCCGCGATGTGTTATCGGCTACACCTTTACCTGTATTGCTGGTTGCGGGAGAGAAGGATGCTGTTATACCGCCAGAACGTACATTTACAAGTGACAAGCCACATATTGTGCAAGCCGTGATTGCGGGTGCGGGTCATATGAGCATGTATGAAGCTCCTGAAGAGTTAATTCAGGTCATTAAACAATTTATGGCTGGATTATCGAAGTAATTGATGAAGTGATTAATGTTGATATCTTTAGAATATAGTTTGGTTTCTGGATGATTCAACCTCTTGTGGAGGAGGAGTAACCAGTTCCATTTCAACCGAGCCCCTGCCACGTCCCTTTGGGATAGGCAGGGGTTTAGTGTGTTCATGGCCAGAGCAAAGACACGTGTGTCTTGTTTTTGGCTTTTTGTCATGGCATGAATTAAAATAAATATAAAGGAACGATATGAGAACGATTGAATGTATAGGGTCGAATGATGAGGGGGCATAGAGCATGTTCAGAAAAGATTATCTGCTCCGCATGATGGAGGAAATGACTGAAGCAATAGGCAAAGTGTTCACGCTCAAACAGCAGCGTAAGCACACCGAGGCATTGTCTGAACTGGATGAGTTGATGCGCAGGCAGTTTGGGTTGAACTTATCTCTACTGAACTCATTGCCAGCAGAGGATGTTATTGAAATGTTCCGTTTTCGCGGAATAATTGAGGTAGATAATCTGCAGCAAGCCGCGAGGCTGATTGAAGAAGAGGCTTACATCTATCAAGAGAAGGCCAAAGTGGAAGGTATAGATGATCAGGAGAGAATGGACGCAGAGGATGACGCCCTCATTCGATTGATGAGATCACTTCATTTTTACCTGTATGCATTGAATCATGGCGCTAATCCCAAGTTGTTGGACGCACCGGAACGGGTGGAGGGTGTGTTGGGGCTTACGAAAGAATATGAACTCCCTGCTCGAACCGAAAGACAGCTTGCCCTGTATCGTGAACAACAAGGACTTTATGACCAGGCAGAGAACAGTTGGTACAGGCTGCTACAGCTTGGTGCTGAATTCCCGGTGAGCTACCGAGATGATGTACAGGCGTTCTATGAAAGGTTGAGCCCACTCACGGATGAACAACTGGAGCAGGGCGGTCTGCCACGGAACGAAGTTGAAGAGGGACTAGCTGAACTAAGTCGTCAAGAGATGAACTCATAAAATATGGATTGGATCAAGGCCTGTTACATGCCTTTACTTGGAGAGGGAACGGAATTGTGGTATGGTAACGGTTGACCAAACCAAATCGAAAGTGAGATGTACCCCGTGGATTCATTGCGAAAGCTTATACAAGACATCTTTGAACAGAATTCGCTGATTACAGCGACCTGGAGCCAGCTGCGCAGACGGGACAATGTCTCGTATACCAAAGTGCAAGTCAAGCCGGTGACACTGAAGAATCAGCTGCATTATCAATTTGCATTTCATTATAACAACAAAGTGCTGCACGAGAATTTGACTCCGGCTGAAGCGGCTGAGCGCATGACTTTGTTATGCGAAGAGACGTTTCGTCAAGGGCTGCTCTGTACGACCGAGGCAGACTATCAAATTTTGATCAGCAAAAAATATAAAGTATCCATTCTGACCAAATCTGCTTCCAAAACTGCGGTGGACCTGTCGCATAATCGCAAAAAGCAATATGTATTGGAAGAAGGCGTACCTGTATCGTTCCTCGTTGAACTTGGTATTATGAACGAAGAAGGTCGTGTGCTGGCTCGTAAGTATGACAAGTTCAGACAGATCAACCGTTTCCTCGAAATGGTGCAGGATGTTATTCCGCATCTGCCGGAGGGGCGTCCACTGACCATCGTTGATTTTGGTTGTGGCAAGTCTTATCTGACATTTGCGTTATATCATTATCTATCTGTTCAACAACGGCGTTCACTCAAGATTATTGGGCTGGACTTAAAGGCAGATGTAATTGAACACTGTAATGATCTGGCTAATCGATTGCATTATGGCGATCTGAAGTTTCTGGTTGGAGACATCGCGGACTACGATGAATTGAACGAAGTGGATATGGTTGTAACGCTGCATGCCTGTGATACAGCTACCGATGCTGCTTTGGAGAAGGCAGTTCGTTGGGGGGCTTCTGTTATTCTGTCTGTTCCTTGCTGTCAGCATGAACTGTTTGACCAAGTAGAGGCTTCCGTGATGAATCCGTTGTTGTCCCATGGCATCCTCAAGGAACGTTTTTCCGCACTGGCTACGGATGGGATTCGTGCCAAGTTGCTTGATCTGATGGGATACAAAACACAATTGCTTGAATTCATCGATATGGAGAATACGCCTAAAAACATATTGATTCGTGCTGTTCGTGGTCAGGCCGGCGAAGTGACGGAGATGTGGAATGAATACACAGCTTTCCGTGATTTCATTCATGCCGATCCATATTTGGAGCGGGCTTGTGCCGATTTGCTTCCTGGCGATGGCAAGCAGGCCAACGGGAAATCAAAATCGAGCAAAGAAACCGATCAAGATTCCGCAAATTGCGACCTTTGCTGAGTGTGCCAATGACAATCCAGGGACATACTGCAACTAGGGTCCCTGAATGTAAAATGATATTCAATGCACATACTTCGTAGCAATCAACATCATAACTGTCAGATGTATATCAGACAGAAGGACCCGTTATCGGGATCTTCTGTCTTTTTGTTATGCATATGGAGCGGTGGAAGGAAGGAGGGTGTATAAGGATGAAGAATAGGACAATGCATAAGGGAGTTGTAAGGTATAGACGAGGGTATGCGGCGAATGAGGAAATGATGGAACAGGCGTTTGAACGGTCTCACCACGCAAATGGTACAGAATATGTAGATAACAGGGACTTATGTAATGGGGGCAAGAGAGACGGTAGAGACAGTAAAGGCAGTAAAGGCAGTAAAGGCAGTAGAGACAGTGCATATCATAGGGAAAATACATACAACAAAGATGATATGAAAGATGATATGTATGAAAAAGATGATACATATCAATCAAATGGAGTTATCCAAATTGATGGGTCAGGTCGTTTTCCTTGGATCTTGAGAAGTGAACATTATTCAGGGTCGGGAGGGACTGTTGGGCTGGGCATACTCTCAATTATCTTGCTACTTGCAGGGTGTCTGAGTCGGGGACTATATTATTCGGCGGATCTGTATCCTGTCATTCTGATCGCAGCAGGAAGCATATTGATTATGTTTTTGCTTTTCCTTGTAGGTATTCGACTAGAGAAAGAGCAAGAGCAGGAGCAAGGAAGAAAACAAGTACCTCTGTCACCGGTACATTGGCTAGGGAACAATGAACGAATGGTTTGGCGAATGATTCGAATCCCGGGAATATTGCGGGTGTTGTGGCCGCTGGGGATGATGACATGTTTTGGGGTACATGCGTGGGCAGGTTCGGTGAGTAAACAGGGCAGCATGGATGAGATGCTGCGATGGAGCCTGCTTGCGATGTTTACTCTGCTCACTGCAATACTGGCTGCGCGCACGAATGGTGCACGTTGGTTAGCTTGCGGTTGGCAGATGGCAGGCGGCTTGCTTGTGCTAAGCGGCATCTTTGCCGTGTGCGGGATATTGCCGCTGCCCTTCGGGGTGATGCGGACTGCTGACCCCGAGATCAGTTCCGCCGGAGCAAGGCTCGGCGGACTATTGCAGTACCCGAATGCGTACGGTGCCGTTGTTGGCATGTACGCATTGGAGCGGCTGACAGCCGCCGCGCGAGTCATAGCCCGGCCTGTGCCGGCCGGGCGACTCATCGCGGCAGTGCTGCCGCTCATGCCCGCGCAAGCCGCGCTCCTGCTGAGCGAGTCGCGCGGCGCTTGGCTGGCGACCGGCTGCGCCGCGGTCGCCGCCTTTGCTTTGCAGCGGCGCGGTGCCCGCCTGCCGCTGCTACTGGCCATGGCCGCGCCACTGGCGTGCGCGGCCTGGCTGTACCGCCAGCTGGCTGCTGCCCAGCTGGCGCCTGCACCAGTGCCCGGCCTGCTGGCACTGGCCGGGGCATGGGCAGCTGCGCTGCTCGGCACGCTGCTGCTGTGCCGTCTATGGCACAGCGGCGCCGCCAAGGCTCCGCGCGCCGCTGCCCTGACGGCCATTGTGCTGGCAGGAGCCGCCGCTGCCCTGATGGCCGTGGCCTCCACCGCCGATCGCCTCGCGGCGGGTGTCGGCACTGGGGTGTCCCGCCTACAGATGTGGCGGGACGCCCTCCAGCTGTGGACCGAGGCCGCATGGCTCGGCCACGGGGGGGATACATGGCGCAACATGTTCCGCGCCATTCAATCCTCGCCTTATGTCGGAGGCGAGGTCCACAACGGCCTGCTCGATCTCGCCCTGGATATGGGCATGATCGGCATCCTGCTTGTCACAGGGTGGTTTCTCCTCACCCTGCGAAGCATCTTTCATTTTGCACCGCAGCTCATGCCATCCGTGCTTGTTTTTGGCCTGCATGGGGCGATGGACTTTGACTGGAGCTTTACACTATTTTGGATGCTCTTCATCTGGCTCGGTGCTTGGGCAACTGCATTGAAGACGGAAACAGAGGGGGTCCAGCGATCCGGCGTAACTGTGAAATATACTCCTGTCAGATCCAAATCGGGATCTAAATCGAGATCTAAATCCAGATCCCTTTTCTTGCGATATTTACCAACCCAATCCCACTCATCAGCTGTGCCGTTGCGTTCCTTCTTTCATATTCTTCAGCGAGTAACTGCTCGGCTAATAAGGGGATCCACAGTGATGATCATCCTTTTCTGGATTGGTGGAATAGTCTGGCTGACCTCCCGATATGCCGTAGCAGAAGTGCAGTACCGTCAGGCGATGTCTGAACCGGATGGCACTCCAGCACAGAAGGTGCATCTTATGGCTGCCCTTCAGTCTAACCCGAATCGACCGGATATCGTGATATCCCTTGCACGATCTCTTCCGGGACGAGAAGCAGAATCACTCCTTTTGAACAGCCTGTCCCATTCCCCGATGCACCCTCAGATTTACATCGAACTCGGACGATTGGCAGCCCAATTCGGCGAAGGACAGCAGGCTGGAGAATATTTTGAACAAGCAATCGCATTGAATCGGTATGATGGCATTGGCCAGTCCACGGCTTTGTATTGGATGGAGCAGGCAGCGCGGAGGGAATGGAAGGCAGGGTTCACGGATCGTGCCCAACAGACTGCCGCCGCTGGTGTCCAGATGTATGAACGGTATCAACTGTTGGCTGAGGAAGTGGAGGCAGGAAACGTTCGCAATGATCGTCGTTTTGTACTGGAAGAACATGCTCCAGGCTATGGAGAGAACCTACGTAGGCTTGCTTCGGCTTCTTCTCCACCGTTTACTCCAGAGTTGACCAAGAGGAGTCCTTGAATCACTGCTGGATATTGACGCTAACCCAAGCGAAATGATGACGGATGTCAGCGTTTAATAATTCTTGAAGTCCAAGCTGGCTGCTCCTTACGGAGGGTATGCGATTTTCTAAGGAACACAGGACGTCTTATTTGACCTTTAGCTCCTCTTTTCAAATTGTAAGGAACATCAGACACGTTATTTCCGGAAATTCCCTAACAAAACCCTATAAAAGTCCAAAAATTCCGAGATAACGTGTCTCAGATTCCTTAGATTTCTAAGAGTGCTTCAAATCCTTGAATAAGACGCCTCAGATTCGTTACCGCTCATGGGCATGAGTATGAGTATGAGTATGAGTATGAGTTATGAGCATTAGCATGAAAATATAATCCCAGCTTATGTTCATGCTCCCCATGGTGGTCGGCTCCATGCTCTGCTCGATCCGCAAGCCAGAGGACGACCCTGAACTCCGCCCAGAGCGAAGCTTTACATCATAAGTGAGCAATTCGCATTTATGTTGTCTCTATCGCTTGCTCGTACGTGAAGGGGGCATTAACATCACACGTTAAGGACACAGTGCCTGTGCCCTCACCCGTTCCTAACATGTTCAGATTCGCTTAAGATTCGCTTCAGCTTTGCTACGTCTTTCAGTAGGTTTGAAGACACAGCTATCTGCCTCGCTCCTCCATAATCTACAGACGATAACCGCCAAATGCGTGCTGAAACGCATCTTTTAATGGTTCAACGTCTACTTCCCACATCGCGGCGATCTCTGCACTGACATCCTTGTTCCACCACTCACATAATTTCTTGCGGTTGTCGCGATTCTCCCCAATCCAGAGCAGATTTGTGATCACCTTACCGTAATAATATTCTTCCGCCTGTTTCATCCGTTCGGGAGAGACATATACTTTTAGCCTTTTGGCTGTCCGGTACAATTCCTTGCTGCATGCTCTGCGAATTCCTCTGGCGGAAGGAAGGTTTTGACCGGATTGCGTATGTTTGACCGGCGGAGAGCCGGGTATTGACTTGTGTGACATCTTCTCACGCTCCTCTCCCCATACCATATGCGGACTGCTGCGAACGGGACACTATCCCAACCTCGTGAAGTAGCAACGTCCACAGCCCTGTGATAAAATAGGGACGAACATCCATGGTGCGGAGGGGCACCGCCAATCAGGATGGAGAAAGAGGGTTGAGATGGACTTTATTCATAACCTTGTTGGCCAATTGTTCGATTGGATTCAAAGTCTTGGGTACTTTGGAATCATGCTTGGATTAATGTTGGAAGTTATCCCAAGCGAAATTGTGCTGGCGTATGGAGGTTTTCTCGTTTCACAAGGTAATATCAACTTCTTCGGTGCTATGATTTTTGGTACGGTGGGCGGTGTGATTGCCCAGTTATTTATTTACTGGATTGGCCGTTATGGCGGCAGACCTGTGCTTGAACGCTACGGTAAATACATACTCATCCAGAAAAAACACATCGACCATTCCGAGGAGTGGTTCCGCAAGTATGGTACAGGTGTCATTTTCACAGCGCGTTTTGTTCCGGTGGTAAGACATGCAATCTCCATCCCGGCTGGCATCACGAAAATGCACACAGGCAAATTCATCTTGCTTACTACACTCGCTGTTATACCTTGGACTGCATTGTTTATATATTTAGGGATGATTCTTGGAGATCAATGGGAGCATATTGATGAGAAAGCGGCACCATATGTTATGCCTATTTTGCTTGTCGCTCTCGCCCTTATGATCGTTTATGTACTTATTAAATGGATGAATGTTCGTAAAAAGAAAGGAAGTGTCTAGTCATGGGTAAACCCAACTTGTCTCACAAATTCGGTAAAGGTCTTCCACCGAAAGATTTTATCGAGAGTATGACCAAGAACCAAAGTGAATTCCAGGCCAACTATGATAGCTTTACTTGGTCGAACGAAGAGGATCGTGAGTTCTTTGAGAGCCTGAACCATCGCGATGATCTGCGTGTGTTAATTCTGGCTGCTGACTGGTGCGGGGATGTTGTCCGTAATATTCCGGTTGTGTTCCAGGCGCTTGAAATCTCAGGAATTCCAACAGAAGTTCTGATCATGGAGAACCATCCGGAAGTGATGGATGAGTTCCTGACGATGGGTGGCCGTTCCGTGCCAGTCGTTATTTTTGCAGATACAGGTGGTCATGTGTTAGGTCAGTGGGGACCTCGTCCGCAGCATGTACAGGAAGTCATGATTGAATTCAAACGCCTTAATCCGGATCGTGAAGCAGCAGATTATCAAGAAAATTTGGCTGTAGCGCGTCAAGAGATTGGTAAACGTTATGGGGAAGGAACGGAGTCACATGCGGCCATTATCCGTGAGCTGCGTGAACTGATTTCGGGTTACTAAGCCGATATGCTTAACATTCGTACGTTTACACTAGGCCCGCTTCAGACCAACGCGTATCTTTTACAAGGAGATGATCCGGGCAAAGCCGTCATTATCGATCCAGGCATGAATCCAGGGCCGCTGCTTAAGGCGATCCAAGACTTGGAGATCGAAGCCATTCTCCTCACTCATGCTCACTTTGATCATATGGGTGGGGTAGATGAGATCCGTAAATTGAAGGGATGTCCCGTTTATCTTCATGACTTGGAGAGTGACTGGCTGACCACCCCGAAATTAAATGGATCTTTGAATTGGCCACAGGCGACACCACCGCTTTCGACAGATCCTGCTGAATATGCCATGGACGAAGGGCAGAAGCTGAATCTGATTGGTCATACGTTTAAAGTGTTCCATACACCTGGACATTCCCCAGGCAGTGTAAGTTTGCTTTGTGATAACGACCTGTTTGCCGGTGATGTGCTGTTCCGCATGGGTGTGGGCAGAACGGACCTGACAGGAGGCCGTGAACGGGATCTGATTGATTCAATCCAGAACAAGCTTTACACCTTTGCTGATGAGGTTAAAGTATATCCAGGTCATGGTCCCAAAACGACCATTGGTTATGAGAAACAGAACAATCCTTACGTGTCCGCAAGATAATCCGACATGATATGTGAAGAAAGTCTGGACAAGTGACAACTTTTTCATTAGAATAGCAATTAGTTGTTACAAGCGTTAAGGCATCATCTAACTGAAGCATTACCAAGAAACACCCAACCTCGCGAAGCACGCAGACTGTGGTCTATACCCGGTTTGCGTTCTTTTTTTGTTTTCAGCCCCTTTTTATCACAGAATTACCCTTTTTTACGCTACATAGAGATGCAAGATGCGCCTCATCACAAGCCAGTTTGATACCAATAGCAAGTTACCAGCAAGTACAGATTGATTTAGAAATAATAAATTTAAGAAATAGTAGATCATGAGAGTGGGGAATATCAAAGTGGAGAAAACAAGAGTTATTCCGTTGAATCAGCGTGTCGAGTATCCGATCATTGAAGAAAACCGTCGCATATTGGAAAGTGGGAAAAGAGAAACAGGTACTGAGCGAGCTTTAATACATAACCCCAGCGTGACCAATGAAGTGATGAAGTCTCAGCAGAATATATGGACAAGCCGTGTTTTAAGAAACGGAGCCCGCAACCAACCGTGGTTCGACAAGCTGCAAGATTACCGGAATCAAGTCTGATTGCCCGGGAAATTGTCGGGTTTGATTTTTTTTGATTTCATTGAACGTTTTTGCAGAGCCTGTCGTATTAACTCCAGATTGAACGGGAAGCAGGTGATTTCATGATAAAGGCAGCTGAGCTGGAAGAGGTACGCAGAGCAGTATCGGGAGACGATAGCGCACTCGCAGCGTTGTTGCAACGTCACTACACGTTTGTATATAAGTATCTTGTGAAAGTGACAATGGACGCTAACCTCGCAGAAGAGACGGTGCAGGATACGATGATTCGTTGTATGGAAAATATCCATCGATATGATGGCACGTCTGCCTTTTCATCATGGATGATCACCATTGCGACTCGCATCTATATCGATAAGACAAGACGTAAGAAGAGAGAACAGAACTGGCTTTCTCTCATTCGGGATCAGGCTGTACGTCGATTCCGCTGGCAGCTTGAGACTCGGAATGAAGAATGGACAGATGTCATGGATGCGATGACAAGACTGACACCCGAACATCGTGTAGCAGTGCTACTGAAGCATTATTATGGATACGGATATGACGAGATCGGGGAAATGCTGGGTATTCCTGCGGGAACGGTGAAGTCACGCACAGCTTATGGTCTCCGTCAGTTAAGAAAGGAGCTGGAATAAGGATGAGCAGATCAGATGATGCACAAGAACAAGAAGTTGTGGAACGATTGCAGCAACACATGAAAGTGCTGGATGATGCATTTGAGCCGACAAGTATTCCTTCTTTGGGTGCACTTGAAGCCCAAGTCAGGGAACGGAGACAGATTAGACGTCGAGCCAATTGGATCGAGATGATATGTTTTTGGTTGGTTGGATTGCTTGCCATTACCTTTAGTGCATTATTTTTCGTATCTGCTCCAGCTCTATATCTGGGAATTCAGGCTCTTGGTACAGCTGTTGCGGTGATTTTGGTTGTAATCTGGGCCGGACGGCGCCGGAAGGAGGTTCATCATGAATAAAATGCATTATTCATTGGATGAGATTTCTCCACTGTGGCTTACATTGCTTGGCATTTTTCTTCTGGTTCAGGGCACATGGATTTTTCAGGACGCACGCAGACGTGGACGTTTCCCTTGGTTATGGGGATTATGGGGCATCACAGGATTTCCCACGCCGCTTATAATATACTGGTTTGTCGTGATTCGATCACAGCGAAAACCAGGTGCACGGAATCCGAAATAACATCATTTTAAAAATGGAAAAAAGATTTTGCACAAATATGTTGTTTAATTCTAGTATTCCTAGACATCGTTATTCTTTTCTAGTAGACTATACAAATAAATATTAATGATAGACTACCAGGAGGTTAGACGATGCTGCGATTAGGAGAGAAGGTTGTCATCGTCGCGGATGCGTTTGAGCAGAATCTTCCTGTGGGGGAATATGGTTTCATCATCGCTTATGACCGGAATCCGGACAATGCGTTCGATTACGTGCTTCGAGTGCCGCAGGTGAACCGGAACTTTTTTGTTCCATCCGGCGACGTCGATCTGGAAGAGGTTCTGCTGAAGCAGGAAGCTGAGCGGGTCGAGCGAGAAGCGTTGATAGATTACGCCCTTGCGACACACAATGAGAAGCTGTTTCATCATCTGATGAACGGAGATTTTCAAGCTGTGGAAGAGGAAGAGGAAACCGCGAACGATGTTATGTCACAGGCGGATTTTATAAAGCAGGTTAATCTGCGTGCATGGATTTAGAATTTTAAGAGTCGGCTGATGCCGGCTCTTTTTTATTTTATAAGTTTGATTTTAGCTTCCCGGAAGCCCGTCAGGTCATTTGCATTGAATTGTCGAACTATCTCACCTATAATGAAAAAAGTTATCTTGAGACTTTAGCCCGTTAAACGAGCGATTCGTTTCAGGTCGTTTCGGGAATCAGAACGAATGAAGGAGGCATCCGCTAATGAGTATTTCGAATAATGACGTTCAGCATGTGGCCAAGCTGGCCCGGCTCAACTTGACTGCTGAAGAAGAACAGACCCTGACAGGTCAGCTGAACGCGATTTTAAAATATGCAGAAAAGCTGAATGAGCTGGATACAGAAGACATCGAGCCCACCACTCACGTTCTGCACGTAAGCAATGTTATGCGTGAAGATGAGACCAAAGAAAGCCTGTCGATTGAACAGGTGATGCGCAATGCACCGGAAGAAGAAGACGGGCAGTTTAAAGTGCCTGCAGTAATGGAATAACGGATAACCGGAAGGAGGACAAAAACTGTGAGTTTATTTGAACAATCGTTGCCTGAGTTACATAACAAGCTGCATGCCAAAGAGCTGTCGGTCAGCGATCTGGTGGATCAGGCGTATCAGAACATTGGCGCGCATGACGATAAGGTTAAGGCATATTTGGCACTGGATGAAGAACAAGCACGCGCTCGTGCACGTCAACTGGATGACCGTCTGGTTAGCGGCGAGGAGAAAGGTTTGCTTTTTGGCCTGCCTGTAGGTATTAAGGATAACATCGTTACGAACGGACTGCGCACGACGTGTGGCAGCCAATTCCTTCGTAATTTCGACCCGGTGTATGACGCGACAGTTGTTGAGAAATTGAAAGCTGCGGACACCGTAACTATTGGTAAACTCAACATGGACGAATTTGCCATGGGCGGCTCCAATGAGAATTCAAGTTTCTCCCCTGTGCGTAATCCATGGGCACTGGATCGTGTTCCAGGAGGTTCCAGCGGTGGTTCGGCAGCAGCTGTGGCTGCGGGAGAAGCATACTTCACGCTTGGATCAGATACAGGTGGCTCCATCAGACAGCCTGCTTCGTATTGCGGTGTTGTTGGATTGAAGCCGACGTACGGACTTGTTTCCCGCTTTGGATTGGTTGCATTTGCATCATCCCTGGATCAGATCGGACCTTTGACGAAAAATGTTGAAGATTCTGCTTATGTATTGCAAGCTATTGCTGGTTATGACGCCAAAGATTCGACATCTGCAAAAGTAGAGATTCCGGATTATTTGAGCGGACTGACAGGTGATGTTAAAGGGCTTCGCATTGCTGTTCCGAAGGAATACATCGGTGAAGGCGTAGATCCACAAGTGAAAGAGACAGTACTGTCTGCATTGAAAGTTCTCGAAGGGCTCGGGGCAACATGGGAAGAAGTATCCCTTCCGCATACCGAATATGCGGTGGCTACGTATTACCTGCTGGCATCTTCAGAGGCTTCTTCCAACTTGGCTCGATTTGATGGTGTACGTTATGGCGTGCGTGCTGACAATCCGGATAACTTGCTGGATCTGTACCATCAGTCCCGCAGTCAAGGCTTTGGTCCCGAAGTGAAACGACGTATCATGCTCGGAACGTATGCACTCAGCTCGGGTTACTATGATGCCTATTATCTGAAAGCACAGAAGGTACGTACATTGATCAAACAGGATTTCGACAATGTATTTGCCAAATATGATGTCATTATTGGACCAACTGCGCCAACTACGGCGTTCAAACTGGGTTCACAGGTGGATGATCCACTTACAATGTATCTGAATGATATTTTGACTATTCCGGTTAACCTTGCTGGTGTACCTGCTGTTAGCATTCCATGTGGATTCTCCGATGGATTGCCTGTTGGCCTGCAGATTATCGGTAAAGCCTTTGATGAAACAACCGTATTGCGTGTAGCGCATGCGTTTGAACAAAATACAGAATTCCACAAGCAGCGTCCGCAGCTGTAGACTGCCCGGAACGGAGGAATATAGAAATGTCCGCATCTAAATATGAAACGGTCGTTGGACTTGAAGTCCACGTGGAGTTGCATACCAACTCCAAAATTTTCTGTGGCTGCTCCACAGCTTTTGGAGCTCCGCCGAACACGCATACCTGCCCGGTCTGTCTCGGACATCCGGGTGTACTGCCAGTACTGAATCGTCAGGCGGTAGACTACGCCATGAAGGCAGCGATGGCCCTGAATTGTACGATTGCTGATGTCAGCAAGTTTGACCGTAAAAACTACTTTTACCCCGATTCACCAAAAGCTTATCAAATCTCGCAATTTGATCAACCAATCGGTGAGAACGGCTGGATTGATATCGAAGTGAATGGTGAAACGAAACGAATCGGCATCACACGTCTTCACTTGGAAGAAGATGCAGGGAAGCTTACCCATATCGATGGCGGATACGCTTCTCTGGTGGACTTTAACCGTGTCGGTACTCCACTCGTTGAGATTGTATCCGAACCTGAGATTTCTTCTCCGGAAGAGGCGCGTGCGTATCTTGAAAAAATGCGTGCGATCATGCAGTACTGTGATGTGTCGGACGTGAAGATGGAGGAAGGATCACTGCGTTGTGACGCTAACATCAGTTTGCGTCCACATGGACAGGAGAAGCTCGGAACAAGAGCTGAACTGAAAAACATGAACTCCTTCCGTGGTGTTCAGCGTGGTCTCGAATATGAACAATATCGCCAGGCTGAGATTCTGGATGATGGCGGCGAAGTGGTTCAGGAGACGCGTCGTTGGGACGAAGCTCAAGGAAAAACACTGTCGATGCGTGGTAAGGAACAGGCGCATGACTATCGTTATTTCCCGGACCCGGATCTGGTGAAGCTTCATATCGATGAAGCCTGGAAAGAGCGGATCAGAGCTACCATACCTGAGCTTCCAGACGAGCGCAAGGCGCGTTACACGGCTGATTATGGATTGCCTAGCTATGATGCAGAGGTTATTACCTCCTCCAAAGCTGTGGCAGATCTTTTTGAAGATAGTCTGAAATACACTCAGGATGCGAAGTCCGTATCCAACTGGATCATGGGCGACTTGCTGGGTTACCTGAATACGAGCAACCTTGAAGTGACTCAAGTTCCACTGACAGGTCAAGGCTTGGGTGAGATGATTGGCCTGCTTGAGAAGGGCACAATCAACAGCAAAATCGCCAAAACGGTATTCAAGGAAATGCTGGAGAGTGGTAAGCTTCCACAGCAGATCGTTGAAGAGAAGGGTCTTGTTCAGATTAGTGATGAAGGCGCCATTCTTGCCATCGTTGAGCAGGTTGTAGCGAATAATCCTCAATCCGTGGAAGACTATAAAGCTGGTAAACAAAAAGCCATTGGCTTCCTTGTTGGTCAGGTTATGAAAGAAAGTAAAGGCAAGGCGAATCCCGCTCTAGCCAACCAACTGCTTGCAGATGTACTGAACCGCTAATCCTTCCGGTGAGGCCGGACAGAAAGAGGCTCGTCCCTGTGACAGCCTCTTTTTGGTATTAATAGATACAAATGTATTTCGGACGGGGGAACGGATATGAACATTCAACCATTGTCACTGAGTGATCTGGAGACGTTGGGACAGTTATGGAGACTACAACATGTGGCCTATCGATTGGAAGCCGAAATCATCGGATTTCAGGAGATTCCTCCTTTGATGGATTCGATGGAGACACTTCGGGATTGTGGAGAGAGTTTTTATGGTTGTATCCATGATGACGGAGAGCTTATAGGGGCTGTCGCTGTAGCGGAGGAAGAGGAGGATTCACTGACCATTACACGAATGATGGTGCACCCGGATCACTTTCGCAAGGGAATTGCGGCCTCTTTGATGACGTATGTGTTGGAACAGCATGCGGATCTTCCGCGTTATATCGTCTCCACAGGAACGCTGAATCAACCCGCAGTGAATCTGTACACCAAATTTGGTTTTACGCCTGTGGAAGTCACACAGATTGCACCTGGGGTGGAATTAACGACTTTTCATAAGAATAAACTTTAATAATATTAACAACTTGAGGAGGAATACCGACTTTGGGCGATCCCTGGTTCATTGATGAGTGGCACATTTTATTACGATTATTGCTGGCTATGCTGCTTGGAGGGCTCGTAGGCCTGGAGCGGGAACGGTCCAATCATGCTGCCGGTTTGCGTACCCATATCCTGGTATGTCTTGGCTCTGCACTGATTATGATGTTGTCTGTTTATGGCTTTAAAGATTTTGCTAATGAATTAAATGTAAGGATCGATCCAGCGCGTTTGGCTACTGCTGTAATTACTGGTGTCGGATTCCTGGGAGCAGGGACAATTCTCTTCACGGGAAAATCCATTACCGGACTGACTACAGCTGCTTCAATCTGGGTTGTTGCAGCCATTGGGCTCGCAGCAGGTGCGGGATTCTTTTTTGCCTCTATCGTATCCACCGTTCTGGTATTACTTAATCTCTGGGTCTTTAACAAATTAGAGCTGAGGTATTTGCGAGGGAACAAACTGCATGTTGTTACACTTCATACCTTGTCAGAACCCGGTTTTCTCGAACAATTGTCTTCATGTATGGAGCAGGAGAAGATCAAAATTCGTAAAATCACCGTGAATGAACAAGACCTGGCTTATGCAGAGATGGTGTCGGTTGAACGTAAAATTGAGATTGTATTACATGTCCAGGTACCGCATGATTTCCAAACGGTAGGCTTGGTATCCAAGTTAAGACAATGGGAACACGTTACCAAGGTGTCGATCGAATAAATGAATTACAGCCCTCCCCAGGCCAGTAGTGCCGGAGGGTTTTTGGTCATATCCATATTTCTTCCAGTTACTCTCCTTGCTCTTTAGGGTACTATCTAACCAAATGCATGAAGAGCGGAAGGTCAGATCAGAAGAGAGGAGTATGTTATGAAACGGAGACGTCAATTGAACCCAAAGACTCGTACAGTTCAGACCAAACCGGTCAGAAATCGGACTCACAAGTTTATTGCGGGATTAATGAGTGCCATTATTCCTGGCCTGGGTCATATTTATCTGAGATTGTACATGAGGGGTTTGACCTTTATGCTGCTTGTTTTGCTTGATCTGTCAGCAGTGTTGTACTTCTCATCTATTGGTATACAGATCAATGTGCCATTGCTCATCTTGCTGGCTTTGTGTATTCCGGTTATTTACTTTTACAATGTATATGATGTGTTGCAATCTGCAGATTGGGTCATGATGCGCAGACGTAGAGCAGTAACCCAGGCAACTTCGGACAAGCCGATAACCAATGAACGTTCTACACGAGATGCAATGATGGTCTGGGAGAGAGGCATATCGTTTGGATTACTTCTGATTGTGGGAGGATCTTTGATGGTACTTTTTTTTCGCAAACCACGTTGGTTTCAAGAACTTCTCGCCATGTACGGCGGATATTCATTTGCAGTTCTCATGATCGTAGGCGGTTTGCTTCTGTTTGGTCGTGAGTTCTGGGTGATGTTGAACAAGAAAAAAATGTAGTGGAAACGATACAAGGAGGGAACGTGATGAACCGTAAAGTCCGGGTTGGCCGCTATACGGCTGCCGCCTTAATCATAGCGGTCGGTGTGCTGTTGATTTTGGATAAACGGTGGGGAACTGACTACGTATATGAGATGGTGGACTGGTGGCCATTTTTGCTCGTTGTTTTAGGTGTTGAATATATTGTGCTGTTCCTGTGGACACGCAGAAGAAACAAGGTGCAATCAGATAACCCGAGCAATCCTGATGAGCAAATCAAAGTACGCTTCAGACCCGATGCCAAGGGCATTCTAACCTCACTGATTTTGGCGGCTTCCGTATTTATCGTCACCGAGCAGGATCACTACATGCACTTATGGAATAGAGTGAGTCTAAATCTCGGAGCGGCATCCATGGACTACAGTCAAGCAGCAGGGTATATGGAGGATAAGGGCACGATTCGTGTACCTGTTCGCATGGATACGTCAGACCTGGTGGTTGAAGGTGTCAACGGAGATATCTCGGTACAACGCGGAGATACGGATGAGATTGAAGTACGGACGGTGATCTGGGTAGATCAGACGACGGAAGTACAGGCAAAGGCCGTTGCAGCAGCCTCTTTTGTAGAGGCCGATGGTACAAAAGTAATTTATATCAAAGCTACAGGCAAGACTTATGGAGACAATGAAAAAACGCAGCCACGTATGAATCTTACCATAACGATCCCGGATGATCGTCGTTTTAATCTGGATATTCGAACTTCCAATGGAGCCATATTATTAAACCGTCCGGAAGCCATTAGTACCATACTGGCCGAAACGGGTAACGGACGTATCCGGATTACCAATGCTGTTGGAGATATCTCCGGGAAAACGTTGAACGGAGATGTCATTGTAGCCAACGCCATAGGTAATGTCGATCTGGACAGTAACCGTGGAGATATGAAGGCTCGCGGTATTTCCGGCGATGTAGATCTTGCTACACAAGTGGGAAGTATCAGTATTGCGGACTCCGTTGGTGAATTCATCGCAGAGACACGCAACGGCAATATTACGCTGGATGGAGCCAATCTGGGAATCAAAGCCCAATCACTTAATGGCAGTATTAACATCGTATCTACCAAAGTCGGAGGGGACTGGGATGTGTACAGTGCGGTGGGAGCCATTAACGTATTACTTCCCGAACGTGGAGACTACAGTCTTGCGGGTTCCAGCAGTTATGGAGATCTAAGTACGGATCTGCCGTTCAAAGTACAGAATAAAACCATAGAAGGCCAGCTCGGTGAGGGCGAGTACAGGGTGAAAATTGAAGGCAATAGTGATCTCACCATTCAGAGTAACCCGGCTGTATCTACGCCTGAAGCAGTTACACCTGATTCTGAAGATACGGCTGAGAATCTGGAACAGACAACCGAAGACGGAGTAAATTCCCAGGAGGATTCTACAGAGGTTCCTTGACTGCCGCGTTGACAATAAACTTGTAATCGCCGTACAATAAATGTACACTGGCAAGATTACACGGCATGAAAGATGGATTGTCGTTCTTAATGGCCGGGAATCAACTCTGAGCGAGGAGACAGTAATTTACTCTTCACCAGAGAATGAAAGGTAAGGCGGTGGGTTTTATGGCAACACGTGTCCAACATGCGTTGGAGCATCTGAAAACGACCGGTGTCCGTATTACACCCCAGCGTCATGCCATATTGAACTATCTGATGGAATCCATGGGGCATCCGACAGCCGATGAAATTTACCGAGCCCTTGAACCCCAATTTCCCAGTATGAGCGTGGCAACGGTATATAATAATTTGAAGATGTTTCTGGAAGCTGGCATGGTCCGGGAATTGACATACGGAGATAATTCAAGTCGCTTCGATGCCAATGTGACGGATCATTATCATGTTATCTGTGATCAATGCGGCAAGATTGAAGACTTCAGCTATCCTTCACTCAAAAGTGTAGAGCTTCAGGCGGAGTCTAGTACAGGATTCGAAGTACACGGTCACCGATTGGAAGTATATGGTGTTTGCAAAAGTTGCAGGGATTAAGAGAGTTGAATTACAATATTAACGTGCAGAATTCAGTATGGATTCTTCACGTTTTTTTTTTAGCATTTATGCAAAATGCTCATCTTTATAACAACTTATGCACACATCCTTATGATCAGCATAATTAACGGAGGTAGACGTTTGGGTAGAAAAAGCAGATATACACGTCAGAAGCGACGTTCATTTTGGCCCGGTTTTCTCGGGGCTTGTCTGATCGCCGGGGGGGCTTACTGGCTTATAACAAATGTATGGTTGAACCAGACCCATGAAGACCCCGACTGGGTAGGAAGAAGCCAGCCTATTTTTGTAGATGGGCAACTGATGGATGGAGACGCTCTGGGTACAGGAGATCAACTCAAGTTGCCTGTAGATGTGCTGCAAGAAGCGATTGATGCAGGCATACGTTATGAATCAGAATCGGGAGATATCATTATTGCCTCTCCTCAGCGAGTCCTTCATATGAAAGATGGAAGCACACAAGCAGAACTTAATCACAAAGATTATCCTATGACAGTTAAGCCTGAGGTTAAGGACGGAGAAGCCTATATTCCGCTCAAACCTTTGAAAGAAGTATATGGCATAACCGTACAGGAAGATTCAGTAACAGGTGCTGTGCTGCTGATGCGTGGAGGAGACATGATTCAGTATGCAGAGATTGATACATTGTCATCCAAAGCGGACAAGACCGTGCCGTTATATAAACGTGGGGGAGAATCCTCACCAATCATTGCCGATATGGAAAAGGATGCACGGGTACGTGTATGGCAGACAGGTGATAAACAGAGTTTTGTGCAACTCGATAATGGATATGCCGGATATGTAGATAATGATTATATTGTCCTCACCGAGAAAAAGAAGGTGGACTTGCCCAAGTATACGCCGACTGCAGCAGAGAAGAAGTGGCAGAATAAACCGGTAAATCTGGTTTGGGAAGCCGTGTACAATCGTCAGCCTGATGTGGGCTCTATCGGTAAAATGCCCGGTGTGAATGTGGTCAGCCCCACATGGTTTCATATTACGGATGGACAGGGCACTGTGAAAAGCAAGGGAAACCAAGCTTATGTGAACTGGGCTCACCGTTCGGGTATGGAAGTATGGGGACTCATGGATAACAGCTTTGATCCGGACGTTACAAAAGAAGCTGTAGCTTCTTACGAGACACGCACTCATATTATTGAGCAGATGTTGGAGTATGCACAGACGTATCAACTGGATGGTATCAACATCGACTTTGAGAACGTGTATACAGATGACGGGCCGAATATTACGCAGTTTGTGCGCGAGATCAAGGCGATGGCTCGTATACATGGATTGATGTTATCAATCGATGTAACACCAAAATCAAACAGTGAGATGTGGTCCGCTTTTCTGGATCGCCGTGCATTAGGTTCTTTTGCAGACTATGTTATTGTGATGGCGTATGATGAACATTGGGCGGCTAGTCCCAAGGCTGGCTCGGTAGCATCTCTCCCCTGGACCGAGGCTTCCATGAAACGCATTCTTGAGGAGGATGAAGTCCCTTCTAACAAGTTGATCATGGCGGTTCCGCTCTATACCCGGATATGGACGGAAGAGACGAATGATCAGGGTGAGGTTAAAGTGTCTTCCAAAGCGGTGGGCATGAATGCCATTGTGGAGCTGATCCAAGAAAAGAAACTCAAACCTGAACTGGATCAGGCAAGTGGACAGAACTATGTTGAATATAAGGAAGACGGAGCTACCAAGAAAATATGGATCGAAGATGCCGTGTCCCTTCAGGCGCGGGTGGATTTGATTGCTTCGTTGAAGCTGGGCGGAGTAGCAGCATGGAATCGGAGTTTTGCTAATGCCTCTGCATGGGAGGTATTAAAGCAGGCTGGTTACCAGAAATAATTTACTCGAACTCAGAGTGTCTGATTTCTTTGATTTATTTTCGCTAAGCTCAAAGTTTCTCCTTGGGTAACATCATACGTGCAGTCTACCGTTTTATTGGTCGTAGAACTTATAACTTAACTTCATATTTTAGCTATTGATAACAGCAATAAGGGTTCACTTATAAGCCAAGTCCAAAAAGGTCCGGTAAACATACCGGGCCTTTTTTTGTTCTTCAATGAAATTAAGGTAAAAGACATTTAGCGGTTGGAGACCATTTTGTGCTAACCATCGGTGGGGGGAGCTTGTGTAGAAGGCGCTTTCAGTTGTTGACTGGTCATGTTGGCCCTATTAGGGTCCAGGGTGAGGATGGTATGACAGAACATACAACGATCCGTTTTGCCAAGCATTTTGGTTAACTTCCCGCATTCCGGACAGTCGACTTGTACTGCGCTGGTGGAGAGCATACCCGCCCAGAAATAAATGGCTAGACTGGCCATCATGGCAATCAGTCCAATGACGAGTCCTACAGCTGCGAATACCTTGCCTGCATGTCCCCAGAAAACAATCCCGGCTGTTCCCAGTATCATTAGGCCCATACCTAGCATGGTCAGTAGTAATCCCCAAGTGCGAAAAGCATTAATTTTTGCTGATTTAAAAATCATGAAAAATGCTCCTATCGTATGAGTAGTATTGGACCTGGAAAAGAAGGAAACTTCAGTCTGGATGTAGAATTACATTATAACTGACTTGGCGCTTATCTGCCATGAAATGTATGGAGGGAATCGTGGAATTAAAGAACCTTGCTTTTTTGTCCGAACAGTCGGAAGAGACAGGGGCAGTTGGGGCTATCGCTTATTCCCACCCGGGAGAGCGATTCCACGGCTCCCTAATTCAAGATTTCGAATTATTAGTACTTGTTGTTCATAATGATGATCAATTGAAGTCGACGGTCGGACATTACAGATATGGTGATCTTCGTTATCAGATGATCTATGCGAGCCGCCATGAATTAAAGAGTAGTGTAGTAACCGGGAATCATAATAATCTCACCCAGTGTCTGATTGAAGGTGAGATTATCTGGGAAGCGGACAGCGCCTTAAGTGATTTGCGAGAAGAACTGTCTACCTTTGGGGCAGAATTGCGTGAGCAGAAGCTGCTTCATGAATTCACCAGTTTCTTGAGAATGTATGTGGAGGCCAAACGTCATATTCAGGAAGGTCATGTTGTAGACGCCTACTACAATGTATTAGAGGCTCTGGGGAACTGGGCAAGAATTGTATTGATTGAACAGGGGATATACCCGGATCATGCCGTCTGGACACATGTACAGAATCTGGATCGCGCTTTATGGAAACTATATCAAGAGCTTACCGTAAGCTCGGAGACGCTGGAGCAGCGAGTAGAGCTTGTCCTGCTTGCCTGTGAGTTTTCCGTAATGTCCAAAATGAGTGAGTGCTCAGAACTGCTGCTGCGTGTGTTAAGAAGTCGCAAGGAGCCGTGGAGCATGAATGAACTTGTTCATCATCCACAGTTAAGATTTGTTCGAGAAGATCTGCCTTTGGTAATACGTAAGTTGGTCTTTCGTTCTATTGTAAAAGAATCGGCAGGATGGCCATCAATCGGAGGAGAGGGCCGGGAAATTCGGTATTGGATTGAGGCATAACCTTCTCCAGAGGCCTGACATTATATTGATCACATAAGGGAGGGGAAACCTTCCTTTTTTGTTTGTTTAATAATTTATAAAAAGATGTTGACTCTCATTCACGATATATGATACATTATATTTCGTTCCTCAAACGAGATTATCGTCAACAAACGATAAATTCTTCAGAGGAAAAGTGAAGAACTAAAGCTTCAAAAAAGAAATCAAAAAAAGTTCTTGACGAAAACAAACGAAATGTGTTACATTATTTAAGTCGCCGCCGAAACTTGGTTGAGACGAAAGAAGAAGTAGAACAAATCGTGTTTGATCTTTGAAAACTGAACAACGAGTGAGTAAACATTCTGCTTACAGAATGAACGCGAAAGTTTGAGACAAGCCTTGGCTTGGATCGACTGGAGCACAAATGAGATTTTTAATCTCGTCAGATTCAAAATGAGCTTATCGCTCTTTTCAATACTTTATTGGAGAGTTTGATCCTGGCTCAGGACGAACGCTGGCGGCATGCCTAATACATGCAAGTCGAGCGGAGTTGATAGGAAGCTTGCTTCCTTGATGCTTAGCGGCGGACGGGTGAGTAACACGTAGGCAACCTGCCCTCAAGTTTGGGACAACTACCGGAAACGGTAGCTAATACCGAATAGTTGTTTTCTTCGCCTGAAGAGAACTGGAAAGACGGAGCAATCTGTCACTTGGGGATGGGCCTGCGGCGCATTAGCTAGTTGGTGAGGTAACGGCTCACCAAGGCGACGATGCGTAGCCGACCTGAGAGGGTGATCGGCCACACTGGGACTGAGACACGGCCCAGACTCCTACGGGAGGCAGCAGTAGGGAATCTTCCGCAATGG
>NZ_MKZL01000065.1:0-527 GCF_002803315.1 Paenibacillus sp. GM1FR | reverse complement strand
CAAAAAGTCAGAGCCCGTTTTAGGGGTGATGGCGTGCCTTTTGTAGAATGAACCGGCGAGTTACGTTCCCGTGCAAGGTTAAGGTGAAGAGCCGGAGCCGCAGCGAAAGCGAGTCTGAATAGGGCGAATGAGTACGTGGACGTAGACCCGAAACCGGGTGATCTACCCCTGTCCAGGGTGAAGGTGCGGTAACACGCACTGGAGGCCCGAACCCACGCATGTTGAAAAATGCGGGGATGAGGTGGGGGTAGCGGAGAAATTCCAATCGAACTCGGAGATAGCTGGTTCTCCCCGAAATAGCTTTAGGGCTAGCCTCGGAAAACAGAGTCGTGGAGGTAGAGCACTGATTGGGTGCGGGGCCCGCAAGGGTTACCAAGCTCAGTCAAACTCCGAATGCCATAGACTTACTTCCGGGAGTCAGACAGTGAGTGCTAAGATCCATTGTCAAAAGGGAAACAGCCCAGACCATCAGCTAAGGTCCCCAAGTGTGTGTTAAGTGGGAAAGGATGTGGAGTTGCACAGACAAC
>NZ_MKZL01000064.1:0-529 GCF_002803315.1 Paenibacillus sp. GM1FR | reverse complement strand
GGTGCCCGTACCGCAAACCGACACAGGTAGGCGAGAAGAGTATTCTAAGGCGCGCGGAAGAACTCTCGTTAAGGAACTCGGCAAAATGACCCCGTAACTTCGGGAGAAGGGGTGCCCCGGTAGTGTGAATAGCACGAGGGGGCCGCAGTGAAAAGGCCCAAGCGACTGTTTAGCAAAAACACAGGTCTGTGCGAAGCCGTAAGGCGAAGTATACGGGCTGACGCCTGCCCGGTGCTGGAAGGTTAAGGGGAGTGGTTAGGAGCAATCCGAAGCTGTGAACCGAAGCCCCAGTAAACGGCGGCCGTAACTATAACGGTCCTAAGGTAGCGAAATTCCTTGTCAGGTAAATTCTGACCCGCACGAATGGCGTAACGACTTGGGCGCTGTCTCAACGAGAGATCCGGTGAAATTTTAATACCTGTGAAGATGCAGGTTACCCGCGACAAGACGGAAAGACCCCATGGAGCTTTACTGCAGCTTGATATTGAATTTGGGTACGATCTGTACAGGATAGGTGGGAGCCTTTGAA